>DASWJX010000226.1:0-18039 GCA_036396915.1 Geopsychrobacteraceae bacterium | reverse complement strand
TGAGGCTTTAGAAAGATATGAGCAAGGGAGGTTCGATCTGATCCTGATGGATCTTCAGATGCCGGAAATGGACGGCATCGAGGCGACCAGCGCGATCCGCAAAAAGGAAGCAGAAGACGGAGCGAGGCGCACCTTCATCATCGGGCTGACCGCCCATGCCCGTCCTGAAATAAAAGAGGAATGCCTGAATGCGGGTATGGACGACGTCCTGATCAAGCCTGTTCAGATGAAGGATCTCTCTGCGGCCATCGGCAGGTGCTTTTCGAAAAGCGCTGGGTAAACTCGCCATAACGCCGCTCCTTTCTTGGGAGGTTGAATAACCCCTGTTCAGAAAAACTCCCGCAGGCTCTCGTCGATTCCCTTAAGGGTTTCGTACCAGAACTCCCGGGCGGCCTCGACCTTGTCCCGGTCGAACTTCTCCAGCCATTCCCCCAGCCGGGGGTCCTGTGCCTTGTCCACCTCCATCTTCCGTTTCAGAAAAGTGTGCAGATAATCGATGTTCCTCCTCGATTCCCAGAAAATCGGGCTGTTACGGCTGTTGAGTCGGCTGGCGAGAACGTCGATGGCGCGCAGGAACTCGTCCTTGCAGCCGTACAGGGAGCCCACCGCCTCGGGGAGCATCTCTTCGGCCCACCCGCGGTGAAAGCGGCAGGTGCCGAGGTTGTCGAGAATGAGCTCCTTCTTCATGCGCTCCGCGCACATTTTGCCCAATGTCCGCGGCGGGATGAAGTCGTAGCTGTAGATCATGTAGTACTTCCCCATGATGGCCATCGGCGCCAGCACGCCGGAGACCCAGTACTGGTTGGGAACCATCCACCCCCGCCGGTTGAGGGCCACATACACCAGGCGGTCATGCAGGTTCGTCCCCTTCGCCGCCGACTGGATCCGGCTCCATTTACGCACCCCTTCCCGAAAGTCGAGCAGGCCGCGGCGCTCCAGAATGGCGTCGAGCAGTTCGCAGCCGAGTTCGGCGTTGTGCATCGAGTCGGCTGCCACCGCAAAACCCTTCATCTGCCAACGGGGGAGGCGGGAGACGCCGAGCTCCTCGGGGGTCAGCACTTTTTCGTCGAGCAGATCCATCAGCCAGGCCAGCACCCCACCTGCGGAAATGGCGTCGAAGCCGAGGGCGTCGCAGCGACGGTTGAGCTTTTCCGCCGCCCGTTGGTCGAAGATGCCGCACAGGGGACCCATGGTCTGGTACGGTTCGTAATCCTTTTTGTAGATGCCGTTCATCTTCTTGCAGACGGCGACACACGGCTCGCCGCAGGTGGCCTGCTGCCGGGGCTGGATGGTCTCTTCGTTGAACTGTTTGAGGTAGTGGCCGACCACCAGGTTCCGATGCAGGCTCTGGCGCTCTTCTTCGCTCCAGAAAATGGTGCGGTAGTTGAAGGCGAGGATCTTCCCCCCCACATTAGTGTAGTTGACGCCGAACGTCCCGCCGGTCTTGAGCTTTTCGTCGTAGCGGTACTTGGCGGTGACCTCCATATCCTTCTGCATCAGGCGCAGGCTGTACTTGTTCCGAAACCATTCATCGGCCACTTTTTTGTCGCGAAAGTCCTCGTCCACCAGGGTGCCGCCGTAGATGATCGCCACGATGCCGTGATTCTGCACCATGGCGCTGCCGAAGCCGCCGCGGCCGGCCCAGGTGTCGACATGGCCGATCTTCCCCTGGCTGATGGGGACCGACATGATCCCTCCCATGTCGGTCTGCAGCGCCGCCGGGCCGGTGACCAGAATCCGCGGATCGTTTTCGTAGCGTTCGGCGAACATCTCATGGACCCGGTCGGTGAGCGCATAGACGCCGGTTCGCCCCGATTCCCAGATCTCCTGCACATCGACGGCAACCACCTCCACCTCGATCTCTTCGCCATGCTTGCGGTTCAGGCAGAGAACCGAAGGAACCGGGGCTTTGCCCACCAGGCTGAGCATGTTGATCCCGAGATTGTCGAACACCAGCCCCGCTCCCCCCATGGCGCTGATGTAGTGGCCTTGCCAGCAGGGGGAAAAGCCGGTGACGAACAGCCGGTTGGAGCCAGGCAGGACCGATCCGGCAAAGACGCCGACGCCGAAATTGAGGCTTTGGTACTCCTCGGCCAGATGGATGCCGAGATCGACGGGGCCGAAATAGCGGTCGAAGCCATATCTTTTTATTTTGTAGAAACCGGTCCCAGGATCGACCAGCAGCACCCGCTGAAACAGTTCCATGTTAAATCCCCCGAAAAAGCCCCAAATTTTGGACTTTCTTCCTCTTGGGACCGTTCGCCTTCAGACCTCTTGCCCTCAATCTAAACTCCGATTTCAGGGATCATTTGGCGCACGGCCGATTGGTGACCTGCCACAGCCTAGCACCGTGCTCCTCTTCGTCGCGACTTCTTTCTCGATCAGGCAATTCAGAATGCGCAGAAGCTTCGAGCAGCAGGGCCTGGCTTGATCAGGATTCGATTCGATAAGGGAAATTATCCAATCCTGGAAGCGACACATAGGAGATACCGTCATTTCGCTAATTGCGTATGCCAACCCTGCCTCAGTAACGCCTCAAACTGCTCAATCGGTACCGGCTTGCCAAACAGATACCCTTGGTAGTGAGTGCAATTCCTGTCCAGGAGAAATTGTCGTTGACCTTCCGTTTCCACCCCTTCGGCAATAACGTCCAGTTCCAGGCTGTGCGCCATGGCAATGATGGCGCACACAATCGCTTTGTCGCTGCTATCCGTGGCGATATCGCGTATGAACGACTGATCGATCTTGAGCTGATCGATCGGCAGACGCTTGAGGTATTGCAAGGACGAAGAGCCGGTGCCAAAGTCGTCCAGTGAGAAGCTGACACCGATTTCTTTCAATGCACTCATGGTTGCAATGGCGTTCTCGACGTTCTTCAACAACAAGCTTTCGGTGATTTCCAGCTTGAGTCGCGTCGGGTCGATGGCATGGCTTTGCACGAGCGACTGCACTTGTGCCACGAAATCGGCTTGGTGGAATTGCACGGCACTAATGTTGACCGCCAGAACCAGTTCGCGGGTTAGCGCATCTAGCTGCCATACCTGGAGCCGGGAACAAGCCGTCTCCAGCACCCATTGCCCGATGGGCAGGATTAAACCAGATTCTTCCGCCAGCGGAATAAATTGAGCGGGAGACACCAAACCGCGATCTGGATGTATCCAGCGAATCAATGCCTCCACGCCAAACGGACGGTGTGAACTGTCCACCTGAACCTGGCAATACAGCTGAAATTCCTGGTTCTCAAGTGCTTTGCGTAAATCGCCCTCGAGGGATGTGCGGACGTTAATGACGTCCTGCATTTGCGGGTTAAAGAATCTCAGGGTGTTGCGGCCTGCCTTTTTTGCCTGATACATGGCGATGTCGGCTCGTTTCAGCAGTTCTTCCGCAGACTTGGCGTAATCGTTAAAAAGGGTCGCACCGATACTGAGGCTGCTGTGGTATTCGTGCGTGGTAAGAAGGTAAGGCTGATTAAACATAGCGAGAATTTTATCACCGACGGCTTTTGCCTGTAATGCGGCTTCAATGGGTTGCCGACTCAGGTCTCCCAGCATTACCACAAACTCGTCGCCACCCAGTCGTGCCACGGTGTCGTTTACGCGAATACAGGACTCCAGGCGTTGCGCTGTCTGTTGTAGCAGTAAGTCCCCGAAGTCATGGCCGAGGGTGTCGTTGAGGTCTTTGAAATTGTCCAGATCAATGAACATCAGCGCACCATCCCGACCACTACGCTGACTAGTGGCCAATGCGCGATGGAGCCGATCCAGAAAAAGCCGCCGGTTGGGCAGGCCAGTGAGCGTGTCGTAGAAGGCCAGGTTATTAAGCTCTGTTGCCCGCTTTTCCTTCTCTTCATTCTGAAAAGCGAGCTCATTATTGGCAATGACTAACTCTGCCGCCCGCTTTTCCTTCTCTTCATTCTGAAAGGCGAGCTCTTTATTGGCGATGCCTAGCTCCGCCGCCCGCTTTTCCTTCTCTTCATTTTGAAAGGCGAGTTCATTGTTGGCGATGACTAACTCTGCCTCCAGCTTTTCTTTCTCTTTATTTTGAAAGGCAAGCCATTTATTGGCATTAACTAGCTCTACTAACTCCGACAACTGTTTCATATAGTGCTCCCCGTTCCGGTCGTTCGCTGGGGATGGATGTGGGCGTGCTTCCTTGCCGGCTTTTACCGGCGCTTTCACAACGTCATATCAAGGAAAGGTTGAACTCCCGAGAACCAAAGAAAGTTACAAGCAAATTGTAGCCTGTTTTTTGCGGCCCTTCCTGCTAACAATGGAAACAAGATTGACAGGAAAGGAGAGCATCATGCTGAGCCACGAAGACAGATTACAACGGTTCCACGAGATGCGCCGTACCCCAGTGCCCTGGGGCACGATCCCGCCCCTGCCCCCTATTTAATCCTGGTAGCGGCGCTCTGGAAGGCGTCCGTCACTTCTGCCCAGATCTTTTCGGCGCCGACTTTGATCTCTTTCCAGGTTTTCTCGCTGGCGCCCTGCAACTCCTGCAGCTTGCCCCTGGTCTCATCGTGCCGGCGTTGCAGGTTTTCAGTAATTTCGATGTAATCGACCCTCGCCTCGGCCGTGGCTTGGTCCGCCTGCGCCCTGAACAGGGCCACTTGCGCGGTCCATTCGTCCAATTGGGCCGCCAGCTTGAATTCGTAGGCCTTTCGTTTGTCCATTATGGTTTCCCTCAAAGGCGTTTTCTACCTTCTTGCAAGCATCTTCCCGAATGGTTCCCTGCTTTATCCCGGAAAACTTCTTGAAATGCGACAAGAGGGCAGACCCGTCTGGGGCCGGTCTGCCCTCTTGTCCTGGTTCCGGATTACTTCACGATGACTTCAAACAGCACCCTTCGGTTCGCCTTGGCTTCGGCGGATTGGATGTCGGCCGGGATTGGTTCATACATGGCCGGCCTGGTCTCGCCATAGCCGATGGTGTCCATACGCTCAGGCGCAATTCCCCCGTCCTTGAGAAGGTAGGTCATGACCGCAGCGGCCCGCCTTTCGCTCAAGGCCTGGTTGTATTCGAGGGTTCCGGCGGCAGAGGCATAGCCGGCGAGGCGAACCTTCAGGTCCGGATTCTGTTTCATGATCAGGACATTCTGCTCCAGCAACTGCTTCCCTTTCGGGGTCAGAGTCGCCTTGCCATGGGCAAAATGGGTATCTTCAAGCATGACAAACTTGTTGATGGTGATGACGTTGGTTTCCGAGCTGGAAGCCGGAGCGGTTTTAAAGCTCCAGACATAGTCGCTGGCCAGGGGATTGCCGGCCAGGTCCTTGGCCCCGGTGGTCAGCTTGCCGGTATACAGGGTAGCGGGGGTGAGGTTGCTGGCCTGGGTAAAGCTCGCCGAGGTGTCGCTGGGTGCGAGAACGGTCCCGGCAATCGGTTTTTCCCCCTCATGGAGGCTGAACGTCTCGGTGCTGATCGTTGCCGGGTCCATCGCCTCACTGAAGGCGATGCGTGTTTTGGCATGCACAGGAGCACCCGTGGAAGCATTAAAGGGGATTGCCAGGGTCACAAAAGGGGCCGTGGTGTCTTTGGCCGCATCCTGGGATAAGCGGTCTGTGGAGGCGACGGCTTGCTTCTCGCCACCCAGCAGGAAGGTGACGCCGGCCGTGTAGACCAGGTTGCCGAGAGAATCGTCGGGGAGCACTACGTGCCGGACATCGCCGCGCAGAGCCACAGAGTCGGCGATGAAGTACTTTACCCCGACGCCGTAGTTGAACAGCCACTCGGAGCTGTCGCCAAGGCCTTTGGCCGGACGCTCGAAGGTGGTGCCGCCGAGCCCGGCAGCCAGGAACGGCACGAAATTGCCGCGGGGGTTGAAATGGTACAGAGCGTCGACGCCATAGCTGTAGGCGTCGGTTTCCGGGAAGTTGGGTTGCTCGGCTTCGGCGAGGGTGTAGCTGAAGACCGCCTCCGCTGCCCAGTTTTCGGTGAAGTTGTAGCCGGCCCGCAGGCCGAAGGTCGGGCTGGTCTCCAGATCCTGCTTACTGTCGAAGGTATGGCCGCCGACCAGGGGGGACAAGGAGTAGGCGCCGGCGCGGTTCTCGGCGAAGCCGGGGGTGGTGAGGGAGAGCAGGAACAGACCGAGAAGGGTACCTGTCAGCTGCTTCCTTTTGGAAATCGGACGTGTTCTCATTGAAGCCTCCATGAAACTTGAGAGCGGATGTGCGCATCTGAATCTTGATTGCCGATAGCGTCGGCTCTCTCCCCCGCCTGCACCAGGCGGGGAGAGAGCCGGGGTTTACTCAGGGACGGTTATGGTGGTCACCGACGGGTCGGCGGCGCCGGTCAGGACGAAGGCGCCTGCGCCGCTGGCCCCGGCCAGGACTCTGCCGGTCACCGTCGAGCCGTCGTTAACCGTCGCGTCCCGACCGGCGAGGATGTTGCCGAACCAGGTGGTTCCCGAGCCGATGGTGATGTCCAGGCCGGTGACGAACCAGACGTTTCTGGCCTGGGCGCCGTTGATCAACACGATCTCCGTCGGCAGGAGAAGGGTTCCGGAGTCGACAAAAGAGCTGTCGACCTTGAAGATGAAGATGGCATTCGCATCATTCAAAGCGTCGAAAGTGGCAGTCCCGCCAGCCTGCAAACCGAGGGTCGCATTATGATAGACGCCGGGCTCGAAGATTTTCCCGCCGAGCTCATCGCCGGCGACCGGCCCCTCGGTGTCGACTTTATCCCGGGCCTCGGTCCAGGCGATACTCAAGTCGTTGGTAACCGAATCTGCGGTTCCGCCATTGTCGAAAGCATCGCCGGACCAGTAAATGGAGCCGTTGACCGTCATCCCGGTGGGACTGGAGTAGGTCTGGACCAGGCAGTCCTGGGAGGCGCCGGCGTTGCCGGTGGCGTCGGTACACAGGGCATTAGGAGAAAGGGCAACATCACCGTTGATCACGGTCACGCCGGTGGAAGTCAGTCCTGCCCGCGCGGCCAGCCCGAAGGTGGCGGCACCCCGGAGATTAATCGCCAAAGGTTCCGGCTCGAGGATTTCGGCCGCGGTGGTAAAGGTCCAGGGGTTCGGCACGGGAAGGTCGTTTTCTGCCGGTACGACCAGTGCATTGCCGGCGAGGTCGGTGGCCTGGTCGGTGACCGTGACCGTATATTCCGTGTCGGCGATGAGCGGGTTGTCCGCAACAAAGGTCGCAATGTTGTTCTGCACATCGTAGGCGACCGTCCCCACTACCGGGATTTCGGTGTCGGTCTCCTGGACGGTAAAGTTGGTGTTG
Organism: Geopsychrobacteraceae bacterium; assembly: GCA_036396915.1. Lineage (GTDB taxonomy): Bacteria > Desulfobacterota > Desulfuromonadia > Desulfuromonadales > Geopsychrobacteraceae > BM509. The sequence goes on along the minus strand of DASWJX010000226.1, from coordinate 10,811 downwards.
ATCATCGTCGCCTGCTTCATTTCTTCGCTGAAGGTGGCATTGATGGTTTTGTCGATCGGAACCTCGGTGGCCAGGTCGGCGGGGTTGGTAACGGTCACCGTCGGCGGCTCGATATCCGGCTCAGCGGCGGTTGTCCAGTCCCAGAGATAATCCACCGCGATGGCATTGCCGGCCAGGTCTTCGGCTGCGATGGTGATCGTTGACAGGTAGTCGGTAGCGGGCAGGAGATCACCGGCCGGCGTGAAGGTCGCCGTCGCCCCCAGGTAGGTCACGACGCCGGCGACGGGAGTGCCGCTGAGCGTCTCCTCCACGGTAAAGCTGGTTGCCGGGGAGACGATGGTGACCGAGTTCATCGCTTCGCTGAAGGTGGCGGTGACGGCGCTGTTGATCGCGACCGCGGCGGCCAGGTCGACAGGGGCGGTCGACAGGACGGTCGGTCTGGTGGTGTCGGCGGTCAATGCGGTGGTAAAGCTCCAGTCGTACTCCGCCGCCATGGCGGTTCCGGCGAGATCCTTGACCTCTTTGGCGATCATGGCCGTGTAGGTCGTCGCCGTGGCAAGATCGCTGGTCGGGTTAAAGGTCGCAATGATACCGGCCGAGTCCAGGGTGACCGCGCCCGTGACGATGGCCGGGACGCCGGAGCTGTTGAATACTCGCAAAGTAAAGGTGGTGTCGTTGATCGTTGTCGGGTCCATCGCCGTGCTGAAGGTGGCGGCCAGGTCCCGGTTGATCGGCACACCCGTAACCGCTCTGGCCGGAACGGTCAGCGTCACGGTGGGGGGAGTCGCAACGGTCGGTGGAATCACTGCCGGGGTGGATCCTCCGTTGTCATCTGCACATCCGACCAAAAAACCGAACATGATCAGTACCATCGAACAACAGGTTAAAATCTTTTTCATCTGAATGTACCTCCGTTGGTAACCATCTATAGGTAACCATCTCTATACTTCGCCTGCAGATCTTTACCTTCACAGGCACCTGCCAGATTGCATGCCCATTGCCTATTGAATCTATCTCTCTTGCCCCTCCTCAAACCCTTTTGCCCCAAGCGCTCTTATCTCGATTAAAGAGCAAATAGCCTGCCAACCAACAGGAGAGGCATTCTGCGGCTATATTCGCCAATGGAAACAGGGGATTGCCCTGCAGGGGAGCAATTATCCAAGGAAGCGGCGACCGGCGCCTGGCCGTCAAATACAGTGGGAGCCACAACATCTGGAGGCGAGTTAGGGGCTTATAAGGTTCGTCAATCAGAATCTTGAGGCTTTATTGGGGGAATGCTGATATATCTAACAACATGAAAAAATCAAAAAAAGTATTGGGCGGGGCTGGGCAAGTTGCTGTTGCGTCGCAAGAAAAGCCGCTTCGATCCAAGCAGGCGCTGCCGGCGCCCGACCATGGGCTTGAAACCTGCCAGCTCGAGGTGGAGGCGCACAACCAGGAGCTGATCCGGGCCCAACTGGAGCTCGAAGCCCAGCAGATCGAACTAGAGATGCAAAATGAGGAGCTGAAGCAAGCGCGCGAGGAGACGGAAATCTCGCGGAATAAATATTCCGATCTTTACGACTTCGCCCCGGTCGCCTATTTCACCTTCGATGCGCGCGGAGTAATCCGCGAGGTAAATCTTACCGGCGCCCGCATGCTGGGGGTGGAGAGACAACAGCTGACCAATCGACCATTCATCGGTTTCATGGCGGATGCGGAGGGCCGAGCGGTTTTCCCCGCGCACCTTGCCGCTGTTTTGCACGGCCAGGGTTTGCAGAAATGTGAAATCAGGCTGGTGGGAAAAGACGGCGCGGTGATCTGCGGCCAGCTGCAGAGTGCGGCTGACCCGACCAATCATAAAAGCGGCTACATCCACTCATCGATCGTTGACGGCACGGCGGGCAAGCAGTTGCAAGCGGAAATCAAGGAGGCCCGTGAATATGCCGAGAACATCGTCGAAACCGTGCCCAGTCCCCTGGTGGTGCTGAGTTCCGACCTGAAAATTCTCACCGCCAATCACAGCTTTTACGCTTCCTTCAAAGTAACGCCCGAAGCAACCATCGGGCATTTCATCTACGACCTGGGCAACCGGCAGTGGGACATCCCCAGGCTGCGGGTCCTGTTCGAGGAGATCCTCCCCAACGATACCGTCTTCAATGGCTTTGAAGTGGAGCACGACTTTCCCGGCATCGGCCGCAAAACCATTCTGCTCAATGCCCGGGAGATCTTCCGTAAAAATATCGGCTCTCATATTATCCTGCTGGCGATGGAGGACATTACCGAGCGCAAGCGGGCGGAAGCGGAACGGACACGGCTCGAGCAGGTTCTGCAGGACAAGAACACGGAGCTGGAGCGCGCCATGTGCGTGGCGGAAAAAGCCAACCTGGCCAAATCGGATTTCCTCTCCAGCATGAGCCATGAGCTGCGGACGCCCCTCGGCGCGATCCTCGGCTTTGCCCAGCTCATGGAATCCGGCGCCCCGCCCCCGACCCCCGCACAGACGCGCAGTCTCGATCAGATACTCAAGGCCGGGTGGTATTTGCTGGACCTGATCAATGAAATCCTCGATCTCTCGCTGATCGAGTCGGGAAAACTGTCGATGTCGCTGGAACCGGTGTCGCTGGCGGAAGTCCTGCGCGAATGCGAGGTCATGATCGAGCCGCAGGCGCAAAAGCATGGCATCCGCGTGGTCTTTGCCCCTGCCGACAGGTCCTGTTTCATCAAGGTCGACCGGACGCGGGTCAAGCAGGTGATCATCAATCTTCTTTCCAATGCGCTCAAATACAACAAGGTGGAGGGAACGGTTACCGTCGAAAGTGCCTTGAGCAGTCCGGAGACAATTCGCATCAGCGTCCGGGATACCGGCGCGGGACTCGATACGGGCCAGCTGGCGCAGCTTTTTCAGCCCTTCAACCGCCTTGGCCAAGAAACCAACATTGAAGGGACCGGCATCGGCCTGATCGTCTGCAAGCGGCTGGTCGAACTGATGGGAGGCGCCATCGGCGTGGAAAGCAGCGTCGGGGAGGGGAGTGTGTTCTGGGTTGAACTGAACCGGACCGATGAGTTCCCTGACGCCGGCGCCAACCAATCCGCACCGACCGCGGCCGTCCTGGCCCAGGGCGGGAACGACCTGCCGGTGCACACCCTGCTCTACATTGAGGACAACCCGGCCAATCTGATGCTGGTCGAGGATATCATTGCCCGCCGGCCCGAGATCCGTTTTCTGAGTGCGGGCGACGCCAACCGCGGCATCGAGATTGCGCACGCCTTGCTGCCGGATGTCATCCTGATGGACATCAACCTGCCGGGCCTCAGCGGACTGGAGGCACTGAAGATCCTGACCGAAAACCCGGCAACGGCGCATATTCCGGTCGTTGCCCTCAGCGCCAATGCCATACCCCGGGACATCGAGCAGGGGCTGGAGGCCGGATTCTTCCGTTACCTCACCAAACCGCTCAACGTCAACAAGTTCATGGAGACGCTGGATCAGGCGCTGGTGTTCGCCAAAACGAGAGTATCCATGCCGCTGAAAAGGGGATAGGTCATGAATACCGAGTCCGACATTCTGAAGGCCCGCATCCTGATCGTTGACGACCAGGCGTCCTATGTCAGCCTGCTTGAGCAGTTGCTGAGTGAAACCGGCTACGCCTGCGTTGCCTCGACGATGAATCCACGGGAGGTCGGTCTCCTGCATCGGGAGAACCCCTACGATCTGATCCTGCTCGATCTGCAGATGCCCGGCATGGATGGCTTCCAGGTGATGGAAGCCCTCAGGGCGAACGATCCCGCTGGCTATCTGCCGGTTCTCGTGCTCACCGCTCACCCCGGCCACAAGCTGCGTGCCCTGCAAAACGGCGCCAAAGATTTCATCAGCAAGCCCTTCGATCTGGTTGAGGTCAAGACGCGGATCCACAACATGCTGGAAGTGCGGTTGCTGTACAAAAAACTCGAGAACTACAACAAGAAACTGGAACAGGCGGTGGAAGAGCGGACAACCGAGCTGCGCAAGGCCAACGCCCAGCTCTTGCTCGAAATAGATGAACGTCGGGAGGTGCAAGCCTCACTCCTGCGGGCGATGGCGGAAATGAAACAACTGAAAGACCGCTTCCAGGCTGAGAACATCTACCTGGATAAGGAGGTTGCCCGGCAGCACAACCTCGGCCAGCTCATCGGCCAAAGCAGTCGCCTTTCCCATCTCTTTTCCCAGGTGGCGCAGGTGGCGCCCATGCAGGCGACGGTTCTTCTCCTCGGCGAGACCGGCACCGGCAAGGGGGTGGTGGCCCGCGCCATTCACGGCAGCAGCCCCCGCAAGGACCGGCCGTTGATCACGGTCAACTGCGCCACCCTGCAGGCGAACCTCATCGAAAGCGAGCTTTTCGGGCGGGAAAAGGGGGCGTTCACCGGGGCCGACAGCCGGCAGATCGGGCGCTTCGAACTGGCCGACGGCGGCACCATCTTCCTCGACGAAATTGGCGAGCTGCCGCTGGAGCTGCAACCCAAGCTGCTGCGGGTTCTTCAGGACGGCGAGTTTGAGCGCCTGGGCAGCCCCCGTACGATCAAAGTCGATGTGCGGATTATTGCGGCCACCAACCGGAATCTCGACGATGAGGTCCGCAGCGGCCGGTTCCGGCAAGACCTGTTCTACCGGCTCAATGTGTTTCCCATCCTGAGCCCTCCTTTGCGGCAACGCAAGGAGGACATCCCGCTGCTGGTGAATCATTTTGTCGCCAAATGCAACAAGAAAATCGGCAAGAAGATCGAGGCCGTAGCAAAGGCGACCCTGAAGATTCTGCAGGAATACCATTGGCCCGGCAACGTGCGGGAACTGGAAAATGTCGTCGAGCGGGCGGTCATCACCAGTCGGGGAACCACCCTGCAGGTCCTCGACCGTTTCGACAGCCCCCGGCAGACCGAAGGGGCGGCAGGGGAGGAGACCAGGACCCTCGCCGAACTGGAGCACGACCGCATCCTGCAGGTGCTCCGGCAGACCGGCTGGCGGATCGAGGGGAAGAACGGGGCAGCGTTGATTCTCGGCCTCAACCCCAGCACCCTGCGCGCCCGAATGTGGAAATCCGGCATCGTGCGACCGTAAAGGAGATGCCGGGGCCGCACGATTGCCGAGAACCCGGGGACCAAGAGGACGTTTAATTAATTCGCATCCGGTGATTCTGGTCGACGACCGGGTCATGGCGGCGCAAAGACGCGGACACCCGTGGAGACAGCATGAAAAAATGCACCGCATGGCTGTTGCTGGCCATGGTTTTTCCCTTCCTTACCGGTTTTGACACCGCTGCCACCGAACGTAAAACAATCCTCTTCCCCGAGGGGCCCCTCTTCTTCGTGCCGTTGGCCAGCCCCAAGGAACCCCGCACCCATGTCACCTGGCTGCGCCTCAAGCTCCCCGGCGACAGTTTCAATATATTTGCGCACCAGGCAGGTCTACACCCCGTCGGCACACCTGTTCGCCAGCCTCTTATGGCATAGCTGGGAGGAGACCGACTGGAACTCCGACCTGAGCGCGAAGGCCGGCATGCACTTCCGCAGCCCCTATACCGAAAAACGGGCCATTCAGCTTTTCGCCGAATATTACCACGGGCATTTGCCCTTCGGTCAGTTCTACCAGCTGCGGTCCGAGTATTACGGGGGCGGCATCAATATTTCTTTTTGAGCAGCTATGCAAAGAGGGCGCACCGCGGTGCGCCCTCTTCGGTTAACCAGATCATGAGCGTTGCTAAAAAATCCTGCGCCCTTGAATAATCCGCACAAGTACCACAATGATGGCGATTACCAGAAGAACATGGATCAGACCGCCCATCGTATTCGCCGTCACAATACCCAGCAGCCACAGGACGATCATTACTACGCAGACAGTCCACAGCATGACATCCTCCGTCCTTTATTTTACGAGCAGGTCGTTCTTTACTGACGTAACCCCATTGATGGACCTGGCAATCTCACCTGCCTTGTTGGCGTTCTCCACCGTACCCACAAAACCACTCAACTGAACGACCGTCTTAAACGACTCTACGTTGATCTGCAGCGATTTTAGAGTCTCCTCCTGGAAGATGGCCGCTTTGACTTTGGCTGTGATGACGGTATCGTCGACATATTCGCCGGTACTCTCGCGCTCGGCGGTCGCTGCGCAGCCGAAAAAAGTCACGACCAGGACAACACAGGCCAGCACGTGCAAAAACCGATAAATTTTTATCATTTCAGATCCCCTTTTTCCTGGTTAGCGGCAGGCGCTTGCCTGCAGCTATTCGCCGCTGCCGTAAAGTTCCCCATTGATTTCATCCAGAGCGTAGATGACCGGCCTGATGGAGGCCTTCAACGCATCGAGATTCCGGACGGACTTTTTGGCGACCGGGCTGATCGCATCGACGCCGCCGACGGTCAGGTCGGTGGACAGGTACTGCTGGATTTCCTTCAGGTCGGTCAGATAGACAAGGTAGTCAGCTTCAATCCCGGCGCCGGCCGCCGGCACCTGAGCATAGATGGCCGCCAGCTTTTCACGACGCTCTTCGCTGAGTTGGCGGATCTGCGGATTCGTGTAGGCGTCGCCCTGCTTTTCCCATTCGGCAAAATAGGCGGTGCTCGAATCTCTCATGTCGTCGACGCGCTTGATTACCCGCTCCCCCTGTTGGTCCAGATCCTTGAGGTCGCTTGAGTAGGTATCGAAAGACTTTTTCAGATCGGGTTGGTTTGCCAGGAACAGGGAGTCGAGCGATTCCGCCGTGGCATTGAGGTTCACGACCATTTTGCGGATCTCGCTGTCCACCTCCCGGATGGAGTTGGAGGTTTTAACCGATCGATCCATGCCCGTGGTGGCGCAGCCGCCGAGAAAGCCCAAGGTGCCGAGCAGAAGCAGGGTGAAGCAGGCGAGTAAACGATTCCGGTAGTTCATGGCATATCCTTTGGCTATGTGTGGGTCGTTCTGGTCCCCAGTCGCATCCCCCGACACCGGTCAACCAGAAAAGAGGGGGAGGCAACACAGTACAATCGCAAAGGACATGCCATAAAACCCGACAACTTCAATAATTCAAAAAACACGCTATAACAGGTGCTTGCCGATGTCGCTGGGGGGAAGCGGGATGGCCCGAAGGCTTCGCCTGGCCTCAGTATCTGGTGGAAGCCTCAGCATCTAGCGGGGGGAGCGGAACGGGGTGGCGACAGGCGCGGGGTCGAATCAAGCTAACTCATTGAATCTACAAATAAAACACCAAAACAAAAGCCGTTATCCGGACTTAAACGCCTATTTTGTGGGTAAAAAACGGCACTGCAAGGTTCCGTTTCTTCTCTCGGCACGAATCGACCGACTGCTTGAGCTTCGCTTCCCCTGCCTGTCCCCTTGCCGCCAAGTCCGGCCCCGATCTTTGCAACGTAGCCGATGCCGTCATGAACCCATTGCCCGCGACTTGAAACCCGCAACGGATCCCTGCCGCCAAGCTGTGGCATTTGGCGGATTTGTTAATTGTTACCGTTGTCCCTCACGGTTTTTTTCCTCTCCTGCGCAACCTTTCTTTCGATTTATCCAATGTAAACAGGGGCCTGGGCTCACCTAATCTGTGAATATTTTCTCGGTATGGTACTTGCTGAGACTATGAACACGTTCACGAATTCTCTGCATGCATGCCCCAGATGATCCGCCATACGGGTTTCAGGGCTGAACAGGCAGTGGCGGGCACCTGGTTCGCCACCGGGAATTCGGTTTTAACGGTCCAACAAGTCCTTAAGGAGGAGACAAAGATGAACAGATTTAAAGAGTATGCAAAGATTTGGTTCCTGGGGTTAGCCCTCGTCACTTTTTTGGCCGGGTGCGGCAGTGACAACAGCGCTTCTATCGTCCCCGATTCCTCGGCAAAGGCCATGACTGCCTATTCACTCAACGGGGCGAGCGGGATTATCGACGAATCGGCAGGGACCATTGCGGTCACCATGCCGAACGGGACAGACATAAAAGCCCTGGTGGCAACCTACTCAACAACGGGTGCTTCCGTCGATGTCGGCGCTGCACCGCAGACGAGTGCCGTCACGGTCAATGATTTCACCGCGGAAGTGGACTACACGGTCACCGCGGCCGACAGTTCAGCGGCGACCTATGCCGTAACCGTCACCGTTGCCCTGGGGAGCGCCAAGGCCATTACCGATTATTCCCTGGACGGTTCAACCGGGATCATCGATGCAGCGGCCAAAACCATATCGGTCACCGTGCCGAACGGGACAGACGTAACAGCCCTGGTTGCCACCTACACAGCCACCGGTGATTTCGTCGATGTCGGCGCAGTGCCGCAGACAACTGCCGTCACCGCCAATGACTTCACGGATCCTGTGGTCTACACGGTTACCGCCGCCGACGATTCAATGGCGACCTATTCCGTGACCGTGGACGTGGCCCCGATCGACGCCAGAACCATTACCAGCTTTGCGATTAACGGAAATGCCGGGATCATCGATGAAACGGGCAAGACCATTGCGGTGACCCTGCGCTCCGGGACCGTCGTAACGGCCCTGGTGGCGGAATTTACCGCGACGGGAACATCCATCGAGGTTGACGCTGTGCCGCAGACAAGCGCCATCACCGCCAATGACTTCACCAATCCCGTGAACTATCTGGTCACCGCCGGCGATTCGACCGCTGCCACATACACCGTGACCGTGACCGTAAGTTCCGCACAAGGGCCCGCGCCGGTCGATCTCGGAACCGCCGGCAATTTCGTGATTCTGGCCAAAACAGCCGTCTCAACGACCGGGACCACCGCAGTTGTGGGAAATATCGGCGTGAGTCCCGCCGCCGCCAGTTTCATCACGGGATTCTCCCTCATCGCCGATGCCACAAACACCTTTTCAACCTCGTCGCTGGTGACCGGTAGTATCTACGCCGCCGATTATGCCCCGCCGACCCCGGCGAATATGACCACGGCGATCAGCGATATGGAAATCGCCTTTTCCGACGCCGCCGGCCGGTCAAACCCCGATTACACCGAACTCCATGCCGGGGACATCAGCGGGCAAACCCTCGTTCCCGGCCTCTACACATGGGGCACCGGAGTTCTCATCACCAGTGCCGGCGTGACTCTCGAAGGGGGCGCGGACGACGTCTGGATCTTCCAGATCGCCCAGGACCTCACCGTGGGCAACAGCGCCATCGTAACCCTGAGCGGCGGAGCGCAGGCCAAGAACATCTTCTGGCAGGTCTCCGGCCAGGCGACCCTCGGCACGGCCGCTGACTTCAAGGGGATTTTGTTGAGCAAAACGCTGACCTCCCTCAATACCGGAGCCAAAATGACCGGCCGGGCCCTGGCACAGACCGCGGTGACCCTTGATGCCACGGCGATGACCCAGCCTGCCCAGTAAGGGATCGATCGTTAGCAATCGGCCTGGCACCAAAAGGCCGATGCCATGAAAAAACAGAAGAACCCGCGGCCCTGACTGGCGCGGGTTCTTCTGTTTCTCATGCTTTTCATCCCCTCTTTTTCGAGCGCCTAACGCCTGCTATCACCGGTGACAAAACTGCAGCGAAGCGGAGGGTTTGGCATCCGGCGCATAGCCTGGTTATGCGCTGCCTTAGGCTGCGACAAGTTTCTTGACCTTGAGCTCTTTACGATGCTGTTCTGCATGCCAGAGTTCATATTGAGATTGCTGGTTCAGCCAACTTTCTGCCGAGGTATCAAACGCAATAGAAAGCCGTATAGCCATTTCGGGACTAATACCAGCCTTGCCGTTCAGCACAGCGCTCAGAGTTTTGCGGCTTACTCCCAGCGCTTCTGCCGCCGCCGTAACCGACAGACCAAGGGGTTCCAAACAAAGCTCGCGCAATACTTCACCAGGGTGGGGAGGGTTGTGCATCAACATAAGTGGCTCCTTAATGGTAATCTTCGTAGTTCACTATCTCGGCATCTCCGTTCTCAAACCGAAACGTCACCCGCCAGTTACCACTGACCGTCACTGACCAAATTCCGGCGCGATTCCCCGAGAGTTCGTGTAACCGAAGGCCTGGCAAGTCCATATCTTTAGCGTCTGCCGCTGCATTCAGCCGACCAAGAACAAGCCGAAGCCTCTTAGCATGAGCGGCCTGAATCCCTGCGGTGCTGCCGGACTTGTAGAAATTCGCCAAGCCTTTGTGCTTGAAGCTTCGAATCATTGACTAAGCGTACCCCGTAACGTATCAGGTGTCAACGCGCCCAACGTGGAAGTGAGCGGCCCGTGCGGCTTTTGCGCAGGCCGCTCGACTGAAAGGTTATGCGTCATTGGCAATAAACGTGACATTCGAGAACCAAAGCTCCTTCCACCGGCGAATTTTCTCATTGGCAGAAAGAACTTTCGGAGAAACAGATCGCTTCTCTCCAAAGCCGACGTCATTATCAATCACTCGGCTGTTAACGGTGGCATACCGTCTCTCGCCATCTTGATAGATGACACCAACCAATACCCCACACCTGGTACAAAGAAGGCATTCTGCAGTTTCGCTGCCTTGGCGATACCTTCCCAGACGCTGTGAATCCTTGACTTCAATATGCAGCGAGCCGTGTGGGTCAGAAATGTATGAGGCATCATGTTTGCGACAGAAATCGCAATCACAAGCCCTGGGACCATATTCGTTCGGCGCCTTCGAGAGCTCAATATCGACCCGAATGTTGCCGCAGTGACATCTGCCTTCTAGACGATGCATAGCACCCTCAGTCATGACGCATAACGAGCTCAGAGGTCATCCATCGGCTCTTCCCTCCGTGGCCGCCCTTGTTGAGTACATGGGTGTACATCATGGTGGTGCTGACGTCCTTGTGGCCCAACAGTTCCTTGAATGGTGCGAATATCGTATCCGGCTTCCA
>DASWJX010000225.1:0-4123 GCA_036396915.1 Geopsychrobacteraceae bacterium | reverse complement strand
GACGGCATCGAGAAGAGGCTGGACTCCCTTGTTGCGCAGCGCCGACCCGAGCAGAACCGGAAAGAGCCGGCAGCCCAGGGTTCCCCGGCGCAGGGCGGCGATCAATCGCTCGGCCTCCACTTCTCTGCCATCGAGAAAATCGGCGAGAATGGTGTCGTCGAAGTCGGCCGCCGCCTCGACGATCCTCTCCCGGGCGGCATGCACGTCCTTTCGGAGCCCCTCGGGAACGGGACCCGTCGACACGGTCCGGCCCTGATCCGCCTCGTCGAAGGTGAGGACCTGTTCGGACAGAAGATCGACAACCCCTGAGAAGTCCCCTTCCAGCCCCACGGGGAGCTGAAGCAGAACGGCCCTTGCCCCGAGCTGATCCGCCATCTGGGCCAGCACCGCCTCGCTGTCGGCGCCGATCCGGTCGAGTTTGTTGATCAGACAGACGCGCGGCACCCGGTAGCGGTCGGCCTGGCGCCAGACCGATTCGGTCTGCGGCTGCACTCCCTCCACGGCGCTGAAGATGGCCACCGCCCCGTCGAGCACTCGAAGCGACCGCTCCACCTCGATGGTGAAGTCGATGTGTCCCGGGGTGTCGATCAGGTTGATCGTAAGGTTGCGCCAGCGGCAGGTGGTGCTTGTGGCCGTGATGGTGATGCCGCGCTCCTGTTCCTGATCCATCCAGTCCATGGTGGCGGAGCCGTTGTGAACTTCGCCCATCTTGTGGATTTCCCCGGCATAGAAGAGGATACGCTCGGAAACCGTGGTTTTCCCGGCGTCGATATGGGAGATAATGCCGATATTGCGGATTTCCTGGAGATCCGGGTGCTTCATGGCGCCTCTCTGAACGCACATAAGTTGCCGAAAAGTATAGCGGAAACTGGAAAGACGGCAAGAAGGGACGGGCAGGTTTACATGGCGGAGAATCCCTTGCGGATCTGATAGAGGTCTTCCATCGACAGATCATTAAGCTCAAAATACTCCCGCTCGAGCTCTTCGACATAAAATCGATCCAGCCCGCTGTTGTCCAGAAAGTCTTCACGCAGGGCCGTGTCCCCGTCGGCAATGACCCGCGGCAGCAGGTTGTGCAGGTAGATGGCCTCTTTCTTGATGTTCACCACCACATTGCGGAACAGTTCGATAGGGATATCGCCCTCCAGCAAACCTTTGTTGCGCAGCTCATCGGTAATCTCGGTGCGCAGGGCATCCTGTTCGGCCCGGGTATTGTACCGGGAATAAAAATTGCGGATCCTCTCCTTGACATGGCTGCGGAGGGTAACGGCGAGACGCTCCTGACGGTCGATTTCCTTCAACTGCAGCAGCAGGCCCTGCACTGTCATTCTGCCGTCTTCTATTCCGTTCAGTCCTTCCTCAAGGCAAAGCACTTTCTTGCGCCCGAACTGTCCCAGATATTTGTTTTCCAGAATCCCCGTGAAGAAAAGCTCCTTGAACAGACCGCCGGAGAGCTCGGCAAAGGCCTTCCGGTTTCCGAGAAGACTGCGGATCAACTCTTCGGAAAAACGAACGTTCTCCATGAAGGCCAGTTGGTTGATCCCCGCCGAGGCGTTGTCGTATCGATCGAAATAGGTGATGACGGCTGAGAAGCTTTCGAGCAGGGTAAGATCGGCGCCGTCACGAATTTTCTCGTCACAAGCCTTGCCGGTTTCGAGGAGAATCTGCTCGAAGGTGTGATCGCGGTTCTCACTGGCCCGCCGCTTGGCCCTGAGCAGTTTGATCATATCCTCCCGGTCGATGCCGGCGTCGATCTGCTGTGAATGGAGGAACAATCCCTCCAGGATCTGTCGGGTCTCGGAAATATAATCCTGATCCCACAGGTCGACAAGGTTGTCGTGCTTGAGCATCTCGTCCAGGGTGTAGAAGAGGGCAGAGGGAATCTTGTTGCGCACGGAAAGGGTTTTCAGGCGGGTCAGGCGGGCGTTTTCGAGCTGATTGATCGAACCTTTCAGGTTGCAGTCGATAAGGATGTTTTTATACTCATCGACAATCCGCCGATTGTCGGGATGCTTGTACATCACATTGATGCGAATCCGCTCCTGCTGGTACTTGTCGATGCCGAGGGTTTCCCCCAGGTGCTGGAGCCTCCCGAATTCTTCTTCGGGAATGGACTTGTTCCGCTGATAGAGATCATTGAAGGCGTCATGATAGATTTTATGCTTCTTGTGAATCAGCTTGATGAGATACAGGGAGCTTTTATGGCCCAGAAGCCCGAGTATTTCATCGACAAGGCCCGCATCGTCCTCTTCGCTGACCCCGGGACTGCGTTTCAAAAGCTTGCCCAGAAGCCGCAGAAGCCCTTCCTGCTGCTCCGAAAGGGTTCCGGCGACCGACCCGGTCAGAAAAAAGAAATAATTGCAGACGGCATTCCCTTCAAAAAAAATCTTTTCGTAACTCTGGCTTCCTTCCGTGCGGCCGCTGAAGGAAAGGCTGCCGTCCTCCAGGAAAGTGGCCCCGTACAGGACCAGGCGGTTGCGCACATCGCCTTTGGCCAGATCGGCCAGGGGCAGATCGACCCCGAACATGTATTCGCAGAAGGAGCCGCCATTTCCCCGGTGGCTGATTGCTTCACTTCCCAGCACGAAATCGTTTCCCGGCGAGAAGAAACGCAGGTCGGCGCCTCTGGTCTCGTAAAAATAACACCGGTAAGCGTCCCTGGCCGCGGCCGTGGCGAAGTATTCGATGGTGTCGTTGATGTGCCCGTGGAGGCGAATTTCCTGATGCATCAAATGTTCGTTCCGAAACGATTCGGGGACGGGAGAAAACGAAGAACCCGGCCGGCTGAATGCGTGTCTAATCTCCTCGATTCAGACACAGCTCAATTTGTTGACCGTCGAAAGCCAGCTCCACGCCTCCCGGCAGCGCTTTATTGCAATCGGCATGTTCCACCTCATGACTCAGGTGGGTCAGCAGGGTCCGGCGGGCGGCCAGACGGGCCGAAATTTCAACCGCCTGTGGAATATTGAAGTGAGTCGAATGGGGTCTAAAACGAAGACCGTCGATCACCAGAACCTCAAGATCCCGCAGACGTCTTTGCGATGCCTCCGGAATGGCGCTGCAGTCGGTCAGGTAAGCGAAGGGACCGATCCGAAATCCCAGGGAGCTGCCGCCGCCGTGATGCAGGGGGAGCGGTTCCACCGACAGGCCGAACAACTCAAAAGGGCCGCTGATCTGTCGGGGGTCCAGCTGTGGCCGATAACCCTCCTCGGCTTCCTCACTGAAAATATAGCTGAAATTTCTCCGGAGGGAAGCTATCGTCTCTCCGGAACCGTAAATGGGAATCGCCTGACCCGTGACGAAGTTGAAAGGCCGCAGATCGTCGATGCCGTGGACATGGTCGGCATGGGTGTGAGTATAGAGAACCGCGTCGATACGCTTGATCTTCTCCCGCAGGGACTGCTGCCGCAGATCAGTGGTCGTGTCGATGAGAATGTTTCTACCCCGATGGGAGATCAGGACGCTGCAGCGGGTCCGTGAATTCCTCGGATCGTGCGATGTACATACGGCGCAGGGACATCCGACGACGGGAACTCCGGTACTGGTCCCCGACCCGAGGATGGTCACGGTCATGGTGGCGCGGTTCATATCTTGAATGCGCCCACCTCGCCTTCCAGGCCCGCCGTCTGCCTGGCGAGGATTTCCACCACCTGATCCAGTTCGGCGGTCCGGGCCGCGTTGTTCTCGGAAATGCTGCGAACGCTGGAAACAGCTTCCACCACTTGGCGGCTGCGTTCGGTCTGCTCCCGGGTGGCGGCGTCGATGCGCTCGATCATGGTGCGGATTTTTTCCATGCTGGCATTGATCTGCCGGCTCCCCTTTGCCTGCTCCGCGGTGCTGAGTTTCCCCTGTGAAGCGATTTCCTTCATGGACTCGGCGGCTCTTGCGAGGTGCTGGGTGCCGTCACTCTGCTGCTTGATCGCGGCAGCGATCTGCTCCAGCATGGCGGCGACCTCGTTAATCGAATTCGTGATCTGGCGGCTCCCCCGGGACTGCTCCTGGGTGGCCCTTACAATGCCGCGCACCTGCTCCGTCGCAGTCAGGGTGCTGCTGCGGATCTTATCCAGAGCGGCGCCGGCCACCCTGGAACGGGCCACTTCCTGGTGAACACGCTCGCTGCCGG
>DASWJX010000224.1:0-2683 GCA_036396915.1 Geopsychrobacteraceae bacterium | reverse complement strand
CGATCAGCACCCGTCCGACATCGAATACAACATCCGTCACCTGCGGCATTGCGCTCTCCTTGCGGTCAGCATCGTCCCCCGATTTTTTATACATAACTATTCACTTGTCACTTATGAATTTAATCTCCTCCCCCTTCAAGGGGGAGGTCGGGAGGGGGATGGGGTGCCGGCGTTCTGGAACCGTCCCATCCCCGCCCCAGCCCTCCCCTTGAAGGGGAGGGAGCTCAACCTAAATGGTGCATCGATGTCAGGGTGCTGAATAGTTACGTTTATACCAACCCGGCTCTTGCTCCAACGGGAGGGTGTTCCGCCGTAGCAACGGCGGCCGCCTGGTCAGGCGTGGATGGCTTGCTTGTTGACCGCCAGGGCCGCTTCCTTGAGGGCCTCCGCCAGGGTCGGGTGGGCGTGGCAGGTGACCGCCAGATCATGCACGCTGCCGCCGAAGGAAAGCACCGTGGTCGCTTCGGCGATCAGTTCCGACGCCTGGCGGCCGATGATGTGAACGCCCAGGATGCGGCCGGTGCCGGGGGCGGCCAGAACCTTGACGAAGCCGTCGCTGTCGCCATGGCAGAGCGCCCGGCCGCTGGCGGCAAAGTAGAACTTGCCCGCCGCGAAGGGGATCTCGTCCCGCTTGAGACCTTCTTCGCCGCGGCCGACCGAGGCGACCTCGGGAGCGGTATAGGTGACGGCGGGGATCGCAGCATAGTCGACGCGGGATTTTTGGCCGGCCAGGCGTTCGGCAAACACCACGCCCTCTGCGCTGGCCTTGTGCGCCAGCATCGGCCCGGCGATCAGGTCGCCGACGGCGTAGATCCCCGCCGCGGCGGTTCGGTAGTTCTCGTCGACATCCAGTTGTCCGGTCGCATTGGCGGACAGGCCGACCCGATCCAAACCGAGATGTTCCGTGTTGGCGCGGCGGCCGGTGGCCACCAGAATCCGGTCGCAGTCGACGGTCTGTTCCCCCTGCTTGCCGGTCAGGGTCGCCCGCAAACCCTCCGAGGTTTTTTCCACTGCGTCGATGCGGGTGTTCAGCAGGAATTCGATCCCCTGCTTCTTCAGGGTGCGTTGCAGCAATTGCCCCATCTGTTGGTCGGTCTGGGGCAGAATTTGCGGCAGCATCTCGACGACGGTGACTTCGGCACCGAGCCGTTGCCAGACCGAACCGAGCTCCAGGCCGATGACGCCGCCGCCGATCACCAGCAGGTGACGCGGCACCTCGGTAAGAGCGAGAGCCTCGCGGGCGCTGAAAATTCGTTCTCCGTCGAACGGCAGATGGGGCAGCTCGGCGGCCCGGCTGCCGGTCGCCAGCAGGACGCTTTTTGCCTGCAGTTCGGTCTCATCCCCGTCTTGGCTGACCTGAACGCGCCGGACATCCCCGCTCGGCTTCAGCAGTTGCCCGTGGCCCCGGACATGGCGGATGCCGTTCTTTTTGAACAGGCCGGCGATGCCCCCGGTCAGTTTGTCGATAATCCCCTCCTTGCGTGCCATCATCCGCTGCAGATCGAGGCGGGGCGCATCGACCTCGATGCCGTGTTCGCCCAGTCGGTGACAGACCTGTTCATAGCGTTCGCTCGATTCGAGCAGCGCCTTGCTGGGGATGCAGCCTTCGTTGAGGCAGACGCCGCCAAGTGTTGCGCGCTGCTCGACCACGGCGACCTTGAAACCGAGCTGCGCGGCGCGAATGGCGGCAACGTAGCCGCCGGGGCCGGCGCCGATCACCACCAGGTCGAGGATCTGTTCGGACATGTCTGGGGCTCCTTGTGAAAGCATCACGGTTCAAGCGCAGGATGCGGCATGTAAGTTGTTGCCGCGGAAGGGGGGCTACAGTTCCAGCAGCATCTCTTCCGGATCTTCGATATAGGTCTTGACCTGTTTGAGAAAACCGACCGCCTGGCGGCCGTCGATAATCTGGTGATCGTAGCTGAGGGCGATGTTCATGATCGGCCGGATCACGATTTCACCGTCGCTGACCACCGGCCGCTCCTGGATGGCGTGCATCCCCAGGATGCCGCTCTGGGGGGGATTGAGCAGCGGGGTGGAAAGGAGCGAACCGTAGATGCCGCCATTGCTGATGGTGAAGGTGCCGCCCTGCAACTCTTCCAGTTTGAGCTTGTTGTTTTCGGCGCGTTCGGCAAAGTCGCGGATGGTCGTTTCGATCTCGTCGAAATGGAGCCGGTCGGCGTCGCGGATGATCGGCACCACCAGGCCGCGCTTGCCGCCGACGGCAATGCCGATATCGTAGAAATGCCGGTAGACGATGTCATCGCCGTCGATCCGGGCATTGAGTTCCGGGTAGGCTTTCAGCGCTTCGACACAGGCCTTGACGAAGAACGACATGAAGCCGAGTTTGACGCCATGCTTGCGCTGAAATGCCTCCTGATGCCTGGTGCGCAAGCGGATCAGTCGCAACATGTCGATTTCGTTGAAGGTGGTCAGCATGGCGGTCTGCTGGCGCACCGACAGCAGTTTTTCGGCGATCCGTTTGCGGATCGGGGTCATCGGGACCCGTTCGCTGCGGTCGTCGTCGGCTTTTTTCTCCGTCTCCGGCCCGGCTGCCGGGGCCTCGCTCCGTTTCGCTTGGGGGGCCTTCTCCGGAATGTCGTCAACCAGAATTCGTCCGCCGCGACCGCTGCCTTTGATGGTTGACAGGTCGATACCGCGCTCGTTGGCCAGCTGCGCCGCC
>DASWJX010000223.1:0-4323 GCA_036396915.1 Geopsychrobacteraceae bacterium | reverse complement strand
ATAAAACCCGCAGGACCTATTATGAAGCGCGGCGCTCCTTCGAGGCTTTTTATCAGTGGTCGCAACGGCTCAAAAAGGGGCTGCTGGCCTCCGGCGTGGGGAATTATTACGCGAGGATCGAGCCCGCTGCCGGCGCCCGGGAGTACCGGGTCAACACCGTCAGTATCCATGGCAAATATCAGACCCCGGTCTACCGCAGAGGGTCGCTCGGTCTGTTCACCAGGTACGCGCATACCAGCAGCGACGGCACCGATCGCGACGACCTTTCGCTGGGCTTCGATTACCGGCACGGGTATGGGAAATTCATCATGAGCTTCGATGCGAAAACGGATTGGCGATTTAGCGGCGGACAGGACCGTCGCGAGGAGACAGTGAATCTTAAGCTGTCCCGGTATCTCTAGATGCGCCGCCGCTTGATCAAGACCGCGGTCGCCGCGGGCCGCCTGCTGCTGATCGCTGTTCTCGCTCTGCAACTGGCCGGCTGCGCACTGCCCGCAAGGTCAGCGCCAGACGCTGCGCCGCAGGCGCCGGTCTGGCCTGCTCCGCCCCAGCCGGCGCGGATCCGCTGGATCAAGGAGGTCAAAAGCCCCGAGGATCACGGCATCAGCCAGGGGTTCTGGAAGCGGGTCTCCGCAACGCTTTCCGGCCTTCGGCAAGAGCCGATCCGCAAACCGTACGGCGTGCATGCCGATGATCGGGGTCGGCTGATCGTCGTCGACAGCGGAGCCGGCGTAGTCCATATTCTGGATCCGCAAGCCAATCAGTATCGCCTGCTCGGCCCGGAACAGGGGCTCCGTTTCGTAGCGCCGATCGGCGTTACCGAAGACGATCACGGCAATCTTTACGTGACCGATGCCGGCGCCGGCGTCATCTACCGCTACAGGTTCAGCGACCGGTCGTTTGCCCGCTTCTCCCCCTTCAAACTCAAGCGGCCGACCGGCATCGCCTTCAGCAAAAAGCAACAAGTGCTGTTCGTCTCCGATACCACGGCCCATCAGGTGGTCGTCTACGATCTGGCCGGACAGGAACTGCGCCGGATCGGCGCCAGGGGGACGGGGGATGCCCGGTTCAATTACCCCACCGACCTGTTTGTCGATCGGCAGGGGCAGTTGTATGTGACCGATGCGCTCAACCAGCGCATCCAGATCCTGACCCCCGAAGGGCAGCTGCTTGCGCAGTTCGGCGAGGGCGGCGACAGCACCGGCTACCTGCCCAAGCCCAAGGGGGTGGCGGTCGACAGTCGGGGGCATATCTACGTCTGCGACGCGCTGCTCGATGCCGTGCAGATCTTCGACAGTTCGGGGCAGCTGCTGCTGTTTTTCGGCGGCACCGGAAACCGGCCCGGTGAATTCTGGATGCCGACCGGCATCGATATCGACGGCAACGACAACATCTATGTGTCCGACAGTTTCAACCGCCGCATCCAGGTGTTCAGATACGTCGGCGATTGATGGCGTCGCAAAAAGTCCGCCCTGCGGCGTTACGGCGTTTTTTCAGGACCTCGACATCCCTGATGTATGCCTTCGCCCCTGAAAAACCACCAGGCCCCCAACGAGGCGCAGGCGGGCGAAATTTTTGCCTGGCCATCCTCTGGGTTTTTGCTTAGCCATGCTCCGAGTGTTTATGAAGGCATCCAACATGAAATTTTCGATGACGACGGCCGGCCTGCTGGTGCTGGCCGCACTGCTGAATCCGGCCGCGGCAAAAGGCGCAACGCCGAGCGCGGACCTTTTGCAGACGCCGCACAATCTTTCGGTCAGCGGCGGCGGCGGCGCGCACGATATCAAATCGACCCAGGAGGACCGGGTCTGCATCTTCTGTCACACGCCCCACCATGCGACCGGGCAGACCCCCCTGTGGAGCCGCGAACTGTCGGCGCTGAATATCTATGCGACCTACATCTCGCCCACCCTGAATGCCGATATCGAACAGCCGCGGGGCGCCTCCAAGCTGTGCCTGAGCTGTCACGACGGCACCATCGCGCTCGGCAGCCTGTCCGGCGGCTACAATCTCGATGCGGGGCTGGCTACCATGCCGAGCGATGCGGATCCGTCGCTAAACGCCAATCTGGGCACCGACCTCGGCGACGATCACCCGATCTCCTTCGCTTTTCCCGCGGCGGCTCCGGAGCTCACCGCTCCCGCCGGCTGGCCGGATGCGGTCCGCCTGGAAGAGGGTTACCTTGAGTGCACCTCCTGCCACGATCCCCACAACAACCAGTACGGACAGTTTCTGGTCGTCGATGCCAGTTTGCAGCAGGACGCTCTCTGCACGGTCTGCCACGCCAAAAACGGCTGGAACGATCCCGACAGCACGCACCGGAGCGGAGGGACGCGCTATCCTTCAGTGTCCGGCGCCGTCGCCGCCCAGGGTTGCGCCAACTGCCACCGCTCGCACAATGCCCCCGGCAAGCCGTATATGCTCAAGGCGCAGCAGGAAGAAGACAACTGCTATCTCTCCTGTCATCGCGACCCCCCCTATAACAATGTCTGGAGCGAATTCAATGACAGTCTGTACAGCCATCCGCTTTCGGCGACGCAGGCTGTGCATCAGCTCGATGCGCTAGACGGTTTCGAGTCCGTGCCGATTCCGGCCGAGAAAAAACACGTGGAATGTGTCGATTGCCACAATCCGCACCGGGCCGGCTGGCAGGGTGCGCCGCACGGTTCCGACAGCCCTGCGGTGGCGCCGGCTACGGTCGCCCCGGAGATCGGCGGTCCCTTGCGCGGGTTGCGCGGCGTGGACAAGACCGGAACCGCGGCGGTCGAGACCGCGCAATACGAATACCAGGTCTGCTTCAGGTGTCATGCCGGTCTGTGGGCCGACCAGTTCACCGGCGGCAGTCTTTTCCGGCCGGTCCGCCAGTTTGAAAGTTTCGATGAAAGTGCGCGGTTTGCCGGCGCCAACCCTTCCTATCACC
This sequence comes from Geopsychrobacteraceae bacterium, assembly GCA_036396915.1. GTDB lineage: Bacteria > Desulfobacterota > Desulfuromonadia > Desulfuromonadales > Geopsychrobacteraceae > BM509. The sequence goes on along the minus strand of DASWJX010000223.1, from coordinate 1,403 downwards.
CGGTCACCGAGGATCGGCAGGGCGACGGACGCAGTCTGCTGGCCGAATATCAACTGAACATGCTGCGGATCTATTGTATCGACTGCCACGCCCCGCACGGCTCCAATCAGCCCTTTATGCTCGAAGCCGAAAACAGCGGCGATTTTCCGGCCCTCGGCAGCTCTTATCCGCTCTGCTTCAGCTGTCATGATCAGGATTATCTGCTGTCGCCGACGGCATCGCCAAAATCCGCTTCCGTCGCTCTGCACGATTTTCACGTCAACGACGAAAAGGTCTCCTGTTCGGTCTGTCACGATCCGCACGGCCCGCCCGCGGGCCAGGGAGCGGCGCCCGGCAATGCCGCCCATCTGGTCAATTTCGATACCAATCATGCGGGCGCCGCGCCGGTTTATGATGCCGTGGCCCGCAGCTGCAGCGTCAGCTGCCACGGCACCAATCCGCAACTGTATTAGCAGCTCCCGGTCCGCTCGTCACGGCTCGCCGCGCCGGGTCGCGGATGCCGCAACCGGCCGCGATTCTGTCGTTTTTTCACCCACCCCGTTACGAAATGGGGAATATGATCATCATATTTGGTTTTATGCCCCACGGCCTCCGGTGCTAAGTTGTCGATATTGCATGTTTTTAACTTTGGCACGTTGCGTGCTTTGAATCTGATGCGCGGGGCCAACTAAGGTTCCGCCTGAAACCGTCGATTGCGGGTTTTGCGGGGTCGGCCATGGCCATGCGAGAACGGATGACGGTACCGGAAATCGAGCCGGTTTGACGTTATGACCAGTTTTGGAGCCAGATATGGAACAGAAATTTTGCAAGAGATTGCCGGTCTGCCCGTTTTTCAGGGCCGTCCAGGAATCCGAAGAGATTCTCGATGTGCTGACCGAATACGTCCAGGTCTACTGCTGCGGCCCGCTGCAGGCAAAATGCTTCCGGATTATCCATTTCGATAATTACGGCACGCAGCCGGCAGACGATATTTCACCGTCCGGGCTTAATTTTCGCAAGTACCTGAACCTCAAGGACGCCTGACCAACAGCTTCGTTGCTTTTCCGGGCGTTTTTTTAGAAGGTCCGGTCCGTTTCGCGCTGAGACGCGCAAAAGAGCGCCTGAAATCGATGATTTCAGGCGCTCTTTTGCTTTAAACTCCCGAGACCGTGACGGCAGGCCGGGCGAGTGTCCCTCGCGGGCTGAGTTGCTGTTTTTTTAGCTTGACAGCGACGCCCAAGACCAGTACCTTGAAAACGGTTTTCAATATCGGGCCAGGTTCCCGTCGCTCGGATCCGTTCAATCCCTCATGCGAAAATTGTTGCCAGGGGACAGCATGTCAGGCTGTCCGGCCGTCCTACAAGGAGACACATCCATGCAGTATCATCTCGGGCAACTGTCCGTCGGCGACAAGGCGATTGTCA
>DASWJX010000222.1:0-2334 GCA_036396915.1 Geopsychrobacteraceae bacterium | reverse complement strand
CAACCGCCACAACCAAAAGCAGCAAGACGCGCAGCTTCTTCATGATCCGATCCTCCTTTCGTCGTTTGCAGGGCCTCTTACCGAAGTGTACCATCTGCAGCGGCGGACGGCGGCAACGGTCCGGACACTATGCTTGCGGTTGAGCGATGCACTCGGTGCGCTCAAGGTTGATGCTTGCGCAAAAACCCGAGAAGGATGGCCCGGCCATCAAGGTTCAGCCAGCCGCTGCTCCTAGCGGATATCCAGCACCGTCACCGTCGTTTCGATAGCGGCAAGCTGCGCGGAGGATACCGCCGGAGCGCTCACCGAATAGACCGCATCGGCCACGAACAGACCGCGCGCCCAGAGGGGATAATAAAATCCCGGCGCCGCGGATGCCGAACTGTCGATGCGCCCCTGGAAATCGAACCCGGTCGCCGGATCGATCCGGTAGACATAGAGCCCGGAGAAGGTCGGCTGCCCATACTCCCAGGGGGACTGCGGCACCGTCAGATGCTCGTAGAGGTCGACGGGAATGGCCAGCAGGCCCTGTTCGGCCCAGTAGCTGAACGCCTTGTGGTCATGCAGCGCCTGCGATTCGGTGCCGCGGTCGCCGATCTCCAGCCGGTAACTCAGGGTCGGGTTGGCGAAGTCGCTGACGTCGAAAATGGAGAGCTGGAGCCCCTGCAAAAAGGTGCCGCCGCCGTCAGCTACGATGGCGTTCTTGCCGATGGTCAGCAGATGATCGGCCCCCAGCGGGTGAATGTAGTCGGAGTAGCCCGGCACCTTCAGTTCGCCGACCAGCTTCGGATCGGCGGGATCGGACAGGTCGAGGGTGAACAGCGGATCGACCTGGACAAAGGTCACCAGGAAGCCCTTTTCAGCCATGAAGCGGGCGGCGTAAAGCCGTTCTCCGGGAGCCAGGTTTTCCAGGCGGCCGACGATCTCCAAATCCCCCTCATTCTGGCGCAGGCAGTAGACGTGGTTCCCCTGACCGCTGTCTCCCCACCAGGACCAGGTGGAGGTGGCGACCCGCAGCACATCCTGGTATTCCCCCAGGGAGAACTGATTGAGGACGGTGCCGGGCACGCTGCCGCTGGCGGCATAGGCGGCCGTCCCGCCGCTCAGGTCGAACTTGTGGAGGAGGGTTTGAGCCTGGCCCGAAGCGTCGTTCGCCCAGGCTTCCGCCGCCAGATACAGGGCGGTGGTGGAGGCGTAGACATGCCGGGCGTTAAGGATCGCGCTGATCGAGCCGATCGATTCGGCCGCGGGGTTGTCCAGATCGAAGGTCGTGAGCGTAACGACACTCCCCCCTTGCGGGTAGCTGGGCCGCAGGAAGTTTTCCGGCCCGGCCAGGCGGCCGCTTGCGATCGGGTTTCCGGCGGCGTCGCGGCTCTCGATGGCGGGGATCAGATCGTCAAGGGACAGGCCCTGCAAAGCTTGCCGGTTTCTCTGCACCACGCTGCTTTTCGTTTCGTTGCCGCCGTCATAGTAATATTCGAGCGGAGGCAGGTCCGGCATGAAGCGGCTGACCAGATGCAGCTTTCCACCGATCCGGCGCGACGAGATCAGGCTGCCGTCGAAGACCCGGTCGCTGATCCGGACCGGGTTCGCCGGGTCCTGCACGTTTACGATCAGAACCCCGGTCCGCGCCCCGACGGGGATCCAGCACGGCATGACGGCGGGGGCGCCGATGAAAGGCTCGGGCGCGCCCACCATTGCGCACCAGTCGTCCCCCTCGGCGTCGAGCGGATGGTACAGCACCACCAGCAGGGACCGGTAGTGATAGAGGGAGTCGACCGGTCCGTCCGTGCTCACCCGGGCGACGGCGCTCATGGCGCCGTTCGCAGCGAGCCTGACGATCCGCACGCCGCCCTGCTGCGCCACATACAGGTAATTGCCGTCGGTTTTCACCTTGTCGGACTCATCCACCCCCGCTTCCTGGACGTTGGTGCCGGAGTAGTCCCGCACCCCTTCGCCCGCCCCGGCCTCCGGTGCGGCCACGTCCCCCGTCGCAGGCGCCCCGCCCGCGAGGTCCGTCACGGCGGACAGATCCACCACGGCGCCGGCGAACTGATCCTTCACATAGTTCTCCAGTGCCCGCTCATCGGCGAAGCCCAACTCCAGGGTCCCCGCGCCGGGATTTCCCACCTCGGTCCCTCCCGAATGACACCCCGCAAGTAAAACAACGGTCATGAGCAGACAGAACCAGCCCCTCAGCCATCCCCAACGCCCGAATCGAGTCTTCATGGCACCAGCTCCCTGATCTTTTTTTGGTCTTTCGATGGAATGCATAATGATCCGTCCACGGCAGCGGTCAAAGGAAAAGCCTGAATATTGATCTGCACCACCTGG
>DASWJX010000221.1:0-4735 GCA_036396915.1 Geopsychrobacteraceae bacterium | reverse complement strand
CCTTGTACGATGACCTGCGCCGCAATCGGCTTGGCGACCGGGTGCGCCTTGAGCAGGAGAAAATAGGGTTTGACTGGGTGGTTGAAGCGCTGAAAAAGTCGACAGGGAACTGCTGCTGAAGAATTATTTCGAGGACATCCTTTGCCGGGACATCGCCACCCGCCATGAGATCCGTGACTTCGCCAACCTGCGCAATCTGGCGGTCTTTCTTCTGACCAACAACACCAGGCCGCAGCAGTTTCTGCGGCAGGCGCGTAAATTCCTCAAGAAACATTCCGAGCTGAAGCCGCGCTTCGCCAAGGTGCTGACCGACCTGCAACGCGACCCGTTTCAGCCCCATCTCGAACTCCACTCCCTGACCGGCAAGCTTTCCGGTTGCCATGCCGTCAGTCTCACCTCCAGCTATCGCATCACTCTGACCTTGTACATTACCGAACAGGAAATCGTTCTGCTCGACATCGGCAGTCATGATGAGGTGTATCGGTGAGAGAGGTGGATTCTTAATGAAAAAGCCCGGCATTGAGCAGCAGGTGGACGTAAATGCTGGCGGCATAGCCCAGGGCAATGACCGGCATCCAGCGCAGATGGCTGCCGAACGTGTAAATGCCATGGGCCTGGCCCATCAGGGCGACGCCGGCGGCGGAGCCGACCGAGAGCAGGCTTCCGCCGACACCGGCGGTCAGGGTCACCAGCAGCCACTGCCCGTGCGACATCTGCGGATCCATGGTCAGCACCGCAAACATCACCGGGATATTGTCGATGACCGCGGAGAGAACCCCGACCAGGGTGTTGGCGGTGGTCGCTCCAAGATTCAGATACATGGTCTGCGAGAGCAGGGACAGGTAGCCGAATTGTCCCAGACCGCCGACGCAGAGCACCACTCCGTAGAAAAACAGCAGCGTATCCCATTCGGTCTTGCGGATGGTCCGGAAGAGATCGAACGATTCCCGGTCGTGGCTGGTCATATCGAGTGGATTGTCGGCGATATCCAGGGCGTCCTCCCGATAACGGATATAGTAGGAGAAAAAACCGAGATAGCTGAAGCCGAGCATCATGCCGACTGCCGGCGGCAGATGCAGATAGCCGTGAAACGAGACGGCGGTCACGATGGTCGCCAAAAACAGGGCGATGATGCGCCTTGAGCCGAACTTCATAACGGCCTGGGCGTCCGTGCCCACCGGTTGTTCCTTGCTGACGAAAAAGCTCATGATCAGGGCCGGGATCAGCCAGTTGACAAGCGCGGGGACGAAGAGCACCAGAAACTCCTGGAACTGGACCTTGCCCTTCTGCCAGACCATCAGGGTCGTGATGTCGCCGAACGGGGAAAAGGCTCCGCCGGCATTGGCGGCAACGACGATGTTGATGCAGGCCAGGACAATAAAGCGCCGGTTATTGCCGGCAACGGCGGTGACCGTCGCCCCCATCAGCAGGGCGGTGGTCAGATTGTCGGCAATCGGTGAGATCAGAAAAGCGAGTAACCCGGTGAGCCAGAAGATGGTTCGGAGCGAAAATCCCCTGGAAGCCAGCCTGTAGCGCAAAGCCCGAAAGACATTCCGTTCCGACATGGCATTGATGTAGGTCATGGCCGCCAGCAGGAAGAGGAACAGTTCGGCGTATTCCTGCAGATTATGCTGGATCGCCTGCCGGGCGCTCTGCGTGTCGCCTGCTTTGGCGTAGGCAATGGCGACAATCGTCCAGATGACCCCCGCGGCCATGATGACCGGTTTGCTTTTCCGCAACCGCAGTTTTTCTTCAAAGATGACGACCGCATAGGCGATACAGAAGACCGCCAGGCCCAGGTAGCCGTAGATACTGTGCTGGAAATTGAGGGGGCTGGAAAGACTGTCGGATGCCGAGGCCGTTGACAGATGCATGACGCTGACAAGGAGACCCATCGATAAACTTTTCATTGCGGGATTGATCCGTTTCTGGTGATTGAGGTTTCGCTATGGTTGGTCGGCTTTCAGCAATACGGGCCGGCATGGAGGGAAAAAAAATTCACCGCGGAGGCATGCTATACGGGAGAGAGACCGCACTGTTATTAGCATTCATGGAGGTAACCGCCTCCGCGGTGAAATGGAAACTTGTTCGCACTAGCGCCGACAAACTTAGCGCAGACACTGAAAGAGGCCCATACACCACAGGCAACTGCCGCAGGGTTCACTGTTGATATGGCAATCCTGCTCGAACTGCTCGGTTTGTACATAATCACAGGGGGCCAGGCCGCAACTGGAGCAATAGGGGTAGTCGTAACCGGTGACGTTTTCCCGGAAGGTCCGGAACTCCGCTGAATTCCAGATGGCGAGCAGGTGCCGCTGTTCATTGAGATTGCCGAAGATCTTCGGTTTGACCATCTGCCGCCAGCCGCCGGCAAAGCAGTGATAGCTGTGCCAGAGGAAATAACAGGGATGGACATCGCCCTGCCAGGAGACAAAGGCGCTGCCGTCTTCGACAAATTCGCACCTGCGATCCTCCTTGAGCACCAGTTCCGGAAGCTTCAGCTCCAGCCCTTCCTGTTCGGCGACCTGCTCGGCCCTGGCGAATACCTCGCCGACCCGGTCGAGGCCGGTCGTATCCAGGTTGAACAGTTTTTTCAGATCGAGAAAGACCTGCTGCTGTTCCGCGTCGGCTTTCATCTGTTCAACGAAATCGACGACCCTTTGCTCTTCGGCATTTTTACTGTAATTCCAGAGGATCCGGGGATAGCGATGGATGTCGACAGCGGCTGCCGCGGCTTTTTCCCGCCACCGGTTAAAGAGGGCGATGGCCTGTCCGGAACAGGATTCATAGACCGCCTGTTCGGCATGTTTTTCATCGTAGGGCAAAACGTGGGTCACCAGGGCAAAGGTCGCTCCCCGGCTGGCCGCCCAATGCAGGGTGTCGGGCAGTTCCGTCAGGTTGCTGCGCATGACCACGATTTCAACGCCGATCTGAAAATCCGGCCTGCCGACGCTGAATTTGGCTTTGGACAGCGCGCTGAACGCCCGGTCCAGGTTGGAGATTTCGGCGCCTTCGCGCAGTTGTTCGAGCTTTTCAGGGGTTACCGCATCAACGGAAATACAGATCCTGTCCAGACCGGCTTCCAGCAGCGAACGGGCGCGCAGGTCGTCGATCAGCAGACCGTTGGATTGAAAGCCGATCCAGCTGTTTCTGGGCATCAACTTTTTCGCCTGGGCGATAAAGGTATCGATATCCGGATGCAGTAACGGTTCCCCGACCCCGTTCAGGATCAGGGCTTCGGCACGGAGCAGGGCCGGTTCCAGGGCCTTGAAGGTGGTTGCCGACATCATGCCCTCGGCAATGGCGCACTGCCCGGTTTGCTTGACGCACATGGAACAACCCAGGTTGCAATGCGTCGTGGTTTCGACAAACAGCTTTGACGGGTACTCCCGGAGGATCGGCGGCAGATCTGTTGTCTTCGGGGTGGTCTCTATCTGCCGGGTCATGCGGTTTGCTCCCTGCTGCTGCACTGAAATTCATCCGCGGAAAATCGGTCACGCGGGGTATGGAACTGATCTGTAATAGCAAAAGCTGCACCAATAATTTTTTCCACGGGCCGCTGCCGGTCGATTTTTTCACAAGCATTAAAACCTGCACAATAACGGACAGTTGCGATGGTGTCTGAGGCGGGGTCGCGCGTCCGGGGCGGCACGTGACGCTTTTTACGGTCGGCGCTTAAGCCGGGCGGCGCGCTTCCGGCGCGCTTTGGTTGGCGCGGGTCTCCCCATTGTGGGGAATGTCCACAGGTCGTCCCTGGAGGGGGTCGGCAACCGGGGTGCCGCCGGATTGCGGTTGGCGGTCGGGGGCGGTCAGGACTGCTGCAGGTGCAGATCGATGATTCTCAGGTAGACCATCGTCTGATTCAGGGTCTGGTAGGCGATTTCCCCAAAGGTCATCGGGCCGGGGGCGCAGTCGGTCTGCCGCCCCTCCAGGTCGGCATGGAGGTAATGCAGGATGCAGTTGCAGGAGAATATCGACTGCTGCCCGAGCCCGATCGATATTTTGTTCATGAAGTGCTCGGTGTAGTTCCGGATCGGTTTTGCATGTCGGTACTCCAGGAAGCTGAACACCGAATTGTAGAACTGTATCTCCCCGTCCGGGCCGATCTCCTCCTGAAAGGCGGTGTTGATCATCGCGCCATAGTAGTCGGCGACCAAGGGTAATCTTTTGTCGAGCCGCTGCTGTCGAAGGTAATCGCCAAAATCCGTCTTGCGGCCGTTGATAGAGACATGTTTGGCACTGAACCCCGATTCGGCAAAGGTGATCCGGTCACCGTCCCCCTGTTCGAACATGCTGAGCGTGCCGATATCCGCGATCTTGTTGGCAGGCAAGCGGGCATGCATGACGATCGCGCCCTCTTCAATGGCCTCGCCGCTGCTGCCGTTGAAAACTTTTGGTGTCGCCGCCGCCCAATCATCCAGATGCAGTCCCGCGATCCAGCCGATCAGGGGCCGCGTGGCAAACCCTGCAAAGTTCGGGGCGTTCAGGGCAAAACAGAAGTGGGTGCGGCTTTTGGCCGGAATGATGATGAAGCTGAACCCGTTTTCAGGGGCATCGTTGTTGACCTGCGAGATGGTTCTGGCGCCGTAGCCTTTTATTTCGATCTCTGCGACATAATCCGGCAAGGTTGTGACGCAGATCAGTTCCCTGGTTGTCAGACCTCTGCCGCGCATCATGAAATAGGGGATGGTGCCTCCGATCCAGTTGCCCGCCGGCAGGTCCCGTAATAAACCCT
>DASWJX010000220.1:0-2404 GCA_036396915.1 Geopsychrobacteraceae bacterium | reverse complement strand
CTGCAGCAGCAGAAACGCAGCCTGGCAGCGGCCATGAACCGGCTCCTGGCGCGCCCAGCCGACACCCCGATTGGCATCATCCCCGATCTGGAAACCCCGCCGGTCACGCACTCGGCCGAGGAGCTCGAGAGTCTGGCCGCGAAGAATCGGCCGTTGCTCGCAGGGCTGTTGAGCCTGGTGGAGAAGGGCAATGTTGACCAAGAACTGGCCAGGAAAGAATTCTATCCCGATTTCACCTTCTCCCTGGAGTACATGCAGCGCGAGCCGGCCATGGGTGAGGCTGGCTACGATATGTACAATGCCTCGGTTTCCTTCAATCTGCCGGTACAGCGCCAGCGCCGGCACGCCATGGTGGCCGAAGCTAAAGCGTCCGCCCGCATGGCCCAGGCCGAGGTCGATGAACTCCGCAACGCCATCGTCAGCGGGATTGCCGATCTGCTGGCCAAGCTGGAGCGGTCCGCGCAGCTGATCGAGCTGTACCGGACCGGCGTCATTCCGCAGTCGGCGCGCTCCTTCGAAGCTGCGCAGATTGCCTACGGCAACAATCAGGTTGATTTCCAAATGATGCTGGAGAGCCTGCTCAGCCTGTTCAACGATGAGCGGGAGTACTATGACGCTCTCGCTGATTACCGGATGAACTTGGCCCGGCTCGAAGCACTGGTTGGCAGTGAATTGATGGATAAACCTTGATGTCACCACTGAGGTACAGAGCACACGGAGAACACCTCTTTGAAACAATCCTGGCTCCCGGCCGTGTCCCCTGTGGCTCCGTGATGAATGAGATTAAAGCTCTTAGAGAGGTCTTGCAATGCACAATAAAAGTCTGAAAACTCCGCTGATCATCCTGCTGCTGGTGATTGCTCTGGCCGGCGGCTACTTCCTGGGTGGGATGGGAGGCCACGTCGAAAATGCTTCGCAGACGGCCGGTGAAAAGAGCGATGCGGAGCAGGTTCAGTACACCTGCGGCATGCACCCTTTCATTATCCAGGACGAGCCGGGAAACTGCCCCATCTGCGGGATGAAACTGACGCCTCTCAAGCCGGGCACGGGCGGCGACACTCAGGCGGCCGGAACTGGCGAGCGCCGTGTCAAACACTGGATCTCGCCAATGGATCCGACCTATGTCCGTGAAGAACCCGGACAAGACTACATGGGGCACGACCTCGTCCCGGTTTATGAAGGTGGAGCCGGCAGCGTTATCACGATCGACCCTGTAACGACGCAGAATATGGGGGTCCGTACAGTGATGGTCAGTCGCGAGGACCTGCACCGCGAAATTCGCGCCGTGGGTCGCATCGGTTACGAGGAATCCAGTCAGTACATGGTCAACAGCAAGGTAGGTGGCTGGATCGAGCGTTTGCATGTCAACCAGACCGGGCAGCTGGTGAAAAAGGGCCAGCCTCTGCTGGAGATCTACAGTCCCGAGCTGGTCTCGGCCCAACAGGAGTATTTGCTCGCTCTGCGCCACCGCACCGAGCTGGCGAAGAGTTCTTTCGCCGAGATCGGCGCCGGAGGTGAACGACTGCTGGAGGCGGCTCGCCAGCGCCTGCAGTATTGGGACATTAGCGCCAGGCAGATCGCACAACTTGAGCAAAGCGGTCAGGCCCAAAAGACCATGACCCTGTATGCGCCGTTCAACGGTATTGTATCCGAAAAAAAAGCCTTTGAGGGGATGAGCCTTAAACCGGGGATGGAGCTGATGCAGCTCTCCGACATCTCACGGGTATGGGTTTATGCAGATATCTTCGAGTACGAGCTCCCCTGGGTGAGACAGGGGCAGCCGGCCACGGTGGAGATCCCGTATGCTGGCAACAAGACCCTGTCAGGGGAAATCAGTTACATCTATCCCGTCGTGGATCCTGTGACCAGGACGGTCCAGGTGCGCATCGAGCTGGCCAACCCAGGTCTCGAACTGAAGCCGGAGATGTTTGCCAACGTGCGTTTGCAGGCAGAATCGGCCAAAGGCGTTCTCGCCATCCCTGTCGATGCCGTCCTCAACTCAGGCACCGGCCAGCACGTCTTCGTCGCCCTCGGCGAGGGGCGCTTCGAACCGCGCGAGGTCGAGACCGGGCTGCAGGGTGAGAATGGCCGGGTGCAGATTCTTGCCGGGCTCGACGAGGGTGAGCAGGTGGTCACCTCCGCCCAGTTCATGCTCGATTCCGAAAGCAAGCTGCGCGAGGTGATCCAGAAGATGACGGCACCGAAAGCCGCAGCGGGCGATGATCTGGATCATGAAGAACAAGAGGATAAAAGCGGCAAGGACCTGGAAGACCTGTTCAATTGAACCGATGAAGGGTGAGGTTTAACAGCGCTGTTTTCTCATCCACCACCTCTTGCGCATTCAGGATTGAAAAAAGATGCTTGAAAAAATTATCGAATGGTCGATCCGCAACAAGTTCGTTGT
>DASWJX010000219.1:0-7302 GCA_036396915.1 Geopsychrobacteraceae bacterium | reverse complement strand
CTTCTCTTCCGGCAAGACCCAACGCAACGGGACCTTCAACGGTTCAGACCACTCCGGCCAACCGCTGTAAAAACGGTGCGCCGGCACCATTCGCCACTCCTCTTCGGGATTGAGCATGATGGTGGTCTCGATCATCATCATCGGCGCCGGGTCGGTTGCGGTTTCGGCGCGACCGATCTTGCCGAAGACATGATGCACCTCTGGAAACTGACGGATGATGCGGTCGGTCTGCTGCAGGACCTCTTTCGCCTTAGTCACCGAGAGCCCCGGCAGGGTGGTCGGCATGTAAAGGAGATCCCCCTCGTAGAGAGGGGGCATGAACTCTGTCCCCATCTTGTAGAGCGGATAGGCGGCGGAAACTACCAGCAGCAGTGCCACCAGCAAGGTCATCTTGCGCCAGCTCAGCACAAAATCGACCACTGGATGGTAGAGCCGGATCAGAATACGACTGATGGGGTTGCGCTCCTCGGAATGAATCTTCCCGCGGATGAACCAGAGCATGAGGACCGGCACGAGGGTGACAGAGAGCAGCGCCGCCGCCGCCATGGCGTAGGTCTTGGTGTAGGCCAGCGGCTTGAACATGCGCCCGGCCTGCTCCTGCAGGGTGAAAACCGGGGCAAAAGAGACGGTGATCACCAGCAGGGCGAAGAAGATGGTCGGACCGACTTCCTTGGCCGCCTCGATGATGGCTTCGGTCCGTGACCGGCTTCCCCCTTTTTCCAGGTGCTTGTGGGCATTTTCCACCATGATGATGGCCGAGTCGACCATGGTGCCGATGGCGATGGCGATGCCACCCAGGCTCATGATGTTGACGTTAATCCCCTGGGCGTACATGATGATGAAGGCCATCAGGATTGCCACGGGCAGGGCCAGGATGACCACGGCGGCGCTCGGCAGGTGGAAGAGAAAGAGAATGATGACCAGGGCGACGACGATGCTCTCCTCGAGGAGCTTCTCCTTGAGATTGGCGGTGGCTCGCTGGATCAGCCCCGAGCGGTCGTAGACGGGAACGATCTCCACTCCTTCGGGGAGCCCAGGCTTGAGCTCCTCGAGTTTGCGCTTGACGTTATCGATCGTCTTGAGGGCGTTTTCGCCGAAGCGCATGACGATAATGCCGCCGACCGTTTCCCCCTCGCCGTTGAGGTCGGCAATACCGCGCCGCATCTCCGGCCCCAGGCGCACTTCGGCGATGTCGCGCAGCAGCACCGGTGTGCCGCGCGCCGTCGTCATGATCACGACATTCTGCAGGTCGGCCAGATTCTGTATGTATCCCCGGCTGCGAATCACGAATTCGGTTTCAGCCATTTCGATAGCGCCGCCACCGACATCGAGGTTGCTGTTTTTGATCGCCATTTCGACCATCGGCAGGGTGATGTTATAGGCTAGCAGACGGTTGGGGTCGACCGCCACCTGGTACTGCTTGACGAAGCCGCCGAGGCTTGCCACTTCCGCCACGCCTTCTACCGAGGTCAACTCGTAGCGCAGAAACCAGTCCTGGAGGGAGCGCAGCTCCTGCAGATTGTGACGATCGCTGACCAGGGCGTATTCGTAGACCCACCCCACCCCGGTGGCATCAGGCCCGAGGGTTGGCGTGATCCCCTGGGGGAGCCGGCCGGAGACGTAGTTCAGGTATTCGAGCACCCGCGAGCGCGCCCAGTAGATGTCGGTACCGTCCTCGAAGATGATGTAGACGAAGGAATAACCGAAGAACGAGTAGCCACGCACCACTTTCGCCCCGGGGACCGCGAGCATCTGGGTCGTCAGCGGATAGGTGATCTGGTCCTCCACCACCTGCGGCGCTTGCCCGGGATATTCTGTAAAGATGATCACCTGGACGTCCGAGAGGTCCGGGATGGCGTCAATCGGAATGTTGCGCAGGGAATAAATCCCGCCGATGACCAGGAAGACGGTGGCTAGGATCACAACGAACTTGTTGCGGATCGACCATTCGATAATTTTTTCAAGCATCTTTTTTCAATCCTGAATGCGCAAGAGGTGGTGGATGAGGGGACAGCGCTGTTAAACCTCGCCCTTCACCGGTTCAATTGAACAGGTCTTCCAGGTCCTTGCCGCTTTTATCCTCGTGTTCTTCATGATCCAGATCAGCGTCAGCCGGGGCTTTCGGTGCTATCATCTTCTGGATCGCCTCGCGCAGCTTGCTTTCGGAATCGAGCATGAACTGGGCGGAGGTGACCACCTGCTCGCCGTCGTTGAGCCCGGCAAGAATCTGCACCCGGCCGTTTTCACCCTGCAGCCCGGTCTTGACCTGGCGAGGCTCGAAGCGGCCCTCTCCGAGAGCAACGAAGACGTGCTGACCGGTGCCGGAGTTGAGGACGGCATCGATGGGAATAGTGAGAACGTCTTTGGCCGATTCCGCCTGCAAACGCACGTTGGCGAACATGTCAGGCTTCAGTTCGAGACCCGGGTTGGCCAGCTCGATGCGCACCTGAACCGTCCGGGTCACCGGGTCAACAACGGGATAGATGAAACTGATTTCCCCTGGCAGGGACTTGTTGCCTGCATACGGGAACTCCACCGTTGCCGGCTGCCCCGGCTTCACCCAGGGAATCTCGTACTCGTAGAAGTCGGCGTAAACCCAGACCCGGGAGATGTCGGAGATCTGCATCAACTCCATCCCCGGCATCAGGCTCATCCCCTCGAAAGCCTTCTTTTCGGAAACGATGCCGTTGAACGGCGCATACAGGGTCATGGTCTTTTGGGCCTGACCGCTCTGCTCCAGCCGCGCGATCTGCCTGGCGCTGATGTCCCAGTACTGCAGGCGCTGGCGTGCCGCCTCCAACAGGCGTTCGCCGCCGGCGCCGATCTCGGCGAAGGAGCTCTTCGCCAACTCGGCGCGGTGGCGCAGGGCGAGCAGGTATTCCTGCTGGGCCGAAACCAGCTCGGGACTGTAAATCTCCAGCAGGGGCTGGCCCTTCTTCACCAGCTGGCCGGTCTGGTTGACATGCAAACGCTCGATCCAGCCGCCCACCTTGCTGTTGACCATGTACTGACTGGATTCCTCGTAACCGATGCGGCCCACGGCGCGAATCTCGCGGTGAAGGTCCTCGCGACTCACCATCACGGTACGGACTCCCATGTTCTGGGTCGTTACCGGGTCGATCGTGATGACGCTGCCGGAGCCCCCTTCATAAACCGGAACGAGGTCGTGTCCCATGTAGTCTTGGCCGGGTTCTTCTCGGACATAGGTCGGATCCATGGGCGAAATCCAGTGTTTGACAGTGCGCTCGGCAGTTCCGGTGGTCTGCGTCCCACCGCCCGTGCCCGGCTTGAGAGGGGTCAGTTTCATACCGCAGATCGGGCAGTTTCCCGGCTCGTCCTGGATGATGAACGGGTGCATGCCGCAGGTGTACTGGACCTGCTCCGCAGCACCCTTTTCATCGGCCATTTCCGCACTACGTTCGTCGTGCCCGCCCATCCCGCCGAGGAAGTAGCCAGCGGCCAGGGCGATCACCAGCAGCAGGATGATCAACGGTGTTTTCGGACTTTTATTGTGCATTGCGAGACCTCTCTAATCGCTTTAATCCCATTCAACACGGAGCCACAGGGGATACGGCCAGGAACCGTGTGCCCTGTGCCTCAGTGGTGACATCAAGGTTTATCCATCAATTCACTGCCAACCAATGCTTCGAGCCGGGCCAGGTTCATCCGGTAATCAGCCAGAGCGTCATAGTACTCCCGCTCATCGTTGAACAGGCTGAGCAGGCTCTCCAGCATCATCTGGAAATCAACCTGGTTGTTGCCGTAGGCAATCTGCGCAGCTTCGAAAGAGCGCGCCGACTGCGGAATGACGCCGGTCCGGTACAGCTCGATCAGCTGCGCCGACCGCTCCAGTTTAGCCAGCAGATCGGCAATTCCGCTGACGATGGCGTTGCGCAGGTCTTTGATTTCGGCCTGGGCCATGCGGGTGGCGGCTTTGGCTTCGGCCACCATGGCGTGCCGGCGCTGGCGCTGTACCGGCAGGTTGAAGGTAACCGAGGCATTGTACATGTCGTAGCCTGCCTCACCCATGACCGGCTCGCGCTGCATGTACTCCAGGGAGAAAGTGAAGTCGGGGTAAAATTCTTTCCTGGCCAGCTCTTCGTCAAGCTTGCCTTTCTCTGCAAGGCTAAACAACCCGGCGAGCAGCGGCCGATTCTCTGCGGCCAGACTTTCGAGCTCCTCGGCCGAGTGCATGACCGGCGGGGTTTCCAGATCGGGGATGATGCCAATCGGGGTGTCGGCTGGGCGCGCCAGGAGCCGGTTCATGGCCGCTGCCAGGCTGCGTTTCTGCTGCTGCAGGCCGATCTGCATGTCGAGCATGCGGGAGCGTTCAACCTGGGCCCTCAGCACATCCTGCTGCATTCCCGCGCCAACTCCGTAGCGGGATTCGGTGAATCGAAGCATGTCGTCCATGACCACCAGGCTACGGCCGACGATGTCCAGGGCCTGATCGATGAAAAAGAGCCTGGCATAGAACTCTTTGACCATTGCTGCCAGCTCGAGCCTGCGTTCCTCGTAGCGTGCCCGGGCCGAGAGAGCCTCCAGATCAGCTCCTTGCCGGGCCAGCTCCCGCTTGCCGAAGAAGGGAACCATCTGGCTCAGACCGATCGACCTGGACGTCATGGAATCCCGGTCAAAGGCGACGGGATCGCGGATCAGCGCATTATTGATACCGATCATCAGCATCGGATCTTCGAAAGTGCCGGCCTGGCGGGCCTTCTGTACGAACATCTGCCACTGCGCCTCAGAGGCCTCGATTTCGGGATTGTTGGCCAGGGCCGCCTCCACCAAGGCATTGAGGTCGGCAACCGGCTGTGGCTCTTCGCTCCAGGCAAGGCCAACATTCAGTTGCAGGATGAAAAATCCCCAGAGCAGGAGCTGTCGATTCAGGGTTATCGCCATAGTTCTTTCCTCAGGTAAAAAACCGCAGCCGTTAGCCCGGCCACTCGAGAATTGGCCAGCATGGTATTTGCTTAATGGATGACTTTACGCAAGCACCATGCCGAAATAGCACCAGTCCGCCGAGTGATGGTCAGAACCGCCAGGAATGAATCCGATATGTATCCCATATTACGCGCGGTTACGATTAATGCAACACTGCGAAGCATCTGCACATGTAGAGTAGCTTTAAGTCGCTCCGCATGATTTAAGCGTGGCGAGTGGTCTTCTCGAGCTTTATGTGTTGAATAGTTTACGTTGTTTGAAGAATATTCTACACATTAGCCCCGACGAATTGTTTCCGGTCGGGGCTGTTTTCCTACCCATCTTGAACGGTAATAACGAATCAAGTGAGCCGGTTCACAGCCACTGTTTGGCTTCACTGCCTGGCGTCCTTGCATGAACGACGGTCTGCCGGCAGACGCTCAGCCATGGCCAGCAGCAGGTCGGTTTTGGCCAGACTCCCCAGCAGCCGGGGGCGCGGGTCGGTCGAGACTACCGGCAGTCTTTCCCCGTTGTGACGGGTGAAAATTTCGAAGGCTGTTTCGAGGGAAGAGTTAACGTCGACAACCGGCGGACCGGACACCAGAAGGTCCCGGGCAATAACCAGGTGGGCCAGGGCGGCCGTGCCGAGATTTTCCTTGATATCCTCGAGACAAATGGCGCCAAGGTACCTGCCGTGTTCGTCAACCACGTAGAGGTAGCGAAAGGTGTTGACGATAAAATGCCGGGCAATATCGCTGAACGGGGCGTTCTCGCCGACCTTGACCGGGTCAGGCTTCATCAGGTCTGCCACGCGCAAACGGGCCAGACGGCGGGCAAAATAAGTGGCCCCCTTGCGCTCGAGGGCGACGCTGTAGATGGATCTGGATTCAATGCCATGGCCCGTGAAATAGGCCACCACGCAACCCAGCATGAGGGGGAGGATAAGCTGGTAATCGAGGGTCATCTCGAAAATCATCAGGATCGCCATAAGCGGGGCGTGGGTCGTGGCCGCCAGGAACATCCCCATCCCGGTCAGTGCAAAAGCGCCGGAAGCCGGCATTGGACCGAAACCAAGGGCCTGGTGGACATGCCCGAACAGGTAGCCGAGACTCGCGCCCATGAACAGGGTTGGCGTGAAGACGCCGCCGACAGCACCTGAGCCGAAACTCGCACAGGTCGCGACCAGTTTGAATGCCAGGACTGCCGCTAGGCTCGACCAGAGCCATTGCTCCTGCAGGATGCCGTTGACAACACTGTAGCCGTTGCCGCAGACCTGGGGGTAACCGATGGCAAGGGCTCCGACGATCAGACCTCCCAGACCGGTTCGAAGGTAGACCGGCAATCGGATGCGACTGAAGAGCTTTTCGCTGCCGCGCAGAGCGCGCAAAAACCACGGCGCGGTCAGCCCGGCGATCAACCCCAGCGCCAGGTAGTCAAAGAGTTCAAACCCGGAGTTCAGCTCGAAAGGTGGAACGACATAGAGAGGTTCACCCCCGGAAAGGAAACGCACTGTCTGGGTCGCCAGCACCGAGGCAAAGAGCAAAGGGCCCAGGGTTTCGATGGCAATGGTGCCAAGCACGATCTCGGCAACGAAAAGCGCTCCGGCGATGGGAGCGTTATAAGCCGAAGCGATTCCGGCGGCCGCGCCGCAGGCCAGCACCAGTCGCCGTTGGGCGATCGACCAGTGGCGGACCCGTCCGACCAGGGACGCCAGCAGGGACGCCAGTTGTACCATGGGGCCCTCACGGCCGATGGAGGCGCCGGAAGCTATGGAGAACATGGAAGAGAGTATTTTGGTCAGGCTGGAGCGGAACGAGAGCGAACCATCCCCCAGCACCACCGCTTCCATGAAGTCGGTGGTGCTGGCTTGGCGCGCTGTCATTTTACTGCCGAAATGAATGACCAGGCCGGCGGCAATGCCGCCAAGGGCGGGAGTGAGCAGTCTCTGCCAGGCAGGCAGACTGGAAAACGTCGCCACCATGCCCCCGCTGTGCCCTGTGAAGGCAAAGGACAGCAGTTCGAGAAGATCCCGGAACAGCACCGATGACAGCCCGCCGAGAACACCGACCAGTCCGGCCCAGAACAGCACGCGATAGCGCTCCGCGGCACGATAAACCCGCGCCAGGCGGGTTCGTATAAAAAGCAGGCGGAAAATTCGTGGCAGGCGGAGCCACCGCTTAAGCCATTGCCGCCAGTCAGCTGTTTTTTCCGGAGCCATTTTTGAATTTCTTCCGCAGATTGAGGACGACCCGGTCGGAGAGCTTGAAACAGTTTTGAAATGTTATCATATCCCTCCTCAAGATTGAACGATATCGCCGAAAGGAACTGAGAAAGCCTGTATTTTCCTTGCATCCACGGGTAGCTGCAGATAAATTAATG
>DASWJX010000218.1:0-2161 GCA_036396915.1 Geopsychrobacteraceae bacterium | reverse complement strand
TTTCCTGCCCAAAAACCCGGCCTCGACCATTTTCACCAGCAACGGGCAGGGGCGGTACTTGGGATCCTTGAAACCCTGGTACAGGACCTCCATGATCGCCAGGCAGGTATCGAGACCGATAAAGTCGGCCAGGGTCAGCGGCCCCATCGGCTGATTGGTGCCGAGCATCATCCCCTTGTCGATGTCCTCGGCGGACGCCACCCCTTCGAACAGCGCGAAGGCCGCCTCGTTGATCATCGGCATCAGGATGCGATTGACGATGAAACCGGGATAGTCGGCGGACACCGACACCTCCTTGCCGAGTTTTGCCACCAGGTCGGTGATGGCGGCGAAGGTCTCGTCGCCGGTGGCCAGGCCGCGAATCACCTCGACCAGTTTCATGACCGGTACCGGATTCATGAAGTGCATGCCGATGACCTGGTCCGGACGGCCGGTGACCGCGGCAATGCGGGTGATCGGAATGGAGGAGGTGTTGGAGGCGAGGATCGCCTCCGGCTTGATGATGCCGTCGAGCTGTTTGAAGATGTCGAGCTTGAGCGTTTCGTTCTCGCTGACCGCTTCGATGGCCAGATCGCAATCGGCCAGGGCCTCCATGCTGCCGGCGGTGCGGATCCGTTGCAGAATGCCCGGGATGGCGGCACTCTCCACCAGTTCCTTCCGGGCCTGGCGTTCGAGGTTGGTTGCAATGCCGGCCAGCGCCTTTTCCAGCTGCCCCGCGGCAATATCGAAAAGCACGACCTCAAATCCGTGCTGGGCCAGGACATGGGCAATGCCGCTGCCCATCTGTCCGGCGCCGAGTACCGCGACTGTCTTGATCATCATCATCTCCTCAACCCTCATTGCATGCGCTCAAAAATAACCGCCACCGCTTCACCGCCGCCGATACACAGGGTTGCCAGCCCGTAACGACACTGCCGTTTTTGCAGCTCGCGCACCAGGGTGGCGGCCAGACGACCGCCGCTGGCGCCGAGCGGATGACCGATGGCGACGGCGCCGCCGTTGACGTTGACCTTCTCGGGGTCAAGCCCCAGTTGCTTGATGGCGAACAGGGTCACGGCGGCAAACGCCTCGTTGATTTCAAAGAGATCGATGTCGTCAAGCGAAAGCCCGGCCTTGGCGCAGACCTTTTCGATCGCTCCCACCGGGGCCAGAGTAAATTCGTCGGGGTGCATGCTGTGGGAGGCGTAGGCCACCAGGCGGGCCCTGGGCTTGAGGCCGTACTTCTCCACCGCCTCTCCGCTGGCGAGCAAGGTGAGGGCCGCCCCGTCATTGATGGTCGAGGCGTTGCCGGCGGTGACGGTGCCGTCCTTGCTGAAAACGGCGCGCAAGCCGGGCAGCTTGTCGAAGTCGACCTTGAATGGCTCCTCGTCCTGCGCCACCACCACCTCGCCCTTGCGGGTGGTTTTCACCACCGGGACGATCTCTTCGGCAAAAGTGCCTTCCCTGACGGCCGTCTGGGCCCGCTGATAGGAGCGCAGGGCGAAGCGATCCTGCTCTTCGCGCGACAGGCCCTGGCTGGCGACGCTGGCCTCGGCGATCACCCCCATGTGCTGATCGCTGTAGGGATCCTGCAGCCCGTCATGGATCATCAGGTCCGCCATTTCGCCGCTGCCCATCCGGTACCCGTAGCGCGCCTGCTTGAGCAGGTAGGGCGCCTGGGACATGTTTTCCATGCCGCCGGCGATCACCACCCCGGCATCACCGAGACGGATCGAACCGGCCCCGAGCATCAGGGCCTTGAGGCCGCTGCCGCACACCTTGTTGATGGTCATGGCCGGGACCGCATCGGGCAATCCGGCAAAACGCATGGCCTGGCGGGCCGGAGCCTGACCGCAGCCGCCGGACAGAACCTGGCCGACGATCACTTCGTCCACCGCCTCGGCCGCCAGTCCGGATCGTTCTAAAAGACCCTGCATGACGGCGGCCGCCAGACGCGGAGCCGGCACATCGGCAAGCAGACCGCCAAAGGACCCCTGCGGGGTGCGTAACGATTCGACAACATACACTTCTTTCATAAGCTTCCTCTCGACAACGAAAAAATTCTACAAGCGACTCATGGCGGTGCGCACGTTCCCGACCAGGTTGATCAAGCGGGGACCGATATCCGCCTCGATAACGTCGCGACCCATCTGGAACGACGCGCCGCTGCAACTGAAAACCA
>DASWJX010000217.1:0-19178 GCA_036396915.1 Geopsychrobacteraceae bacterium | reverse complement strand
TTGCACCTCCGCTCCTTTCCGACACCGGAGAGAGCGGACTCAAATGGAACATCGCTGCAGAAGGATGTTCCCGCCATTGATACCGGGGATTGATATGAGTTTAGGTCACGGCTTGCGGGGTTCCATTCGTAGAAATACTGAATTGAGATTAAAAATTATTATCTGGCAGGGGTTGAGGATGATGAAGACTGGATGAGCCTTGCGCGGGGGGCTGCAAGGGCAGGGGGAAGGATGAAGGCATTGACATGGGTTATTTTTGGGAATATAATCCCAAATATAGAGAGAGAAAATTGGGGAAAAATTCCCAAACAAAACAGCAAAGGGGGTGTCCCATGAAACCCGCGAAAATACTCTTTCTCGATTTCGACGATGTGCTCAACACCCGGGAAACCCTGGCGAGAGGCGAACTCTTCGAGCCGCTGAACGTCGCGGCGCTCAATGCCATCGTCGACCGGACCGATGTCGAAATCGTGGTGACCTCCATGTGGCGCCTGGGCGCCTCGGGCCACGAGCTCGAAGAACTTCTGGTCGAAGCCGGTGTTCACGCCGCGGGGCGCGTCATCGGAACGACCCCCTTCCTGGCCGACCGGCCCCGTGGGGCCGAAATCCTGGCCTGGCTGGACCAGTCTCAGGTGCCGGTCGAGGGATTCGTCATCCTCGACGATCGCAGCGACATGGAAGCCTTCACCCCCTACCTGGTGCAGACCGACCCCGCCCGCGGACTGGTTTCCGAACAGGCCGAGGAGGTGGTCCACCGTCTGTGCGATGCAAAAGAGGAGGGCTCGCTGCCGCAAGCGACCTGCGCGTTTCGGGGGGACGGCTTGCAATTGAATTGATTTAGGATTACACGCCGAAACAGGAGCGGGGGAGGGGTGGAAAATCAGATCAGGCCCTGTTCAATGGCGTATTTTACCAGGCCGGCGGTGCTGCTCTGTTTCAATTTTTTCTGGAGGGAAGCGCGATGGCTTTCCACGGTGCGGATGCTGATGAAGAGCATTCCCCCGATCTCCCGGTTCGATTTTCCCTTGGCGATCAGCTGCAGCACCTCCTGCTCGCGGGATGACAGCATCTCGGCGCCGCCGCCGCGAACCATTTCTCTCGGCAGGCGGGGTGAAATATGCACCTTCCCCCGGCGAATATGCGCGATGGCGGAGAAGAGTTCACGGTCGACATCCTCCTTCAGCAGATATCCTTCAGCGCCTGCCGCAAGGGCTTGATGGAGGTATTCCTTGTGCATGGTCAGGACCAGGATTTTTACCCTGGCGTGCAGCTTCCTGATCTCGCGGATCGCGTCGATGCCACGGAGCTTCGGCATCGACAGATCGACAATGACCATGTCGGGAAGCAACCTTTGCAGCAGCGACAGCAGTTCGATGCCGTCACCGGCTTCTCCGACGACCTGCAGATCGTCCACCCCTTCGATAATTTTTCCCAGACCCTGCCGGATCAGGGCATGGTCGTCAGCGAGTATGATCCGATAAGCGCTCATCACGAACCCCCATTATCGACAGGGATGCTGAAGGTGACCCGGGTCCCGTTGCCGACCCGGCTCCATAAATCAAAATCCCCGCCCATGATCTTCACCCGCTCGCTCATGGTGGTCAGGCCATACCCCTTTGCAGTGGATTCCCGGGTCAGGCCATGGCTGTCATCGAAGCCGTTGCCGTCGTCTTCCACCGCAAAGGCGACCCTGTCGCCCTCCCTTCGCGTTACGAATGAGACGTGCTCGGCCCCTGCATGTTTCACGATATTGGTCAGCGCCTCCTGGGCAATCCGGTAGATGGTAATCCAGTGCGTTTTGGAAAACAGATGATCGATCGTCTCGACATCGGTCGTTATGCTTATCTTCGGATCTTTTTTCAGATTGTCCGTGAGCCATTGCAGAGCGGCAGAAAGGCCGAGATCTTCGAGGACGGTGGGGCTCAGATCCATCGAGATCCGTCGCACGTCGTCTATGACTTGATCCATGTATTCCAGGAGCCCTTCGCAGTCTCCCCGTTTGCTTTTCGAACCCTTTTCGATGACCCTCAGTTGCAGTTTGATGACGTTCAGCGACTGCCCCAATTCGTCGTGGAGCTCCATCGATATCCGCCTTCGCTCTGTTTCCTGGGCGCTCACCAATCGGTTGGAGAGATAATGGTTCTGCTTTTCCGTCTGGTGCAGAATCTCGCAGGTCTGCAGGCGTTCGGCCATTTCGATCTGAAGGCATTTATTCGCGGACTTCAATTCGGCGGTACGCAGGTCGACCAGTTCCGCCAGCCGCGTGCGGTGCTCGGTCAATTCAAGGGCTTGTGAGCTTAACTGGTCATTGGCCCGGATAAGTCCTTTCTTGAATTCCTTCCGCCGCCTTTCAAGAATAAAGAGGCTCGCGGTGGCGCCGACCACGATAAATGCCCACGCCAGCAGGCTCATCGGAAAGAGGCGTCCGAAAGCTTTATCGTTTTTCGCCTCGTCGATTTCCATTAAAATTTCCAACTCACTGACATTATCCGTGAATTTCTTGAAGAGTTTATCGTACTCCTGGTCGACGACGGATCCGGCCATGGATATGGCCGGGTTCTCCAACCTCTGGTGGCTAAGCCGCGTGAATTCCAGAAGCATGGACTTGATCTCTTCCGCTCGGGACCGCTGGTCCGGATCCTGGATCGGTTCGGGAATCCAATCGTGGTCGGCTGCTCCCCCCTTGAGAGTCACGTCGATCAGGTTGATCGCCTTGTCGTAGTCTTCGAAGATTTTTTTGACATCCACGCTCACATCTCCGGTTATCGCCTCCTCCAGCCAGAGATGAGCCGTTAACGTGAGGCTCTTGGCCTCCATGACCGCACCAGCGATGTCAGCCTCAATGAGCCTCCGCTCGTTGATGCGGTTGGCCACCAGGAGCAGGACTATCGAGGCCGTGCCGAGCAGCAGGACAATGGCCGGCAGCCAGATCCCGTACTGGTTCTTCGGCAGGTTGTGAAAACCGTGCATGCGCTTCTCGCTCCCGGGTCGGATTGAGATAATAATACCTGATGCCACAATAATTTCACGGACGATCCATGGAATTCCATGGGGGGAATAGCCGAATCGATGGTGGGGAAATCCCCCTTTTGACAGGACAAGTGCCAAGCCGGCGCGGGTGACCGTTGTCTCTTTGCTCGGGAACAGGCAGGCTGGTCCCGATCAAATTGACAACGGAAAATGTTGTGTTAATAAAGAACAGCAGGTGATCAAGCAGGGCATTGCGTGCGCCCTGCCGCCAGCCATTCAGCGCTAAACCCTTCGTGAGGGGGGCAGAACGTTATGGATTTTCCATAAGCCTGAAGAGGGCCGGACTGCGAACAGGTAAATCCGAGCTGTTCGGCTTTTTCTTTATTTATCAGCTGTGTTGTTGCACTTTCCACGTCGCACTTGGGTCAGTACTCACAACCGGAAAGAGAGGGAGGTCGGATATGAAGAAAACCGTATTGGTACATGTTCTGCTGGGGCTATGCCTGTACGCCGGGGCGGCGTTTGCCGCGGATGTCGTCCCGACCGATATCCAGCAACCCGGGACCCAGCCCGGTGAAGTCGGCAACCTGGAGTCTCCCGACAAGTGCGACAATTGTCACGGAGGCTATGACAGTGCCGTAGAGCCGGCTTTCGGTTGGCGCGGCAGCGCCATGGGCAATGCCGGCCGCGATCCCATCTTCTGGGCCACTCTGGCCATTGCCGAGCAGGACTTTGACGGGTCTGGCGATCTCTGCATCCGCTGTCACAGCACCGGCGGCTGGTACGCCGGGCGTTCCGAGCCGACCGACGGCTCCGGTCTGGCCGCGGGCGATGCCGACGGGGTCGATTGCGACACCTGCCACGGCATGACCAACCCCGATGACTCGGAGCATCTCGGTGTCCAGTTTCCTCCGTTTGTCGCCAACGACGGCGGCAGCCCGGCGGAAGGCTACTATGGCAGTGGCATGCTGTCGCTGTTCGGCGGTGCCGACAAGCTCGGCCCCTATTTCGATGCCGAACCGAAGCACCAGTTTCAGCAGTCAAAGTTTCATCGTTCCGTCGATTTCTGCGGCTCCTGTCATGATGTCTCAAATCCCGCGGTCGGCGACCTTGCTCCCGGCCATGGTGCCCAGCCCACGGCCGATCCGGTGACTGCCAGTGGCACATTAGGTGGGCCTGTCGATGGCAAGGCCGCTTTCAACAATCCGCCCTACAGGTACGGGGTGGTGGAAAGAACCTTCAGCGAGTACAAGTCCAGCGCCTTGCCGCAGACTCTGGTGGCCGATTTTCCGGATCTTCCCGAAGACCTGAGAGTGCCCGGCGGGGCTATTGAGGTTGCCTACCAGGCGGCGCTGGCCGCCGGAACCGGCGGCAACTATGCGGACAATGATCCGCGGTACTTCAGCTGCCAGACCTGCCACATGAAGCCGGTGACCGGCTACGGTGCCAACAAGCGCGGAATTCCGCTGCGCGCCGACCTGCCCCACCATGATCTGACCGGTGGTAATCAGTGGATTGGCGAGCTGATCAAATATCAGAATGCGAACAATCAGCTGCGCCTCGGCGGCGGGATGAGTGATGTCCAGCTTGCGGCGGTCGATGCCGGAAAGATCCGGGCGGAAAAGGCGCTGAGCGAGGCGGCCTCTTTAACGGTGAACGGGGATACGGTGAAAGTCGCCAATCTGACCGGACACAAGCTGATCTCCGGCTATCCTGAAGGTCGGCGGATGTGGTTGCAGACCAAATGGTATGATGGCGTCAGCAGTGACCCGATCCGGGTCGACGGCGACTATGGGCCGATCGGTCTGTCCGTTCCCAACCCGGCCGGCGGCCCCGCTATCGAGGTCCGGTCGATCATCGATCTGCACGATCCGAACACGAAAATCTATGAAGCACACTATGGAATCAGCCAGGAATGGGCGGCCAGTCTGATCGGTATTTCTGCAACCAATGCCGGGCTGGTGGTGAGTTACGATCGACTGACCGGGGCTCCCGATTATACGCTTGGCGATGTCGCCGGTCAGGCTCCCGGCACCAGCCATGAATCGTTCCACTTCGTGCTCAACGATAGCGTGGTCAAGGACAACCGGATTCCACCCTACGGCATGGCCTACGAAACAGCTCGCCAGCGTAACGCGCTGCCGGTGCCCGCCACCCAGTACGGGGCTCCCGGCGTCGGCGGCGTCTATCAGTACTTCGATCTCATCGAGTTGAACCCCCCGGCCGAAGCGGTCTACGCGACAATCGATCTGCTCTATCAGGGGACCAGCTGGGAATATATCCAGTTTCTGAACAACGCCAACAGCGGGCAGAACGCTTTTCTCGGACAGGAGGGCGCCAATCTGCTGGAAGCCTGGTTGAATACCGGTATGGCCGAGCCGTTTGTGATGGCATCGGCGACTTGGGGGACCGGCGGTACCCCTCCGCCTCCAAGCGATGAGCTGGTCGGCGTGACCAGCCTGCAAACCGGGCTTTACAGCGGCAAAGGCAACAACGTCACCTTTGCCTTGACCTCCACCTTCAGCGCCGGCGACGAGCTGACGATCCTTGCCCAGGTCGCCGACGGCTCCGGACAACCCGTCGCGGGGGCAACGGTCACCGTCGCGATTGCCGGGCCCGAGAGCGCCATCCTGGCCGGCAGCAGTGATGCGAGCGGAGAGGTTGAGCTGAGCTGGCAGACCCAGGCGCCGAACAGGCAGGGCCGGGCGGGGACGACCCCGGGGACCTACAGCGCGACGGTCTCCGAGGTCGCCGCGACCGGTTATCTCTGGGATGGTACGCAGCGAAGTACCACCTTCACGCTTCAATAGCGGGTATCTGCTCACTGCACAGCACCGACGCTGAAATGGCCAGCCCGATCTTTCGGGCTGGCCATTATGTTGATTCGGTCTGGTTGTCCAGAGATCGCTGTCCGTTTCCTGCCTTGCGGGAGGGCTTTTTCAGCCCAGCGCCTGCTCCAGATCGGCAATGATGTCGTCGACGGATTCTATCCCCACCGACAGCCGCAGCAAACTTTCGCAGATGCCGAGCCGCTCCCGCTCTTCTACCGGAATGTCGCCGTGGGTCTGCAGCGCCGGCAGGGTCATCAGCGATTCGACGCCGCCGAGACTTTCGGCGAAAGAGATCAGCTGCAGTCGCTGCAGAACCTGTCTGGCGTGTTCCGGGGATGCGACCCGGAACGACAGCATGCCGCCAAACCCTTTGCATTGCCGTTTGCTCAGCTGGTGGCCGGGATGACTGGCCAGTCCGGGATAATAGACCGTGCCGACCCGCGGATGCGCTTCCAGCCAGGTGGCGATCTGCATGGCGTTTTGACAGTGACGTTCCATGCGCAGGGCGAGCGTCTTGAGGCTGCGGATCAGCAGCCAACTGTCCTGGGGCGACAGGATGGCGCCGGTAGTGTTCTGCAGGAAATAGAAGCGCTCGCCCAGTTCCGGAGTGCGGGTCACCAGCACGCCGCTGCAGAGATCGCTGTGGCCGCCGAGATATTTGGTGCCGCTGTGCAGCACGACATCGGCGCCGAAATCGATCGGCCGCTGGAGGACCGGGCTCAGGAAGGTGTTGTCGACCGCAAACAGCAGCTGCCGGCGTCGGCACAGCTCGCCGAGCGCTTCGAGATCGGCCACGCCGAGCAGCGGATTGCCCGGCGTTTCCACCAGCAGGGCGCGGGTCGTGTCGCGGATGGCGGCTTCAACCCGGCTGCTGTCGGTGGTGTCGACGTAGCTGGTGGCCAGCCCGAAATCGGCGAAAATCCGGTCGAGAACCCGATAGGTTCCGCCGTAGAGATCTTCGCTGACGATCAGGTGATCGCCGCTGGAAAAATGCAGGAAAAAGGTGGTCAGGGCCGCCATCCCCGAGGCGAAGGCGAGGCCGCGGCTGCCCCCTTCAAGCCGGGCCAGCCCCTCTTCCAGGGCCTGGCGGGTCGGATTGCCGGAGCGGGTGTAGTCGTAACCGGTACTTTCGCCCACCGCCGGATGCCGGTAGGTGGCGCTGGGGTGGATCGGCACGCTGATGGCGCCGGTCTGTCGGTCGCGACCGACGCCGATCTGCACCAGTTCGGTGTCCAGTGATACCTGCTTCAGTCTGTTCATCGCTTCTCCTTCGGGAACGCAAAAGGCCCCTTCTCGAATCGATGAGAAGGGGCCGGGAGAACGCGAATGAATCGGTTTGCCTTGGCTCCGTCTGCATCTTCCTCCGGTCCGTTCCGGAGCAGGAATTAGCACCTTGCCGCGTGTTGCCGGCCGGTTGCTGTGGTTTCAAAGGGCCTGTCCCTCCACCACTCTCGATATAGACGCCGCTATTTTTCGCAGCTATGTGAAATGCAAATTAGCAAACCCTGTTTGCCAAGTCAACAATCATCTCGATATGTCGACCCGAACCCCTTCTTCGGTCCGTGGAATCAGACAATCCCTTCATAGAGAACGCTGGACAAATAACGCTCGCCCGAATCGGGGAGAATCGTGACAATGGTTTTCCCCTTGAATTCAGGCCGGGCCGACAGGCGGGCGGCAACGGCGGCAGCGGCGCCGCAGGAGATTCCGGAGAGGATGCCTTCTTCACGAGCCAGGCGGCGGGCGAACTCGATCGCTTCGTCGTTGCTGACCCGTTCGACCAGGTCGATCTGGTCGAGATCGAGGGTGTCGGGGATGAAGCCGGCGCCGATCCCCTGAATTTTATGCGGGCCGGGCTGCAGAACTTCTCCGGCCAGCCGGTTGCTGATCACCGGGCTGTCTTCCGGTTCCACCGCCACCGAAATGATCTTTTTGCCGCAGGTGTTCTTGATGTAGCGGGAGATGCCGCTGATGGTGCCGCCGGTGCCGACCCCCGAGATCAGGACGTCGATGCCGCCGTCGGTGTCGTTCCAGATTTCCGGGCCGGTGGTCGTTTCGTGGATCGCCGGGTTGGCCGGGTTTTTAAACTGGTGCAGCAGCAGATAGCGATCCGGCGCCGAGGCGGCGATCTGTTCCGCTTCGGCGATGGCGCCGCCCATCCCCTTGGCGCCGGGGGTCAGGACCAGATTGGCGCCGAGCGCCTTGAGGACCTTGCGGCGTTCCATGCTCATGGTTTCGGGCATGGTCAGGGTGATCGGAATGCCGCGGGCCGCCGCCACGAAGGCGAGGGCGATGCCGGTATTGCCGCTGGTCGGCTCGATGATCTCCTTGTCCGGACCGAGCAGTCCTTTCTTTTCCGCATCCCAGACCATGGACGCTCCGATCCGGCATTTGACCGAGTAGGCCGGATTGCGACCTTCGATCTTGGCGAGGACCGTTGCGCCGTCCCTGGCGATGATGCGGGTCAGGCGGACCAATGGCGTGCGACCGATAGAGAGCGAATTGTCAGAATAGATTTGTCCCATTTTTGAGTCCTTTTGGAAAACAATCACGGCATAACGTCTTTGCTGCGGACCGGAACATCCGTGGTTTAAAGGGAGTTCCGCACCGGCCAGGTCGATAAATTCAGTGCAAGGATATAATACTTACTAAGATTGTCAACAAAAAAACAAACGTCAAACATAGTTAAATGGTGTAGAACGGATTCCCGGGTACTTGGCGGTTGTTGGTATTTGCCTCTGCGGGGTGATTTCGCATAATCCAGGTTCAATTGTCCGACACCCTCCTCGGGGTAAAGACGCCGGTCGGCGGCAGTTTCAGTCCCCCGGATTTAATCGGACACGAGCCGTCCTTTTCATGAAAAAAAGGGTGGGCGCAAGACGCTGATTCTGGTAAACCTTTGTGACCGTGGACTCTGTTTCTCCGCCCGGCCGACGGCATCAGGGGGGGCTTTCGTTGCGGGCTTTGAGCTGCCGGGCCCGGCCCGTAGGTAACTATTCAGCAACCTGGCATCGATGCAGCATTTAGGTTGAGCTCCCTCCCCTTCAAGGGGAGGGTTGGGGTGGGGATGGGTTTGTTCCAGCACGCCATCACCCCATCCCCCGCCCGACCTCCCCCTTGAAGGGGGAGGAGATAAATTCATCAGTGACAGCTGAATAGTTACGCCCGTATTTCCTTTTTATTATCAGCGGTGATTGCAATGCATTCAGACAGTGACGAGGGCCAGCCTTTTTATAACAGCCGGATCGTTGATCTTTTTATCCGACTGGTCAAAGCCGAATATCCTCGCATCGATACCGATCGTCTGCTCGGCGAGGTGGGGATGAAATCCTATGAGGTGACGGACCTTGGCCATTGGTTTGCACGGGATCAGGTCGATCGGTTGGTGGAACGGCTGGTGCAGTTGACCGGCAATGAACAGATCTCGCGTGATGCCGGACGTTACGCCGCATCGCCGGCGGTGATCGGTGCGATGCGCCGGCATCTGCTCGGGGTGATCAGTCCGGAAAAGGCCTTCAGTCTGATTCACAAGGCAACCCGCAACGTGACCAGGGCGGTTGACTACAAACTACGGATGGTCGGTGCCGGCGAGGTTGAGTTGACGGTGACGCCCGCTGCCGGCATGACCGAAAAGAAGCATCATTGCGCCAACCGGATCGGCTTTCTCGAAGCGATCGTCCGCCTGTTCAATGTCGAGTCGCCGGCGATCAGCCATCCGCACTGCGTGCTTGGCGGTGACCCCGCCTGCCGCTATCTGATCTCCTGGAAGGAACCGCGTTCCGCGCCGCGGGGCGGACCGCGAAGTTATGCGCTTCCGACGGTTCTGGCCGCCAACCTGGTCGGTCTTGTGTTCTCGCCGACTTTGGTTCTTACCGCGCTGGCTCCGGCTTCGACGCTGCTGTTGCTGACCTTTGCCCTGTGGTCCGGCCGTCTGGAAAGGCACCAACTCAGAGCGCGGCTGGCCAATCTGCAGGAATCGACCGAGGGCCTCGTCGATCAGTTGAACCTCAATTACAATCAATCCCGACTGGCGGCGGAAATCGCTCAGGTGCTCAGCAGCAAGGTCGATGTCGACGGCATTCTGGAGGCGGTCCGGCTGATACTGCAGGAGCGACTCGCTTTTGACCGGGGGATCATCCTGCTGACCAATGAAGAGCGGAGCCGCTTGTGTCTGAAGGCGGCCTTCGGCGCCGGCGACGAGCTGCTGAAACGACCTGACCGGCTGCAATTCCATCTTGACCGAGCGGGAGCCAACGGTTTTTTCGTGCAGGCGTTTTACGATCGCAAGCCGCTGCTGATCGAAGATATCAGCGCGATCGAAGGCAAGCTTTCAGCGCGGAGTCTGACGCTGGTCAAGGGGACCGGCACCCGTTCCTTTATCAGTTGCCCGATCGCCTGCGACGGTGAAGCGATCGGTATCCTGGCGGTCGACAATTTCGGATCGGACCGGCCGCTGTCGAAAAGCGATATGGCCCTGCTGGTGGGCATTGCACCGATTATCGGCATCAGCATTCATAACGCCCGTCTGCTGGAACAGCGCGCGAAGCAGTTCGATTCCACCCTGCAGGTTCTGTCGGCCAGCATCGACGCACGGGATTTCCTGACCGCCGGCCATTCGGAAGCGGTGACCAGGTACAGTGTCGGCATCTGCCGGGAGCTGGGACTTTCCGCGGAGCAGACCGAACTGATCCGCGTCGCGGCCATGCTGCATGATTACGGGAAGATCGGCGTCCCCGATTTTATCCTGAAGAAAAACGGCCGGCTGACCGATGCCGAGCGGGCTCTGGTGCAGACCCACCCGAGCAAGACGCGAGAAATCCTTGAAAGCATCAACTTTGAAGGGATCTACCGGCAGATTCCGAACATTGCCGGCGCGCACCATGAAAAGATCGACGGCAGCGGCTACCCGCACGGACTCAAAGGGGATGAAATCCCCCTCGGCTCACGGGTCATTGCGGTGGCCGATTTCTTTGAAGCGATCACCGCCAAGCGCCATTATCGGGGTCCGATGTCGGTGGAGACGGCCCTGTTTCTGCTGCGTGAGGGCAGCGGCAGCCACTTTGAACCCTCAATTGTCGGCGCCTTGATCAATTACGTGACCCAGTGCAGCGAATTTGCCCTGGCCGAGGATGACGCAAAAAAACGATTTTTCCACCGCCATGTGCGCGTCCCCTGCCGCAGTCATGTCTCCTGCAAGTCGGGCCGGAGAACGATTGCCGGCGCCAGTTTCAACCTGAGCAAGGGCGGTCTGTTCATCGCCGCCGAGGAACCGGTCGCGCCGGACGACCTGCTCGACGTGATCTTCTCGCTGCCGAAAACTCCGGAGCGACTGATCAAGGTCAAGGGTCGGGTCGCCTGGGTCAACCCGAAAAACAAGATTTCACCGCTGCCGGTCGGGTTCGGCGTGCAGTTTGTCGCGCTCTCCCGCCAAGAGTCGACGGCGATCGGAGACTTTATCGACTGCGTTTTCGCCGCGGCCTAGGATTGCGCGTTCGGGGCGAAAGGCCCCGTGCTACCGGCATAAAAGGGAAAAAACGACACAAGCCTCCGCGATGAACATCGCGGAGGCTTGTGCCGTTCGCAAGGGGAGAGGGCCTGATTATTTCGGCGAGATTTTGATCTCGACCCGCCGGTTCTGCTGGCGGCCATGGTCGGTCGTGTTCGCGGCAATCGGGGCGCTTTCCCCGAAACCGACGGTCGAAAGTCGGTCCGCGGCGACCCCCTGCGCCTGCAGGATGTTCCTGACCGCGATGGCCCGGCGTTCCGACAGGGTCTGGTTGAACTCTTCGCTGCCGGTGCTGTCGGTGTGGCCGGCGACCAGGATGACGGTCTTGTCGAATTCCGCCAGAACCTGTCCCAACCGGCCGATATCCTGTTGCGCGGCAGGATTGAAGACAAAACTGCCGACTTCAAACTGGTTGTCGGAGCGGAAGGTGACGTGAAGATCGTCGCCGTTGCGCACGATATTGACCCCGGCGACGGATGCCAGCGCATCGCGAGCGGCTTTCTCCTGCTGGTCCATATAGTAGCCGACCCCGCTGCCGACGGCCGCGCCCGCGGCCGCGCCGATCAGGGTGCCCTTGGTATCCTTGCCGATTACCTGTCCGGCCAGGGCGCCTCCGGCCGCCCCGAACAGTGCCCCTTTCTGGGTCTTGCTCATCGGTTCGGCGCAGGCGGACAGGAAAACCAGTGCCGACAGCAGCAGGGTGAAGCGTAGTTTCATGTCGATCTCCTTTTTGCGGGTAAGGTTCTGTCGTCCATATTTTTGTTCGGTACTTGCCTGCAAATATACCACAACCAGGCCGGTCAGTGTCCGTCGGCCGGCTCCGATTCTATCGGGTCGCCGCTCCCGAGCCGGGCAAAAGCTTCGGCGATGAGCGCCTCTTCCCCCTGCAGGGTCAGCGCGACATGATCGGCCGCAAAGTCTTTGCCGAGGACGCTGATGGCATGCTGTTGCAGCTGGTATTCGGCATGGCGGATCTGCGGATAGGGGATGCGGACCGTTGCGCGGTGCAGCCTGGCGAGCGGAATCGGCTTCGCCTCCACAATCGCCTGTTGCGCCGCATCGTTGTAGGCGCGCACCAGTCCGCCGCTGCCGAGTTTGATCCCGCCGAAATAGCGGACGGTAATCAGCGCCGCGTTGATCAGCCGCTGCCCCTGCAGGGCTTTGAGGGTCGGTTGCCCCGAGGTGTTTCTCGGCTCCCCGTCGTCGCTGCAGTGCTCGACGATCTGTTGCCGGTCGTTCAGCTGCCGGGTGGCCCAGACGAAGTGCCGTGCTTTTTTATGCCGTTCCCGCAGGCGCTCCAGGGTCGTCCGGAAGTCCGCGATCGGCACCAGATGCGCAATGAACCGGGACTTTTTGATCTCCAGGCTGATAGCGGTTTCACCAGCGACGGTGTGCAGGTTGTCCATGGCCCGCTCTACCCCTCGCGCCGCAGGGTGAAGCTGAAGCGGATTTCGGTGGCCTGACGATCCGGAACGAAAGAGCGTTCGGCGAATCGGACCACTCCGTCCTTGCCGGCCAGCAGCAGGGTGGAGCTTCGGGTCCCGTAATGGTCGCCGCCGATGTTGATGGCGGAGAGGGTTCGTTCCCATTCAAGGCTGATCCCGGTTGCGGGCAGTTCGCTGTCGGCGGCCGGCGAGGGGTCCGCCAGAATCGGCCAGAGATGTTCGAAATCGAGCCGCCGCTGCTCCAGGGCCAGGGCGAGGGCCGCTTTGCCTCTGCGGACCTTGGGCCAGGGGGTATTGAGCAGGTGGTTGCTCAATCCGTAAACGCCGGGCGCGAGCCGCAGCGGGGCATGGTCCCGGTTGGAAAAGTAATGCAGCTGGTCCAGGAAGCCGAACAGCAGGTTGTAGCCGTTGTAGCGGTCACGGCGGCGCTGCAGCTTCTGCCGGTACTCTTCGGGCGCTATCTGCTGTAGCAGGAACTCGCTGGCCAGTTCGCCCCGGGAGCGGGCCGTCGGGTTGTGGGACGCCGGATCGCGAAAGTTGGTCACCGCCGCCATGCGGCCGGAGCGCGTCACTCCCAGCCAGGTCCCGCCGCCGCTCAGGTCTTTTCCGGCCAGCAGCTCCGGGCAGTCGTCCCACCACTGCGCGGCGCGGGTGGGGCGGGCGCGGAATTCGTCGCGATTGGCGGCCAGCACCAGGGGGTAGTCGGGGTGAATGTGGCAGGCAAACAGAATCAGGCACATGGCTTCACTCTAACCCGGGCGGAGGAAAATAACCAAGCGGATAGGGACCGGGATTAAAAAGGCCCGAGCGCAGTGCTCGGGCCCGGGAGGCTGTCGGACGATCCATGAGCCGGTTATCTTTTGATGCTTTCGCAAGAAAGCAAAATAGCCGATGGCTAAGCAAAAAGCGGCAAATGCAAGGCGCGTGATTGTCGAGCAATGAGGCGTAGGTACCTACGTCGAAGCTGCGAGAGCAAGCGCAGCAACGCAGCAGTTGGTGCGTTTTTGCGACGCCATCATCTTTTCTCTTTTTCCTTGCGGGAGGCGTAGATCAGAAGTTTCTGATCGGTGTAGGTTTCAACCTCCCCGGCGAAGGTTTCGATCTTGAAATAATCGTGGATTTTCGGCGCGGCGGCCATGAAAAAGCGGTTCAGGGTCTGGATCTCCTCCCGCTTGAGTCCCGAGCGTTTTGCCCATTCCTGAAAATCGTGCTGTTTGGGGATGGTTTTCATCTCGTGGAGAATCAGATCGGCATCGGCGATCATCCGGGCCCATTCCTCTTTCGAGTAGGCCCGGATATGGGTCGGGTCGCGCATCTGTTCCATGGTTTGGTAAAAATCGGCGATCTCCGGATCTTCCGGCAGCAGGGTGTCGATGATCACCATCCGTCCGCCACGGCGCAGAACCCGGTGGAATTCCCGCAACGCGCGCGGGACATCGGGGAAGTGGTGCGGGGCGATTCGGCAACTGAGCAGGGTAAATGAACCGGCGGGAAAAGGCAGGTCTTCGGCATCGGCTTCACGGAAGATGACGTTGTCGACGCCCCCCCGTTCGGCCAGATGCTCCTGGGCTTTTTTCAGCATCTGCATGGTGAGGTCGGAGGCGACGACCTGCCGGACCATCGGGGCAAAGAAGAGAGCGGTATGCCCGCCGCCGCAAGCGACATCAAGCATGTTGTCTTCCGGGGTCGGCTTGAGGAGTCGGGCCGCTTCCTCCAGATCCGCGCCGCCGGTAAAATACTCGGTATCGACATAGGCCATGGCCGTCTTGCCGACCTGCTCGCGGACCCGGTTCTTGAAATTTTTATCCATCCGGTTACTCCCTTGATTTGCCTGCAGTATAGCATTGTCAACGGAAAAGTTTTAGCGAACTTTGACCTGAACGGTTTTTTTTAGCAGCGACCCTGTTCCCCTGACGCGGGGGTTTTGCTTGGCCTGAGTGATCCGCTCAGGTACAATCCGCGGCGACTGAGCACCCGGCAGGGGGAAACAGGGAGAAACAGATGAAACAATATATAGTCGGACCCGACACGGTTCGCATGCTGGAACTCGGCCACCCGTGGGTGATCGCCGACCGTTTTACGGCCAGGTGGCCGGGCGGAAAAGCGGGGGATCTGATTGAGCTGGTCGATGAACAGCGGCGGCTGCTGGCGACGGCACTGCTCGATCCGGACCAGCGGATTGTCGCCCGGGTACTGTCGCGAACCGGTCTGCAGCTCGATGCCGACTGGCTGGGCCTTCGCTTGCATGCTGCCGAGCAGTTGCGCCTGCAGCATGCCCGGCTGCGGGAGACCGACGCCTATCGGCTGGTGAACGGGGAGGGGGACGGGCTGCCGGGCCTGACGGTGGACCGCTACGGCGATTACCTGATGGTGCAGCTTTACACTCCGGCCTGGGACCGTTATCTGCCCCTGCTGCTGCAGGGGTTGCGCCGGCAGTTCCGGCCGCGGGGGATCTATCGGAAGTTGCGGCCGCAGGAGACGCGCCAGCTTGAAGCCAAAAGCAGGGACAAGGCCTACAGCGAGCTCTGCTGGGGCGAGGCGGCGCCGGTGCCGCTGCTGGTGCGGGAGAACGGCCTCGACTTCCAGGTCGATCTGCGCGAAGGGCTCAACACCGGCCTGTTTCCCGATCAGCGTTGCCACCGTCAGGATCTGATGCAGCGGGCGCGGGGCAAGCGGGTTCTCAACCTGTTCGCTTTCACCGGGGCCTTCTCGGTGGCCGCGGCGGCCGCCGGAGCCAAACAGGTCACCAGCGTCGACGTTTCCGCAAGCTATCTGCAGCAGGCGCGGGAGAACTTCTCCAGCAACCGGCTGAATCCGAAGCGGCATGAATTCATCGTCGG
The DNA here is from genome assembly GCA_036396915.1 of Geopsychrobacteraceae bacterium. Taxonomy (GTDB): domain Bacteria; phylum Desulfobacterota; class Desulfuromonadia; order Desulfuromonadales; family Geopsychrobacteraceae; genus BM509. The sequence goes on along the minus strand of DASWJX010000217.1, from coordinate 3,586 downwards.
CGATGTGTTCCGGGAACTGAGCCGGATGCAGCAGGAAAAGCGGCGTTTCGATATCATCCTGTTCGATCCGCCCTCGTTTTCCACCACCCGCAAGAGCCGCTTTTCCACCCACGGCGGTACCGCCCGACTGGTCGCCGAAACCCTGCCGCTGCTTGAAGACGGAGGGCTGCTGATCAGTTCCTCAAACCACCAGAAAGTCGATATGCCGAGCTATCTCAAGGAGCTGCGGCGGGGCGCCCTGCAGGTCGGCAGCGAACTGAGAACCATCTATCGCGGCGGCCAGCCGGAAGATTTCCCCTGCCCGGTGACCTTTCCGGAAGGGGACTATCTGAAGTATGTGATCAGTGTGAAGAACTGATGGCTTAGCCATCCTCTGAGCAATTGCGAAAGCAATCAGCCGGGCTGTTGGCGTCAGCGGAAATAGAAGGTGCCCCCGAGCAGGAAGGTCAGCGCCTGATAGCGTGCCTCGGCATCACCCGGAACGCCGGTCAGGAAACCCGCCTCCTCCGGGCTGGAGAAGTTCTCCAGCTGGGGGAAATCGTCCCGGCTGCCGTAAGAGTACACCATGCCGAGCCCCAGCACCGAGGATTCTCGCTTGATGTTGACGCCGAGGGTGGTGTGATAGAGGTCCCAGCCGGAGAAGCCGAGCGGAATCCCGTCGCCGGGATCGTCCTCCAGGTAGGTGTGGTCGGTGCGGAAAGCGAAGTAGCCCCGCAGCGTCTCGCTGAAGTCGTGCTCGATTCCGATCCCCATGTTGAACACCTCGGCGCCGCCATGGGTCACCCGCAGCAGATCGCGGCTGTCGGTCGCCGGAAACTCGCCGATCGAGCGGGTGAACGCCTTGCTTTCGGGGGCCATGACGGTGTGGCTGGACTGACTGGCGAACCATTCGGCGCTGAGCCCGACCCGCGTCGCCGCGCTCACCTCGAACTCGATGCCGGCGGCGATCGAAAGGGGCGTGCGGAATTCGCTGTCCAGATCCTCCTGCCGGTCATCGCCGACGAAGGTGTCGGGGCTGCCGTCACCGTCGATGTCGACGTTGGAGACGGTGAAGTCGGCTCCCACCGTGCCGTGGCCCAGCAGATTGACGCTGGGAGTGGTGATCGCCAACCCGGCCCGCCAGGCGGGGTACTGCAGGGCGACCCCCAGCTTCCACAGCAGGCGGGTGTTCCAGTAATCGAGAAACAGGGTGGAGTCGGTGGCGCCGCTGACCCCCTGATTCTGATTGATCGCCCGGGCGAAGGTGGTCTGGTTCAGGTCCTGACTGCGCAAGGCCAGAAAGTTGGTGACGCCGAAGGCGACATGCTCCGAATACCGGTAGGCATAGCTGGCCCCGGCCCAGACCTCGACCAGCTGGTCGTTGCGGGTGAACTGGCCGATGAAGCTCTCCGGCCCGGGGGCCAGCGGGTTGGTGAGGACGTCCTCGCTGGCCTCCCGCCGGGCCGAGACCTTCATGCGGTGATTGTTGCGGGAGAGAAAGGAATAGCCGAAACTGTGACGGTCCGAAAGGGCATCGAACCTGACGATGCCGGAAACCAGGAGGGGGATCACTTCCACCTCCTCCGAGTCGAGCTCACCGGCGCCGCCGACGCCGTTGTCGATATGCAGATCGGTGAGCCGGATCGCATCGGCGCTCACCGAAAGACTGGGATGGTCGACAAAGCCGAGGGCGCCGGGGTTGTAAAAACCCGCGCTGGTATCATTTACGCCGCCGACCACCGCTCCCCCCATGAATGCCGAGCGGGTGCCGTAGGCGTTGGACCAGTAATGGCTGTCCTGGGCTGAGGCGACCGGCGCCAGACTGCCCATCAGCAGCGCGACAAAAGCGACCCCGACGATCATTCTGGGAATCATTTCCACCTCCTCGGATGGCAACGCAGAGTGCCTGCCGATTTTCAAGACACTACCGGAATTAAAACCCGCGGAACCCTTTTTGACGATTTTACTGCCGCAGCTCTCGGCCGGCGAACAGGCCGAACAGAAAACGGCGGCCGCAGGGGCCGCCGTTTTTACTGCAGGGGAGGGGCTTCCCTCCGTTTTCGGACAGACCGCTAGTCTTCCAGTTCCATCTCGTCGGCCGTCAGCTGGTTGTCTGCGGTCAGGACGCCGCGCACCTTGATCACCGTACCCGGTGTGACCTGGGCCAGGAAAGCGGCCTGGCTGATACTCTGGGCGTTGTCGTCGTTGCTGTTGTCGTCGTTGGGCCGGAACTCGATGCCGACACTGCCCGTGTTCACGCTCACGCCGAGCAGGACGATGGTGGAACCGCTGATGCTCTCCACCGGCCCGCGCAGGATCACCCGGTCGAGGTTGCTGCTGGGCGGATCATCGACGCGCAGGCGGGTGGCGATGATCGAGCCGTCCGCTGCCAGCCGTCCCCGGATTTCGACGCTGTCGTTGACGCCGATCCCGGTGACAGTGCTGTTGTCGTCGGTCCGGGTCAAGGCATTGAGCGAGACGGATACCGCCGAGAGATTCAACAGTGCCAGGTTCGAGAGGTCGGCACTGGCCGCCCCGGCTACCATTTCGATCCGCACGTTTTCACGGAACTGCACCTTGGTCGCCGCCAGGTTGTTGCCGGTCAGCACGCCGTCGACTTCCACCTTGGTGCCGACGATAAGATCAGTGCGGTTGCCGCCCTCAAATAGGGTGGAGTTGGTGGTGGTCACGTTCAGCTGCTGGTCCAGGTGATGACCGTTGATGGTGAAGGCGCCGGCGTCGCCGCTGATGACGAAGCCCTCGAAATGGAAGTTGTCATCGTTGCCGAGCCCGGGGTTCAGTTCGATGGAGGTCGCCGTCAGGCTGGTGCCGTCGAAGGAGCCCTTGACCTCGACCAGATCACCCACAGTCGGGGTCGTGCCCGTGTTATTGATGACGGGAATTCCGGCCACCGTAAGGGGGGTGATGCTGTCCACCACGCCGGTGATCTCGCTTTCGGCGCCAGCGGGTTTCAGCTCGATGTGGGTGGCGACGATCCGCCCCTGGTCGTTAACCTGGCCGCTGACCTCGACGATACCATCGTTGACGACATCGTCCATGGTTTTTGCGCCGCCGACGCTGTCGTCGATCCGGGTCCCCTGGTCGGTGAAGACCGGCTGACCCATGACGGTGAAGCTGCCGTCGGTATTCTTGCCGGCCACCGCGCCCTGGATGGTATCGTCGAAGGTGACGGTCGTGGCGGTGCCGGTGGTGCCGTCGGCGTTGATCTCCCCTGCGACGTCGACCGCCATGCCGACGCGCAGGTCGTCGTCGGAAGCAGGCTGTCCGTCCATGACGATGTCGGCGCTGTCGGTGTTGAAGGTGACGCCGTTGACCGTCACGCTCCCCTTGGCGGTGATCTCACCCAAACTGCGCACCGAGCCGGCCGTCGTGCCGCCGTCTCCGCCGCCGCCACTGCCGCCGCAAGCCCCGACCATCAGCAGGGGGATTGCGGCAATCGCGAGAATGCCCAATATTTTGACCTGAACTGCTTTTGCGCCTCTGTTTCCCATTGTCTTTCTCCTTTGTTTCCGTTTTCGAACGAGTCTCTTTTCAGTCGCTCAAGAAGATATATAGTGTACTGCGGAAATCGCCAAATTCAAGCAGG
>DASWJX010000216.1:0-9626 GCA_036396915.1 Geopsychrobacteraceae bacterium | reverse complement strand
TTTCGAGGACGCTGGTTCGATGAACCGAAACGGGGGCAGGGCTTCGTGGTTGCAGAAAGCGAAAAGGCCCCGACGAGCATGAAGCCGCTCGAACGGGTTAAACGGTGACTGTCGTGGGGGCAATGGAAAGATACGGCATGGAGGAAACAGATTTCCCTTGCACGCTGACGAGGTGTGCCGATGTCCCGGCAATGCAAGCTCGGCCTCCCGAAGGCGGACGCGCAGGGGCTGGTGGAAAACCCTCAACGAGAGTATCTGACGCGGGCGAATGATTCCCGTTTTCGAAGGGCGGCTGAAAAGCCGCCCTTTTTTATGGTGCGCAGCGTCATTGCCCTTGATCGACCGGCTGCCGGCGGTCCGATTCCATCTCCAGCAGCACCCCCAGGATGTTGCACTTGGTTTCGTTCGGCAGGTAGTCCCAGTAGGAACTGTTGAGCAGTTCCAGGAATTCGCTCCTTCTTTTTTTCATCAGGGCCGCTCGTTTGTTTTTTCTCTGCATATCGGGCATCGCGGACTCCGCTTTTGGGCATGAAATTATTCGTTTTTCACCAATTGTCAGCGCTGATGCGACTGGCAAGTCCGGCCGTTACGGCAGCCCCGGTATTGATAACCGGGCACCTGGGAGGTGTATGGCTCTGCGGGGATGAAGACGTTCTGTTGTGTCGGGAGTTTCAGCGTATCACCCATTTGCGTAAATTCAAGCGGGAAGAAATAAAACTGTAATTCAACGACTTGCCTCGCGCCCGGCCGGGTCGGGGAGGTCCTGCCGGCGACCGCTGCCGGTCCGCGACGGGCCTTGCAACCCCTCGCTTTTACTGCAAGATGATCGCACTCGCCGGTGCGGCTGCGAGCCCTGGTGGCGGCAATCGGTCGGCTCGTTGCGGGAGTTTCGGGCGGGGGTCGATCCTCCGGCAACTTCAGGGAGAATTTCTCGTTTTCTTTTAAAAAACATGCTAGCATATCGCCCGCTCGGCCTTTGTGCAGGGCTCTTTTTATGACATATACACTGTCCGATTTTACTGCCACCGATGGATGACGACATTTAATTCGCAACAAACAAGGAGGAACGATGAACGCTGCAAAACAAAGACTGATCACGATTCTGGCGGCGCTGGTATTTCTGGTGCCGGGTGCCGGCGTAGTTTCGGCCGCGATCGAGGGTCGCGCCAGCCTGAGCAATGACGATTGCATCAAGTGTCACCTCGAAGCGCCGCGGGCGATCGAGGAAGCCGGCATGGCCCACAAGGCGGCCGTCACCTGCACCGAGTGCCATGTCGGGCATGCCCCGTTCGCCCTGAACGTGATTCCCGAGTGCGGACAGTGCCACGCCGGCGAAGCGCACTTCGAACTGGAAGCCTGCCTGACCTGTCACACCAACCCGCACCGGCCGCTTGAGATCAAGCTGAGCAAGGACATCACCGGACCCTGCCTGACCTGTCACGATTCCCAGATTGCACAGCTCAAGGAGTTCCCGAGCGTTCATACCTCGCTGGCCTGTACCGCCTGCCACAATGCCCACGGCGAGGTTCCGGAGTGCCTCAAGTGCCACCAGCCGCACTCCGAAGAGATGGTTCAGGCCGATTGCGGAAAGTGCCACCAGGCCCACAAGCCGCTGGCCGTCGCGTATGCCCCGGACCTGCCTTCGGCCAGCTGCGGCGCCTGCCACGACGATGTGCTGGGCACCCTGAATATCAGTGTGGCCAAGCACAAAGAGGTGAACTGCGCGACCTGTCACGAAGAGACCCACGGCCGGATTCCCGAGTGTGCCAACTGTCACGAACCGCACGCCGAGGATATGGCCCAGTCCGAATGTACCACCTGCCACCAGGCGCACAGCCCGCTGCCGGTTGCCTACGGCAGCGAGACCGCATCGAAAAATTGCGCGGCCTGCCACGATGGCGTCTATGAAGAGCTGACCGCCAGCCAGACCCTGCACCAGGAGGTGAGCTGCGCGACCTGCCACGAGTCGAACCACGGTTACATCCCGCAGTGCGCCAACTGTCACGAACCGCACGCCGCGGATATGGCGCAGAGCGAATGTACCCAGTGTCACCAGGCGCACCAGCCGATGCCGGTCGCTTATGACGAAGGGATTGCCTCGAAGAACTGTGCGGCCTGCCACGGCGATGCCTATGACCTGCTGGCCGCGAGCAAGGCGGCACACAGCGCTCTGGATTGCGCATTCTGCCACCAGGATCAGCACAAGATGGTACCGGAGTGCACCATGTGCCACGAGGCGCCCCACTCGGCCAAGATGCTGGCCAAGTTCCCCTCCTGTAGCGATTGTCATAACATTGCCCACGACCTTGCCTTCTAGGAAGGTTCGCTACTGTTGATTTGCAATGCCCGACCGGCTTTCCGGTCGGGCATTGCTTTTGAACCGGAGCGCGCACGCCGGGTTGCGGATATCCCTGATTGAAAAACCGTTTGACTCACATGGCAATATTTAATAGTCTCTTCGGGGTCGATTTGTCTCATAAAGTAGCATACTTATGGATTTTTTACGGTTTGTTTGTTGAGGGGTTTGGTGGAGGATTCGGTCATGAACTACAACATCAGCCTGCTTCTGGGCATTGTCTTGCTGCTGGCGTTGTCCGCAACGGCCCTTGCGGCCGATGAACCTGAACTGGTTTTTCCCGCGGACAACAGCTTTCTTACGGAGAGGACGGTGCGGGTGATCGGTCTGGCCCCCGAGGGTCTGAGCGAGGTTTCCGTGGTTGTGGCGGGGGGCAAGGTGGACGGCGGCAATCCGGTGGCGGTGGTGCAGGGCGCTTTCTCCTTTGTCGTCAAGCTGGCAAGGGGCGAGAATACCATCAAAATTCTGGACCGTAGCGGCCAGGGCGCGGCCGCGATCCGGACGCTTTTCTACGGCAAGGCGGGAGCCGATGTCCCCGCGCCCTACGTTCCCTATACCCTGCACGGCAGCGACGATCTGACCGCAAACTGCGCGGATTGTCATATGTTCCGGCGTCGGGGCGCGCCCGCTTACAATCGATTGAAACCGGAAACCTCCTGCAGTACCCAGCAATGCCACGAGGGTTTCGCCCGGGAAAAATACCTTCACGGGCCGATCGGGGTCGGCAGCTGCACCGGCTGTCACAACCCCCACGGTTCCGTGCAGCCGATGTTTCTGGCCCGGGCGGGGCAGGCGCTCTGCTTCAGTTGCCATTCGGACGAAGGTGAGATGTTCACCGGCAAGACGGTGCATCAGCCGGTGCTTGACGGCGACTGCCTGAGTTGTCACGATCCGCATCAGTCCGAAGTCAAGTTTCAGCTCAAAAGCACCTCGCAGCAGGCGTTGTGCAGCGAGTGTCACGGCGACGACCGCAGCCGGCACAAATACCTGCACGGCCCGGTCGGCACCGGCAACTGCGTGGCCTGCCACAACCCGCATGCGAGCAATCATGCCGCCCTGCTGCACGAGCAGGAGAGCGATCTCTGTTTTTTGTGTCACAAGGACCGCGAAGAAGAGTTCAGCCGGAAATACGTCCACCAGCCGGTCAACGAAGGCTGCGGGATCTGCCACGAACCGCACGGTTCGGACACCAGACATCAGTTGAAGAGCGCTCTCGACATGCAGGGCTTCGGCCAGACCGCCCCCTGCCTGTCCTGCCATAAGGAGCTGAATCCGCAACTGGCAGAGGATATCCTGCATGCCCAAGTGGCGCACAAGCCGGTCCGGGACGGCAACTGCACGGCCTGTCATACGCCGCACGCCTCGAACTACCAGTATCAGCTCAAGGCGCCGGTCCGCGAGCTCTGCTATTCCTGCCATCTCGACATGGGCGATGCGATCGCCGCGAGTTCCGTCAAGCATGGTCCGGTCGAGACCAACGATTGCGCCGCCTGTCACCAGGTTCATGGCGCAGGCCATATGAAGCTGCTCGGCAACGACTTCCCCGAGGAATTCTATACACCGTACGCCACGGAGAAATACGCCATCTGTTTCGATTGTCACGACGAACGGGTGGCCCTCGACAAATGGAGCAAGGAGACCCAGTTCCGCAACGGCAACCGCAACCTCCATTTTCTGCATGTCAATCGGGAAAAGGGGCGCAACTGCAAGGCCTGTCACGAGGTTCACGCCGGGCAGCAGGAAAAGCACATCCGCGAGAACATCCCCTTCGGCAACAAGGGCTGGAGCTATCCGATCACCTACACGATCACTGAGAACGGCGGCGGCTGCGTGGTCGGCTGTCACCGGCCGTTGAGCTATGATCGGGAAAAAGCCATCAAATATTGATGGCGTAGCCATTCTCCGAATCGTTGCGAGAGCATCAACGTTGTCCGCTCGCTCCCGTTTGCTTCCATCACCAGACCCATCATCAGACAAGTTGTCGGTAAGGACGCCATGAAACCCGCGACTCTTTATATTTTTCTTTCCCTGCTGCTTGCCGGATTGTTCGCTGCGCAGCCAGGCCGGACCTTCGCCGCCGCGCAGTCGGAACAGGATTTTTTGCGCGAATTGCCGCCGGAGATCGCCGAGAAGACCCTGGTCCACCGGTTGCAGCAGGGTGAAGCGATCCCCGCCTTCAGGCTGACGACCATCGACGGGCTGGAAATCAGCAATGAAACGATCAAGGGCAAGCCGACCCTGTTGGCTTTTTTTGCCATCGACAACGAGACCCGGCAAGAAAGGGCCCTGGAGTTGCTCGCCGCGCTTCGGACCCTGCGGGAATTTTACGGCGAGCGGGTGAACGTCTACGGCATCTGCAGCGATCGCAAGGGGTGCGAATCGCCGGAGGTCAAGCAGGCCGGCGGCAACCTGCCGATCATGGATGATACCCAGCGGGTCTCTTACGCCCTGTTCGGCATTTTCATGATGCCGACGACCATGGTTGTCTCCGCGCAGGGGGAGCTGCTGGTGAAATTGCCCTATTCCGGGGACGGGCGCAGCGCTCTGGAGGGCTGGCTGAAGGTGGCCCTGGGGGAGGCGACGCCGGCCCAGCTGCAGGCACAAACGACCGTCGCCGAGCCCGAGCGGACGGCCGAAGAGAAGCAGGCCCTTCATCACCGGCAACTGGCCAAGGTCATGGTCCAGAGGCGGATGTACCCGCAGGCGGTGGAGGAGTTCGCCAAGGCGGCGGCGCTGGAGCCGGGGAAGAGCGAGCCGCTGCTCGAGCAGGGATTCATCCTGCTGAAGCTCGAACGCTGGGCCGAAGCCGAGGCGCTCTTCCTCAAGGCGCTGGGCATGAACCCGGACAGCACCGGGGCCGTGGGCGGGCTGGGGCTGGCGCTGCACGGCCAGGGCAGGGACGAGGAAGCGCTCCTCGAACTGGAGGACGCGGTGATGGTCACCAAGCCGCTGCCCCGGGTGCTGATCGCCCTGGCCGAGATCTACGCCGCCCGGGGCGACAAGGATCTGGCGCTGCAGACCTACGCCAGGGCGTTCCAGCAGCTGACGCGCGACCTGGAGCGCTGCGAAAGTCTGGAAGAGCTGACCGAGTAGCGGACTGTTTGCGGTTTACGACTCGCCACAGCCAGCCTCATCTTCAGCACCTCGGAGAGCGCCGGCAGGGGGAGTTCGAGGCAGTATGCGGAACTCCGGTCACGGATTTTGAAGATTTTCGCTGGTCTGGATTCTTGCTTTTCCGCGCTTCCGATGGTACGGTTAATCGTGCCTTAAAAGATACTATTGATTTTGGATCAGGAGTGTGGCTATGAAGGCGATTACCGCAAACGAACTCAAAACCAAAGGCGTCGCGTCCATCGATGCGGTGCTGACGGAGCAGGCGGAGGCGATCATTTCGGTTCGGGGCAAGGATCGCTATGTGGTCATGGATCTGGAGACCTACAACCGGCTGCGGGTCTGTGAGCTGGAGGCCGCCCTGTACCAGGCCAAACGGGAAATCGCCGAAGGCAAGGGGATCGAGGAGAGCGTGGATGAGCATCTGACCCGCCTCCGGAAGCTGGAGCCGTGAGTTTCCGGATCATCTATACGCCGGGGTACAACCGGCGGGCCGCCCGCTTCCTCAAAAAGCATCCCGATCTTCTTCCCCAGTACGAAAAAGCTCTCAAACTGCTGGAAATTAATCCCTTCCACCCGTCCCTCCGCCTGCACCGGCTGAAAGGTTCCCTGGGCGAACTCCATTCGGTATCGATCAACATCAGCTACCGGATCACCATGGAGTTGATTCTGGATGATCGCCAAATTATCCCGCTCGATATCGGCGGACACGATGACGTCTATCGCTGAAGAGAGGGCTGAAGGGAACGTAGTAGACTGATCGGACTTCCTCCCTGGCCTGAGCTGAAGAACCTCGGGCGAAAAAATCCGGAGCGTTCCGGATTTTTTTGATTTTGGTCATGTTTTTCCCTGCGCTGTTGTGGCATTCTTTCGCGCATGAAAAATTTACTGAAAAAGGGTTTATCCCGTCAACAGATCCCCCTCTGGCGGCAGTTCATCCAGTGGGGCTTTCTCGTCTGGTGCGTTTTTCTCGGGGTGCAGTTCGGCCTGTTCGTCCGCTATTTTGAAAGCGGCGGTCAAACGGCCTATTATCCCCGGCCGCCGGGGGTGGAAGCGTTTCTGCCGATCGGCGCCCTGGTCAGCTTCAAGGCCTGGCTGCTGGCCGGCCATTTCGATCCGGTGCATCCCGCCGCCCTGGTGCTGTTTCTGACCTTTCTGGGGCTGGCCCTGCTGAGCAAAAAATCCTTCTGTTCCTGGATCTGCCCGGTCGGCGCTCTGGAAGAAGGGCTCTGGAAGGCCGGCCACAGGCTGTTCGGGCGCAATTACCGGATCTGGACCTGGCTGGATGTCGGGCTGCGCTTCATCAAGTATGCGCTGCTGCTCTTTTTCGCAAAACTGATTCTGCTGGATATGCCGCTGATGGCGATCGGCGGTTTTATGGCTGCGCCCTACTGGGCGATCGCCGACGTCAAGATGCTGCATTTTTTCACCGGCATGTCGACGCTCAGCCTGACGGTCATCGCGCTGCTGTCTGTTCTGTCGGTTTTCTACAAGAATTTCTGGTGTCGTTATCTCTGCCCTTACGGGGCGCTGCTCGGTCTGCTCAGTGCGGTCAGCCCGCTCAAGGTCCGCCGTCGCCGCGAGCTCTGCAGCGACTGCGGAACCTGCAGCCGGGTCTGCCCGGAACGCATCGATGTCCAGCACAAAACCTCGGTCACTTCGGTGGAGTGTAGCGCCTGTCTGACCTGTGTCGGAGCCTGCCCGCAAGAGGGCGCCCTTGCCGTTCGGCTGCCGCTCTGGAAACGGTCGCTGCCGAGCTGGGGCTTCGCCCTGGTGGTGCTGCTGCTGTTCAGTGCCGGGGTGGCTTCGGGGATGCTGACCGGGCACTGGGAAACCAGCCTGAGCCATCTCGATTACCAGCGCCTGATCCCGCTGGCCGGCAAGCTGGGACACTGATCGCTCGGCCGGTTGCGTCACTTGGGTACTTCTTACCAGACCTGCGATAAATTCTTGACAGCTTGAAATGTCTCGGTTAAATTGCTCGTCCAGGGAGTTAAAACGATGTTTCGACAATTTTTCCATCACAACCTACTGCTGGTCGCAGTCGTAGTTGCAGTCGTCACCTGACGGCTCGCAGCTGCCTCGATTCAGCGTACGCATGAATCGAAAGGGAGCGCGGGTCACCAGCCCTGCGCCCCCTTTTCCACCAAGAGAAAAGGCCGCAGGGACACAGTCCCCGCGGCCTTTTCTCTTTTCGGACGGAGGAACTATGAAAAGCGGTGCTCAGATTTTGCTCGACTGTCTCAAGCAAGAAGGTGTGGATACTATTTTCGGTTATCCCGGCGGCCGGACCCTGCTGGTTCACGACGCGCTGATGGATGACCGGGAGATCAGGCATATCCTGGTGCGTCATGAACAGGGGGCCGCGCACGCCGCCGACGGCTACGCACGGACCACCGGCAAGGTCGGCGTCTGCCTGACGACCTCGGGACCGGGGGCGACCAATCTGGTGACCGGCATCGCCACCGCCTACATGGATTCAGTGCCGATGGTTGCCTTGACCTGCCAGGTTCCCACCGCCGAGATCGGCAACGATGCCTTCCAGGAAGCCGATATGGCCGGGATTACCCGGCCGATCACCAAGCACAACTATGTGGTCACCGATATCAAGGATCTGGCGCGGATTATCCATGAAGCCTTCTACATCGCCCGCACCCGCCGGCCGGGGCCGGTGCTGGTCGATCTGCCGAGCGACGTGCTGGGAGCGAAGCTCCAGCCGACGGTTTCCCAGGCGGCCGGTCGGCGCGGCTATCAGGAGAAACCGAACCTGAATCTGAAGCAGGTCAAGCTTGCCGCCGCGATGATCAACAAGGCCAAGCGGCCACTGATCTATGCCGGCGGCGGCATCACCCTCTCCGATTCTTCGGACAAGCTTCGCGCCCTGGCCGAAAAAGCGCAGCTGCCGGTGACGCACACCCTGATGGGGGTCGGCATCATGGACCCGAACTCACCGCTGTCGGTCGGCATGCTCGGCATGTACGGTGCGTGGTACGCCAACATGGCGGTCGCCGAGTGCGACTGTCTGATCGCCATCGGCGTGCGCTTTGACGACCGGGTTACCGGCAAGGTCGCCAGTTTTGCGCCGAAGGCAAAAATCATCCATTTCGATATCGATCCCGCCAGTATCCGCAAGGTGGTGCAGGGCGGCCTGCCGATCGTCTGCGACGCCGGCGAGGCACTGGAGCAGTTGCTCGAACTGGTTGAAGCGCGCGACCGCGCTGCCTGGTTTGCCGAGATTGCCGGATTCCGCGAGAAGGGGCCGTTGCCGCGTCCCGAACGGGATACGCTGGTGCCGCACGAGGTGATGGAGGCGATTGCCGCTGTTGCCGGCGACCGCCCGGTGGTGGCGTCCGATGTCGGACTGTCGCAGATGTGGACCGCCAACTACCTGCCGTTCGCCGGGCCACGGCAGTACATCACCAGCGGCGGACTGGGCACCATGGGCTACGCGCTGCCCGCGGCGATGGGGGCAGCGCTCGGCAACCCCGATCGACCGATCTTTGCCATCAACGGCGACGGGGCCTTCCAGATGAACTGTCAGGAGCTGGCGACCTGTGCGCAGTACCAGATCCCGGTGAAATGCATCATCCTGAATAACGGCAAGCTGGGGATGGTGCGCCAGTTCCAGAAAGTGTTACTCGACAGCCGCTATGCCTCTACCTGTCTCGGACACCACGTCGACTTCTGTATGGTTTCCGAGGGTTTCGGGGTCAAGGCGCTGCGGGTCAAGGACAAGACGGATCTGCAGTCGGTGCTGCAGCAGGCGATGGAGATCCCGGGTCCGGTGGTGGTCGAGGTGCCGATCCATCCCGATACCTACGCCTTCCCCATGGTACTGCCGGGCAACGATTCGACGCAGATGGTTTTCGATGCGGACTAAGCGAGGCGCCGGGGCAGTCGTAAACGGCTGAACATGTTTCCGCAGGGCCGGCACAACGCCAGCGCTGCTTTGTTCCTGCGCGCGACTGCGGGAGGATCTGCTCCGGCGAGCGGCGGTCCCGGGAGCCGGCTGAGAGGCTTTTTTGCGTTGACTTGACCGGACTGAAACGGCTACCGTGTTGAAATTCTTGGGAAAGGCAGGGGGATATGTTTTTCAGCCGGGCCGTATTGAAGTGATCATAAAAAGAGCCGCCGAGCCGTCGTTGAACGGTCCGGCGGC
>DASWJX010000215.1:0-13073 GCA_036396915.1 Geopsychrobacteraceae bacterium | reverse complement strand
TTATTTTTTTAATATCAAAAAACTTGAGAGACTGAGAAAAAACGGTTTTATCATCGTGATGGACGAGAATATCCAGATCGGTTTTCCCTTCCAGCGCCTCGGCAAGGCGAGCGTTACTTTTCCAGTGACAGTACCTGATATGATTGTTATTCAGATAATCAAAAAAAACCTTACAAATTTCGAACATATCGTCGGCTCAATGGGCAATGTGTAAAGTTCATGAGATTCGTTTCTTTATTATTGATTTAACGTAATTGATGGCTGGGACAGCAACCATGCAATACATCCGTTTTTTCCAGTCAAATGGATAAAAATGTCTGACCGCACCTTTGAAATGCAAAATTTTAATGTCATCTTCCAATCCCTCTTTAAAATAATAATAGTTATATTTTTTTCCGGGAAAATACTTCACCCGGACACCGTCGATAGAGACGATGCTGTTGACCTCCGGATAGTCTTCGCTGCATGTCAATTGATTCAGGGCCATCTGGTCGTTGCCAAGTGTCTCTGTCAGCTTTTTCCAGTTATCGACAAAAGATCTGGCTGCTGCCGTCGGCCTGAAGAATATCACGCCGGCATTGACAAACCTGGCGACCTCTCGATAGGTCCGGTGCCAGTCACTTTCCAATTCCGACGGAGCACGCAGTGTCACTCCGATGTCGTAATCGACCGTATCGACCTCATCGATGCGGCCGATAAGTTGGGCATCGCCGTCAAGGTAGGCGACGGTCTGATGATATTCCCGCAGGCACAAGCCGACGATATCCGGCTTGAACAGTGATTTGCTTTTATAGCCGCTGACCACCTCCTGCTCATAATAGCCGTTTTCGATAAAACTTTTGTCCGTCACCTGATAAGGGATGCCGATGCCGAGATCACCCAGATCATAAACGACGGCGGTGTAGCCGCATCTCTGCGCCTGAAGCGCGGTGCTGCGGATCACCTCTTTAAAGCTGAAGTTTTTAAAGATCTTGCCGCTATCGCTTTTGGCCGGTTCGCCGTTGGCGCATGTCAGAATAATCATTGCCGTCTCAATCTATTTCTGTCCCACTGATCAATCAATGCGACTTCGTCCCTGCTTGCCGCACAATCCGGTCGCGACAAACGGCTGCGTATAACGAGGTATATTCATCGGCCATCTTCGCCGCCGAATAGTGAGCATGAATAAACGTTTTGGCCGCAGCGCACAATTCGTCCTTCAGATGGGGACGCGACTCTAAAAGTCTGAGGCTGTCCGCCAGCATCGCGGCATTATCCATCGGAAAAAACAGCCCGGTTTTTTGGTTTGTGATCAGACAGCGGCAGCCCGGGATATCGGAAGCGACCACCGGCACGCCCGCAACCATGGCCTCCATGATACACCGCGGGGTCCCTTCCGATCGTGAGGGAAGCACAAAAACATCAAACGCTTTCATGAACAGCAGTCGGTCCGGCCGGAAACCAAAAAATCGCACCGAATCTTCAAGCTGCAAGCGGCGCACCATGGCTTTCAATTCCGCTTCCTGCTCACCCTCGCCCACCAGAGCAACCCTCCAGTGAGGCTCGCCGTGAGCCGCAATCGATCGCAGCAGAACGTCCAACCCCTTACCGGCGGTCAAACGGCCGACATACCCGATGACAAAGCTTCCTGCAGCCTTCCATGCGGCGATTTCTTTTGCGCTGCCTTGCGCCGACTCGATCTCCCCGGTATCCACGCCGTTGTTGATGAGATGGACTTTGTGCTTCAGGAGCGGGATCCTGCGCAGGGGCCGACAGAGGCCGTCGGACAACGGCACCACCGCATCGAAGAACGGAAAAGCCATCCGATCGAGGAGTTCATAACCTAACAGTTTGAGATCCGGATGTTTTGTCCAGCCGTGCGGGGTCGTCATGATTTTGCAGCCGGTGCCCGCGGTCGCCAGCAAACCGATGAGATCGGTTTTATAGCCGTGGCTATGCAGGATGTCGATCCCCTGCTCCCTGATAAAATCTCGCAACAGCGTGACCGCCGACAGACTCAGCGTGCCGTGGCTGTCGAAAACCTGCGTGTCAAAGCCCAGCAGCGCGGCTTCCCGACAAACCGGAACCGGCCGCTCGGGGGCATCCCTGATCGAACCGACCCAGGATTCCACCCTTGCCGGGTCAAGATATTTGATCAGGGCCAGTATCCAGCGCTCTGCGCCGTAAAGCCCGGAACAACTTCCCAGTTGCAAGACTCTAATTTTCTTCATGATCGACGAAACATGGCTTTTTCAGCCAGTATCCATGCTTGCGGAAAAAGTACAGCAACCCCGTAAGGTGCGCGATGAACGCCCGGTTGATCCTGAAACCGCGGGAGATTTCCTGGGCGTTATGAATGACCTCGACATCCGGCAGGTAAACAATCCGGTAGCCCTTACGCCAGACCCTCAGGCAATAATCGACATCCTCGGGAGCGTAAAAAATTTTCTCGTCGAGCAGACCAACCTGCGCAACAACCTCTTTTTTCAATAGCCAGAAGGCACTGATGGCATAATCGACGCATCGTGGAGCTTGGGCAGGCTGCCGTTCCCTTTTTTCCATCCCCTTCAAAAACAGATAGCGGCGGGCTTTTGACAGCAAGGTCGGAAAATTATCCGTCGATTTCTGATAGGCGCCGTTTCCGTACAGCAAGCGGGGGACGACCATCCCCGTCCGGCTCGAACCATCGAGGAAGGCAACCAATGGCGTAAATATGTCACCGGGAATGATCACGTCGGAATCCAGAATGGCGATATAAGAGCCCGCGGCTTTTCTCAACGCCAGATTGCGCGAGTAGGTCGTGCCGGTATTCGATTCGAGGAAGATCGGCTTGATCACCTCGGGAAAGTCCGTTTGGTAGCGGCTCAGAATAGCCCGGGTCCGGTCGGTCGAACCGTTGTCAACGACAAAGATTTCAAACGGCTTGAGCGGCTCGCCGATAGTGCTCAGCAGCGAATTCAGGCAGTCTTCGATGTGCCGGGATGAGTTCCAGGTCAGGATCACAATGGAAAGCGTCATATAAAAACTCCTCGCTCGAACATGCAGCGCCGGCGCACTGCCTACAAACTGATATAGCGCCGCAGCAACGGCCCGACCACGGAGCAAAAGCCCACCGGCAGGACCTGCCAGCCGCGCACCAGAACCCTTCGCAGCGCGGCAGCGTTTCGCCCGCGGGGGCTGCCGTCCGCTTGCAGCAGATCATCCCAGCGCAAGGGATAGGGCCTGGCGCCCCACTGCCGCTTGAATCGATAGGTCCCCCCCCCCGGCGTGGAACGACCGAAATCGAAACAGTCGCAGCCGTTTTCAATCGCAAACTCAAGAAACCGCCAGTACAGAAGCACATTGGCGTTTAAACGATTGAACATTTTCAACGATGAGGCCCAGGGGATGGAGACGGTGCGGTTGTGCAGCAGGATGATTCCGGCGGCCGCCGGCGAACCGTCCGGGGTATAGACGACCCCGATCCGCGCCCGTTCTCCGTAAGCGGCAACCACGGCCGTCACCCAGCTCAGGCTGTGCACGGGCGAACCGATATCCCGCATGTTTCTGGAGAAGATCGCATAAAACTGGTCGACCAATTCCAGTCCGGAAATTTTCGCCGTCAAGCCGTCACGCAGCGGCTTTTTGATCTGGCTGCGCAGTTTGGACTTGAACTGCGCGAGGAGGAGTTCCGCTTGGTCCGGCAGAGCGAGGAGCATGCGCACCTTCGGAGCCGAGGGCGCGAAAGCGCTTCGACCCGGATCGCCCTCCGCGGCCCGGCGCAGGGTCAGCCCCCGGCAGCCCGTCTCCCGGCCCCGCTGCATGGCGGCCCCGACCAGAGCGGTTTCCGTTTCCCGGTCGTTCGCCAGCACCCCTCCGACATCGCAATAGGGAAGGGAGACCAGGGATCTGCCCCGAAAAGGGATTTTAAAATCGATCAGCGGCAGCACCCCGCAAATCCGGTGTTCGCGAACGGCCATCAGATAAACGCCCGGGAAGCGATAGGCCTTTTCGACCGCCTGCCGCCATGCATACTGATGGTAGGCCGATCCCGCCGGATGCGCCAGAACATAGTCGTCCCACGCCTGTCGATCCGATTCTTGAGCGAGCCGTATCTCCATAACACCCCGGTTTTCGGATTTCCGAGTCGACGCCGCGGCGAACGATATCGCCCGGCTCCCACCTGATCCATGCACGCTCCATGCTGAGCATCGCTCATCGGCCGATCGCTTCAGCTTGTCTCTGGTAGATGGCCTTCCGTCCGGCCCGCGTTCGGGCGCTGCGAGGCGATGGCGAAGACCGGCGCGCATCCGGTCTGCTCCTGCGCACAGGTGTCCGGAAAAACATCGCGAACAGCGGCAAAGTGAAAATCCTCCAGCAAGCGTCCGAAACGCCGTTCCGTCTTGTGCAGGTTCAGATAATGCCTGAAACAGCTCTTCAGCCCGGCCCCGCGCAGACGCGGCTGCTCGGGGTCCAGCTCCCAGGGGTGAAGATAAAAGATGAACGGCTCCCCTTCGGTCCGGTTGATGCGCCTCAAGCCGGCCCGCGACAGGGCATAGGGGAACAGCCGGAAATAGCCGCCGCCGGCGATCGGCACGTTGCGCTTTGCCAGGCACAGGGTCGAAATGGGAATTTCCCGAAGGCTCGGGCCATCCAGACCGGGCAATGCGGAAGGACGCCAGTCGCCCTGCGCGGTCCTCACCGTATAACCCGCGAAGCGGGGCCAATCGGCCATCCCGTACAAATCGTGCTTGATCGGAAAGATGCTGGAATCATAACGGTAGCCGGCATCGCACAGCTCATCAAAGGCCCATGCGCACCCGGAGGAGATCGAATAGCTCGGCGCGCGATAGCCGTAAACCGGCTGACCGGAGATGTCTTCGAGCAGCGCCTTGCTGCCGCGGACGTCCTCGCGAAACGCCGCCCGCGGCATGTTGTAGACGCGCTGATGGTTGAAGCCGTGGCTGGCGATTTCATGGCCCGCCCCGGCCAGCCGCCGGACCAGCGCCGGATACCGCCGGGCGATCCAGCCGAGAACAAAAAAGGTGGCGGTCTGCTCGTGCGCCGCCAGCAGTTCGAGAATCCGGTCGGTGTTCCGCTCGACGCGGCACTCCCTGGCGTCCCAGCTTGCGATCGGCGAAATCTTCTCGAAAGCGGAAACCTGAAAGTAGTCCTCAACATCGATGGTCAGAAGATTGGTTATTTCCATGGCGTTGCACAACCTCCCCGCTCAGTCGTCAACTCGATTCTTTTTTCCTGGCATCAAGACGCACGATGTCCTGATCGGCCTGGCTCAAAACCAGCATCCTCAATCTGTCGATCTGCCCGCTGATCTTCTTTAAACTCTCGTCAAACTGGCTGAACTGCTTCTGCTGCTGGTTGATCAGATATTCGAGGATACTGCCCTGACTCGACAGGCGATCAAGCATCGCTTCCCGTTCCGCGCGCGCCGCATTGAGCCTGAGGTACTGTTCTTCGACCCGCGCCAGCCGCTGCTCGACAGCGCCCGCTCCTTGCGGCGCATCGCTGCCGGGTGTCCCCCGCCGGTCTTCGTCGTCCGGTTCCGAAAGGGAAAGGTCCTCGACCGATTCCTCGGCCAGTTCCAGGGTGATTTCCCGGGTTTCCTCGACGAATGCGGCAAGCAGCAAGGAATCGCAGAGCAGGTTGATCAATCTCGGCACCCCCTGGCTGAATCGGTAAATCAGGTCAAAGACCTCCGTGCTGAAGGTTACGGCATCGCGATTGCCGGCGGTTGCCAGACGATGATGGATATATTCCTCCAGCTCGTCTCGGCTGAGCGGACCCAGATGACAACTGACACTGATGCGCTGACGCAATTGCCGCAACTCCGGTCGGGCGATCACCGCTTTCAGCTCCGGCTGACCCACCAGAACAATCTGCAACAGCTTGTAATTGTCGGCCTCAAGGTTGGACAACAATCGGACTTCCTCCAGCGCCTCGGCGGTAAGGTTTTGCGCCTCATCGATAATCAGTATCGGCTGACGTCCCAGGGCGTATTCGGCGACCAGGAAATCGTTCAGCCCCCGCAGCAGGGCCACCTTGTCCTGCCCCTGGATGGCGAGCCCGAACTCTTCGTTGACCATCGCCAGCAGCTGCAAGCCACTGACCTTGGTATTGAATATCATCGCCAGGGTGTTTTTTTTGTCGGCCGTGTTGAGGATATCCCGCAGCAGGGTTGTCTTGCCGGAACCGACCTCGCCGGTCAGCAGGGTGAATCCGGCCCGCTCCTGCAAACCGTAGCGCAGATAACTGAGCGCCTTCTTATGCCCCTTGCCGAGGTACAGAAAACGGGGGTTGGGCAAAAGTTCAAACGGCTTGGCCGACAGTCCGAAATGCTGCGTATACATAAATCAGTACCTCAGGCTTCCTTTCAGCAGGACCAGGTTGTTGCGGTAATCGTTGCCGTCGATATTGGAATCGTTGAGGATGTAGGTATAGCCGAGGGAAACATCCAGCGGCTTGAAGGCATAACCGATGGTCGCGCCGAGCGCGGAGCGATCCGCTTTTTCATCGTCGGGCAGAAAGTGCAAATATCTGTAGTCGACAAAGACCGTTGTGTAGTAGCGATCCTCAAGCGGAACCGTCAGCAGCATCCGCGCGCCGAGGACCTCGTCCTTGCTTTGCTCTTCCAGGTACTCTCTCTCGGTCAGGTAAACCCGGCCTTCCGCAGTCGCCCGGCCGGCATAAACCAGACTGGCGGACGCCGTGTCCCCTTTGGTGAAGCCGCGCCGGACGGAAACCGTAAACTCCCGGAAGCTGGTAAGCGCCAGCGACAAAAATCCGGAAAACCGGTACGCCACCCTGCCGTTCCAGACCGGCAATTCCTTTTCCGAGCCGTCGGCAAAGCTGATTTTTACCGAACCGATGTCCGCGCTCAAGTCGGTGCGCGGGCCGTACCGATGGGTAACGCCTGCCAGCGCCGTGTGCTGTTCAAAATCCCGGAACAGGCTGACCGTCTGCTCAAGATAAGCATAGCGAAAGCGCAGGTCGGTCCGGCGCGAATGGGTTCGCTCAAGCAACAAGCTGTATTCATGGCTGCTGGTGTCGTCACCGGCCGCTGACTCGTAATCGGTCTGCCCATAGCGGTAACCGAGTGTTGAGGCGAAAGCGGAGGACCACTGCCGGACATAGCGGGGGTTGACCGAATAACGGTACAGGTTGGTGGTATTCACCAGTTCGCTCTCCTCGACCCCCGGACCCCGCTCATCGAGAGCGACCCGGCTGATTTCGCCATCAGCCGCTATGTTGAAATTGCGCGCCGGAAAAAGCAGGCCGCTTGCCGTTGCCCGCTGGACGTCCCGAAAGCTGGTTTCGCTGGCCTCGGAATGCTCCTGATAATAACGGAACCTCAGGGAGTAATCGCTCTCGTATACCAGAGCCGAAGAACCGTACACCAGACCGATACCCGGCTCCACCGTGGTGATCCAGTCGCTTGCTTCATCGCTGGCGGAAAGCAGCAGATTGTCGGTGAATTCTTCAGCCACGGTCAGATGCGGACCGACCCTGGCCCCGGCCCGGGCGGTTGCGGCCGGCAACCAGGCCAGGCTTACGGCACATATCAGAAAAACCATCGATCGCATGCCATCAGGCTCCGCCGGTCAGGGGTTTCAGGAGTCGGCATACTCCCGGTGCGACGTTCAGTAGTAATAGTACGGGTTGTTCGCGGTACAGGACTGAATATCGTTGTAAACAACCCCGAGCAAATTGGCATCTCGCAGATCGTTGAGGATCTTTTTGACATGCTGGATTTTTGCCTGCCGTTCGCGGACGACAAACAGCGTCGCATCAACCGCATGCTTGAGCACCTGCGCATCGGCAAAAGGCAGCATCGGCGGCGTATCAAAAATGACATAGCGATCCGGATAGCGGGTTTTCAGCTCCCGGATGAGTTCCTTCATCCGATTCGAAGAGAGGAATTCCACCGGATCGTCCAGCGTGCCGCCGGAGGGGAGCACAACCAGCTTGCCGATGCCGGTTTTGATCAACGCCTCGCCGAGCGGCAGCTGATTCTTGACACACTGGATCAAGCCCGGTTCCGGTTCGATGCCCAGATACCTGTGCACCGAAGGACGACGCAGATCGGCATCGACCAGCAACACCGTATGATCGTATTCCTTGGCCAGGGAAATCGCCAGATTCAGCGCCGTCAGGGTTTTCCCCTCGCCGCTGACCGTACTGGTCACCATCAGGGTATTGTCGAAATGATCGCCTCCGGTCAGCTTGACAATCAGCGAACGGAGCTTTTTATATTCTTCCACAACCACATCGTTCTTTTCGCGCAATGCCGCCAGCATCGGATTGTTGATCCGCAGCGGAGCGGAAGGCAGCAAACGTTCGGCAAGCGGGGCGGATTTTTCAACGGTCTGAAGCTGGGCGGGCTCCGGACCCGACGACCCCGCTTCCACGCGCTGCTTGTTCGCCTTTTCCATGGCTTTTTCGATACGACTCATCACTCCATCTCCCTTGCTCATCAACGGTCAGAATGTCACTTGTAGCGATGCAAGGCTTCATAGATCAGCAGAACGATAAAACCGAATAAATAGAGCGTTCCGGCCACATACAGGGTCCGATCCCGTTTTCCGGCCTGAACGTCGGCAACGCCATCGGCAATATTCGGGATCATCGCCAGCACCTCGACCCCCAGCTCCTCGAGTTGCTGCGGATCGTTCACCGACGTATCGAAATAGTCGAGCAAAACGACCGCCCCCAGACCGCAACCCAGGCCGCCGAAGATGGCCAGGAAAATCATCTTGACCATGTTGGGCGAAACCGGAATTTCCGGATAGTTGGCCGGATCGACGATGCGGAAGGTCGATGTCTTGTCGCTGATCTCCATCTGCTTGGAGACTTCCGACTGCCCCATCCGCTTCAGCAGCTCCTGATAAATTTCCCGGTGGGAATCCCGTTCCTGGATCAGTACCGCCAATTCCTTTTTATTGACCGGGACTTCGTGCAGATTTTTCTCGCGCTGCGTGACCAGCTCCTTGAGGTTTTTCTTTTTTGCCTCAAACGAACTGATCTCTGTCTCGACCTCGAACATTTTCTGCTGAACCTCCTGGTAGAGCGGGTTCAGCGACGTCATCCTGGTGGTTCCGGTGCTGTCCCCCGGATCGGTTGCGGCCCGATTTTTCAGGCCTTCAAGTTCCGCTTTGAGGCGCACAACTTCCGGATAGTTTTCGGTGTAGCGCAACAGCAGGTCGCCGAGGCGTCTCTCCAGCTGCACGATGTGCCCGCCGCCCCCTGCTTCGCTGAAGATGTCGACCGTCTTGTCCAGGCTGTCAAGCTGCTGGATCAAGCGCCCCTGACGGGCTTTCAGGGTCTGCAGTTGCAGCTCGATATCCTCAATCTCGCGCATGAATTGCTTGATTTCAGCCAGGTCGGTCCTCTCGTCCATGGACAGATAAACCCCCTGCTTTTTCCGAAAATCGATGATCGCGGTTTCCGCCTGATCCAGTTTGGCCTTGAAGGTATCCAGCTGTTCGACAAGAAAGCGGTTTGCGCCGTAGGACTCTTCACGCTTGGCGCTGACATTCTCTTCCACGTACTTGCTGACCAGGGTATTGATGAATTCCTGCGCAAACTTGGGATCGCTGTCGATCAGGGAAACGATAAAAAGCTCCTCACCCTTGACCGTGATCATTATTCTTTCCCGTAAATTGGTAATATAATGCTGCCGCTCCGATTTACTTTTGGTAAAAATATCCGAATCGATATCTTCCAGAACCTTTGTAACGATATCCCTGCTCAGCAGGGCAAACTTGAGAACCTTGATCTTGTCGGAGAGATCGGGGGTCATGGCAATCCCCTTGACCAGATTGTTGATAATATTTTTTTCAATAAAGACCGTACTGTCGGACTGATACTGTTCGGGCATAAGATAGCTGTAAGCGGTGATGGCCGTCATGACCAGCAGCGAAACAGACACAAACAGATATCTGTGGCGAAAGATGATTTTCAGATATTTTGTCACTTCATTCTGTTTCTGATGCATTTTCACCCGACCTTCCCATGCATGCGGTAACGTCGCAACAACACGCCGCGGCGGCTAAAACATCCCCTCCGAAACGATGATGTAATCACCGCCCATAAGCGGTACATTCTGGCCGACATCCTTTCCTTTCATCAGGTTTTTCAGCTTCACTCTGACCCTGTCACCGTTTTTGCGGATGACCGTCACGTCGTTGATATCGGCAAACTCGTTGAAACCGCCGGCTTCCAGAATGGCATCGAGGACCTTGATCCCTTCGCGGTAGAAAATATATTTGGGCTCCATGACAGCGCCGACGACGTAAAGTTTATTCAGTTCATTGGTCGGGATGTAGATGATATCTTCGGCATGCAGGACGAAATCGAGGGACAGATCGCCATCGACAAACAGCGGATGAAATTTGCTGAAAAAACGCGCGCCCCCTCTCAGCAGATAAGCATTCTTCAGATCGGTATTGTCGATATTTTCCAGTTGGCAGAGCAGCTTGAACAAGGTCGTGCGGCCGGACAGATTCAATGTCGCGGACGGCACGCCGCCGCCGAAAACATAGATCTTGTTGTTGGTGATTTCCTCAACGGTCAGCGTGACGATCGGTTCCTTGACAAACCGGCCGAGCACGTCTCCCAGCTTCCGGCTCAACTGGGCGGGTGTCAGCCCCGAGGCCACGACATCCCCGGCGGCGGGCAGGGTGATCTTGCCGTCAGGCCGGACCCTGACCGGGACGCTCAGATCGGGAACCCCCCAAACCGACACCTGCAGGACATCGCCGTCGCCGATCACATAATCCCCGGCGAAAACCGGGGCGCTGAACAGAACAACCGACAGGAGCAAACACACCAACCGCTTCCTATTCATAGACTATCGACCTCCTCTGCCGGAGAGCACAACCTCTACCGTCTCCATGACAATAAGTATATCCAAGAAAATACTGTAGTTCTTGATGTAATACAGATCGTAGTTCAGCTTCTCCAGCGCGTCCTCGACAGAAGCCCCGTAGGGATAATTGACCTGGGCCCAGCCGGTCACCCCCGGTTTCAATGCATGCCTTTTGGAGTAGTACGGGAGCAGCTGATAGAGCTCCAGAACGAACTCGGGGCGTTCCGGACGCGGCCCGACAAACGCCATATCGCCCAGCAGGACATTGAAAAATTGCGGCATTTCGTCCAGCCTGCACTTTCTCAGAAACGTGCCGAGCCTGGTGATCCTCGGATCGTCGGTTGCCGCCCATATCGCTCCGCTCTCGCTCTCCGCATCCTCGCGCATGGTTCTGAACTTATACAGTTCGAAAACATTGTCATTCTTGCCGACCCGCATCTGACGAAACAGGATGGGCCCGGGAGAATCCAGCTTGACCGCCGCGGCAACCAGAAGCATGAGCGGCCAGAACAAAGCGATGCCGAGCAGCGAAAAAACGATGTCGAGAGCCCGCTTGCTGTAGAGGGCAAACAGATCGATTTCGAACCCCGAGGAGTAAATAAACCAGGCGGGATTGACATTTCCAACCATGACCTTGCCGGTCATCTCTTCATAAAACGACATGGCATCAACCACTTCAACGCCGTTGAAGCGACATCTCAACAGCTCGGTGACCGGCAGCACCCCCCGCTGTTCCGCGATCGCGACCACCACCTTATGAACCTTCTGCTGCAGCGCGATGCCGGCGAAATCGCTGACCGGCCCCAGGATCCGGGATGCGTCGACAACCGCATCCTCGTCAGGCAACCGGACAAACCCGACCGGAAGATAGTCATGGTTGCTGCCGGCCAGGGTCTGATCCAGCTGCCGCGCCAGAGCACCCGTTCCCAGGATCAGGAGGTTTTGCGAGAATCCGGGAAGTTTGAGATGGTAGTTGTGCCAGAAAAACTGCAGGAGACCGAAGATGAGCAGGGAGAGCGCGGCCGCGCCCTTGGCCACCATGATGTGCGGCGCCAGCAGATAGAGCACCGCAAAAATAACCAGCGCCAACCCCGTGGAGGCGATCACGCGCGCCAGAACCCCCTTGCTGACCTTGTAATGCCCCTTGCCGTACAACTTGGCCACCGACGAGGCCGACACCAGGGCGCAGGCAAAGAACAGCGCATGGATCAGCCCGGCGGCCGGATAGTCCCGCAACACCGCAAAGCTTGCGGCACTCAAGACCATCCCGCAGTACTGGGCACATAGGGCCAGAACAAAATCACCAACGGCAAGTATGAAGCGGAGCCTTGTCATCACTGGACCTTGAATCGTTCGATCGGGTTACATTGTCCCCTCTCGGGTCCCCCTCTGCAAAAGTTTTGCGGCCCGGGTTCTCTCCTGCGGCCGGCCCTTTTCAGCCGCCATTTCCAGGTAGGGCCGGGCGGTTGCCTGCTCGCCGAGCCGGGCATAGGCCATCCCCAGATGCAGATTCATCGCCGCATTGCCCGGCATCAGCTCCACCGCGTCCCGCAAGACGCCAAGCGCATCCTTCGGCCGGTCATTGGCGATCAGCACATAGCCGAGGGTGTCCATGATAAACGGATCGTCGGGCTGCCGCCGATACGCCTTGAACGCCATATCGAGCGCTTCCTGTGAGCGTCCGAAATTGTCCGTCATCAGGTAGGCCATATTGTTCAGGGCCGGAACATAATCGGGGGCCTGCCGCAGAACCAGCTGATACTGTTCCCGGGCGCGACGCAGGTCGCCCTGTCGCTGGTCGATGACCGCTTGCGCGAACAGCGCAGGAATGTAGCCCGGCAACCGCTCTGCCACTCTGCGGTAAATTTCCGTGGCCCTGTCGATGTCTCCCGACAGTTCGTGAAGCGCCCCGAGCTGCATTTCGAGCCGCTGCCGCTTCTCCACCAGTTTGAGGCCCTTTTCAATGGTCTCAAGCGCGGCCGGATGCTCCTTCTGCCGAACCTGGATTCCCGCCAGCAAAAGATACCCCGCGGCAGCTCCCGGATCGGCGGCGATCATGCTGTCGGCAACCGCCAGCGCCTGTGCGGGCGTGCCGCTTTGCAGATAGTGCCTGACCAGAAGCGCGGCGCCGCGCTCGGGATGCAATCTGGCCAGTTCGGTGAAAGCGGCCGCGGCATTGTCGCTATCGCCGGCCCTGCTCAGCAGATTCCCTTTCAGCTCAATCAGCGCG
>DASWJX010000214.1:0-2190 GCA_036396915.1 Geopsychrobacteraceae bacterium | reverse complement strand
CGCAAGGAACCTATCGCCTTTGCCCAGAGCTACTTCGCGATCCAGACCCGCAAGCAGGAGCTGATCGAAGACCGCATGCGTCTTCTGGCCCGACTGGATGCCCGTGAACGGCTGCGGGAATCGGAGAAGACCCTCTCCCAGAACATTTATGAACGGGGCGTGGACGATGCCGGATTCGGTCGCATTCGTTCCAAAGGGGATGCGGCACTCTTCGGCGGCCACACCACCCAGGTGATGAAAGACCGCTACGGCATTACCAAAACGCGCCCCCTGGCGGATTTTCTGCCGACGCTGACCATTGCCGCCAAAAACCTGGCCACCGAGATGACCAACCACAACGCCCAGCAGGACGACTTGCGAGGCGAGCACGCGATCACCCGCGAGCACGTGCAAAATAACGAAAGCGTGCGCGATATGCTCGGCCAGCGCGGCATCAAGCCCGAACGGCTGCCGCCGGAAGAGGACATCAAAAAGCTGGAGCGCCGGGTCAAGACAGAAGAGAAGAAACTCGTCAAACAGTCCGGCAAATTGCCCGAACCGAAGCTGGAAGAGTGAACAAAGAACCCATGACCGCAAGAGTATTGACCGAGACTCCTTTCGGGAACCAAGGAAAATAGCCATGCTGCAGAACAACCCCGAACTCAAAAGTAAGATCGACCAGCTCTGGAACAAATTCTGGTCCGGCGGCATCTCCAACCCGCTCACCGCCATCGAGCAGATCACCTACCTGCTGTTCATGAAGCGGCTCGACGAGCTGGATCAGAAAAAGCTGGCCGATGCGGACTTTACCGGCGAGCCCTACACCTCCAAATTCGAGGGGCAATGGATACCGCCGGAATACCGCGCTAAAGCAAGGGAAGACGACAGCCAAAAAGAGACCGACAAACGCCAGGCCGACGCCAGGATGTACGAAATCGACAAGCGCACCCTGCGCTGGAGCGAGTTCAAGCGCATGCAGGCCGAGGAGATGCTTACATTTGTACAGAGCAAGGTTTTCCCCTTCCTCAAGGACATGAACGGCACCGAAAGCAACTTCACCCACCACATGAGAAACGCGGTGTTCATCATCCCCAAACCGGCGCTCTTAGTGGAGGCGGTGAAGACCATCGACGAGATCTTCGAGATCATGGAGAAGGACTCGCGGGATAACGGCCAGGCCTTTCAGGACATCCAGGGCGATGTCTATGAGATGCTCCTCTCCGAGATCGCCACTGCCGGCAAGAATGGCCAGTTCCGCACCCCGCGCCATATCATCAAGCTGATGGCCGATCTGGTGCGGCCGCAACTGGGCCACCGCATCGCCGATCCGGCCTGTGGTTCCGGCGGCTTTTTGCTCGGGGCCTACCAGTACATCGTCACCGAGCTGGCGAAAAAGGCGGGCAAGAAGGATTTTGAGCCCGACGAAGACGGCTTCGTCCGTACCTCGGTGGCGGCCGGGCTCACGGAAAAGGCGCAGGCCATCCTGCAAGCTTCCCTCTTCGGCTATGACATCGACGCCACCATGGTGCGTCTGGGGCTGATGAACCTGATGATGCACGGTATCGACGAGCCGAAGATCGACTACAAGGACACCCTGAGCAAGAGCTACCTTGAAGAAGCCGAATACGACATTGTCATGGCCAACCCGCCTTTTACCGGCAGCATCGACAAGGGCGACATCAACGAAAACTTGCAGCTATCCACCACCAAGACCGAGCTGCTGTTCGTCGAGAACATCTACCGCCTGCTGAAAAAGGGCGGCACCGCCTGTGTGATTGTGCCCCAGGGGGTGCTGTTCGGTTCAGGCAAGGCCTTCAAACAACTGCGGCAGACGCTGGTGGAGCGCTGCGAGCTCAAGGCCGTCATCACCCTGCCCAGCGGTGTGTTCAAGCCCTACGCCGGGGTCAGCACCGCCATCCTGCTCTTCACCAAGGTCTGGGGGCCGAAGGACAAGGTCAGCCAACCGGCCACGGAACAGGTTTGGTTCTACGAGATGCAGGCCGACGGCTACTCGCTGGACGACAAGCGCAGCAAGCAGGAGGGGTATGGGGATTTGCAGGATATCGTGGCGCGGTTCCACGGGCGGGATGCTTCGATCGATACCGACCGGACCGCGAAATGGTTTTCTGTGCCGCGGGCTCATATTGAGGCTGAGGGTTATGACCTGTCGCTGAGCCGGTATAAGGAGGATGTGTTTGAAGAGGTGGTGTA
>DASWJX010000213.1:0-6590 GCA_036396915.1 Geopsychrobacteraceae bacterium | reverse complement strand
CGGCAAAAACGAGAGCAGATTCTCTGCAACTGTTTGGCAGAATGACCAGAAACTCTTCGCCGCCAAACCGCCCGATAGAATCGTACGGACGCTTGAGTGAAAGCATTCTCGCGGCAGTCGACCGAAGCACCGTATCGCCAGCCATATGACCGTAAGTGTCATTAATGCTCTTGAAGTGGTCAAGGTCGGCCATGATCACGGCGACCCTGTTCCCATCCCGATCCGCCCTGGCCAGTTCCTCATCGAGAACCTGCATGATTTTCTCATGATTCAGCAGGCCGGTGAGTGAATCATGGGTGGACTTCACCTTGTGGATTTCGCGGGCCACTATCAGCTCGTTCTGCAGCTCAACGATGCGTTTTCCCGCGCGGAGGCGCACCCTCAACTCGTTGGTTTTGAACGGCTTGGTAATGTAGTCATCCGCTCCGGCTTCCATGCCGGCGACGAGATGCTCCTCCTTGCAATTGCCCGTGAGAAGGATGAGGTAGATGTAGGGTTCCCGCGCCTCTTGCCTGGTTTTCCGGCAAACATCCACGCCGTCCAGCCCTGGCATCTTCCAGTCAAGGATGGCAAGCTGTGGAGCATCTTTGGCCTGGAGGGCCTGCCAGGCTTCGTTGCCGTCCCGGGTGACGACCACATCGTACCCCCACCCGAGCAGGCTCTTTTCGAGAAGAAGCCGAGAAACCGGGTCATCTTCGGCAATTAAAACTCTCACGGGTGTTCCTCCAGTCTGGAAGCCTCTGGGAATTTTTGACGACCTTGTGGAAAGGCGAATTTTCCGGCGACGTTCTACCGGTCCGGTTCGGCGGGCGGGGTAGCGGCTTCCGCCGAGAAGGCGGCCAGGCATCCCTCCACCCTCTCCAATTCCATCAGCACCTTCGGCATTAGATCCTTTGCCTCCGTTAACCCCCGGTTCTCGGCAGCGTCCTCCAACTTCTGCAACAGCACCGCCGCTTTCTTTGCGCCGAAAATGCCGACAACCGACTTGAGGGAATGGGCAATCCATTCCACCCGGTTCAAATCATTCCGCTCCAGTGCCGCCCGCAGATTCTCTCGGGTTGCTGGGTAGTCGCGGGAGAATTGTACGGCCAAGTCGGCAAGAAAGTTCCGGTCGCTGTTTACTGCTTGCAGGGCGTCGTGCAGATTGATGGCCGAAGCGCCACCGCCACCTGGCAACCAGTGCTCCACCGCGGCATAGAGCGCCTCGGCCCGGACCGGTTTGGGGACGTATTCATCCATCCCGGCCTCCAGACATGCCTCCCGATCCCCCTTCATGGCATGGGCAGTGAGTCCGATGATCGGAGTGCGTACTGCCAGGTTCCTTTCCTCCTCACGGATAAGGCGGGTCGCCTGAAAACCGTCCACCTCCGGCATCTGCACGTCCATCAGGATCAGGTCGATCCCACCCTGCCGCCAGGCTGCCACTGCCTCATCGCCGTTGGCCGCAGTCTGCACCGTCCATCCCCGCTTCTCCAGCAGGGTCCGGGCCAGAGCCTGGTTGATCCGGTTGTCCTCGGCCAGAAGGATGCAGGCGCCGCCGGGCGCGGGCGAGAGATGGTCCGTAGCGGCCGGAAACAGCTCCGGCTCCCGGATCGCCTGCCGGTCGAAGGTCTCCATGAGTGTATCGAACAGCTCCGACTGCCGGAGGGGCTTGATCAGGTAGGTTGCGATCCCGGCCTGGCTGCATCGGGCGGCGGCGGCGGGCACGTCCCCAGAGGAGAGCATCATGATATTCATCTCCGGCAGGGTGTCGTCGCTCCGGATCTTCTCCGCCACCTCGAAGCCATCCATCTCCGGCATCCGCTCGTCCAGCAGAAGTAGGCGGAAAGGCTTTCCCGCTGTGGCGGCCGTCCGCAGCCGCTCGATTCCCTCCCGGCCGCCGGCGGCCGCGTTCGGCACCATCCCCCAACTGGCCAGCATCTCGGTGAGGATGCGCCGGTTGGTCTCGTTGTCGTCGATGATCAGCACCCGCATCCCCTCCAGATCCGGCTGCGGCCGCAGAGAAGGCACCGTAGCCGGCTGCTGCGAAAGGGCAAGAGAGACAGTGAAGGAGAAAGTGCTTCCTACTGCCTCCTCGCTATCGGCCCGAATGGTCCCCCCCATTCCTTCCACGATCTGCCGGGAGATGGCGAGCCCAAGGCCGGTGCCGGCAAAGCGGCGGGCGGCGGAACTGTCGATTTGGCTGAAGTGTCGGAAGAGCAGATCCATCTTGTCGGCGCGGATGCCGATGCCAGTGTCGCTGACCGAAAACCGCAGGTGGCATTTTTCATCATCGTCCGCCGCCATCACTTCCACCTGAAGCAAGATCTCCCCCCGCTCGGTGAACTTGACCGCGTTGCCGATCAGGTTGATAAGCACCTGGCGAAGACGCCCGGCATCCCCAATCAGGCTGCCAGGGATGGCAGGATCGATCCGGCAGGCCAGTTCCAGCCCTTTCTGGTGGGCGCGGAGGGCCAGGGTATGGGCTGTCTTTCCCACCAGGTCGCGCAGGTCGAATGCCGCCGCCTCGAACTCCAGCAGGCCAGCCTCGATCTTGGAGAAATCGAGGATATCGTTGACCACCTTGAGAAGGGATTCGGCCGAGGATTGCACCATCTCCAGATACTCCCGTTGCTGGCGGGAAAGAGGGGTGTCGAGGGTCAGCTCGGTCATGCCGATGATAGCGTTCATGGGCGTGCGGATTTCGTGGCTCATGTTGGCCAGAAATTCGCTCTTGGCGCGGGTGGCCGCCTCGGCCGTTGTTTTCGCCTGACGCAGTTCCTCCTGGGTCCGGACCATTTGGTCGATGTTCAGCGCCGTACCGAACCAGCGGACGATCTCTCCCGCTTCGTTGCGAATCGGCCGACCTCGCACCTTGAACCATTCGAACTCGCCGTCCTGCCGCCGAACGCGGTATTCCAGGTCGTAAGGCGCGCGTTCTTCGACGGCGTTGCGCCAGGCGGCATAGGCCCGTGGCCGATCGTCGGGATGCAGCAGCTTGTTCCACCCGTCGCCGAGGTGCTCGCTCATCGGCACGCCGGTGAAGTCGGCCCACTGCTGGCTCTGGTAATCGCAGTAGCCGTCCGGCCTCGTCGTGAACACCATTCCCGGGATGGAATCCAGAATCTGCCGGTAGGACAGCTCGCTCTCTCGCAGTGCCACCTCGGCCTGCTTGCGCTCGGTGATGTCATGGACCATCCCCGTGGACCGGATGATCCTGCCGGCATCGTCTCTGAAATGCTCGCATTTTTCGTGGACGTAACGAATCTCTCCCGTAGCTTTCCGCACGACCCGATGTTCGATTTCGTAGGTGTCCCTCCCCTCGCGCAACGATCCCGAATAGGCCGCGTCAATCGCCGCGCGGTCGTCTGGGTGCACCGCTTCGAGGAAGGCCGCATAGGTGGCCCCGAACTCCTGCGGTTGCTGACCGAAAATCCGGTAGACTTCATCCGACCACGTGAGGTTGTTATTGACAAGGTCGAGTTCCCAGCTTCCGAGATGGGCAATTTCCTGCGCCCTGGCCAGTCGGTGCTCACTTTCGCCTAGCGAATCCATGAGCGATTCCCGTTCGGCCAAGATGCGAACCAGCTTGATATTGCTGTAACTGAGCTGGGAAATCATGGTGGCGAGTTTCATGAAATAAGCCATGGCGGTCTCTATGGCTGCCCTGCTCACCCCGGGAACCGCGTCGATGGCGGCCATGTATTCTTCTTCAGGGAAACCATACTGCGCGGCTTGTGCCCGGAATGAGTCATAATCCGGAAGTTCGTCATCGAAGAAGAATTGCCCGGTAAAAAGATGTCCCAGGTGCTGGCCACCGACCATGATGGGTGTGGCGGCATCCCACATGTTGTTCATGCACTTGTAAAGCCTGTACTCTCCTTCCTGAATCCCGGCCGTGAGTCGGGTGTCGCTTTCGATGCAATGTCTGAGGGTTTCGGGATGTTCCCGGTGGAATTGAGTACAAATTTTCTGCCAGCCAACCCCGGCCAGCACCTTTCCTTCGAGATCAATCAGACTCATGGGAATCCGGGTCAGCTCGTAGAAATCATCCATGAGCGACTGGAGGGAAGAAACATCCATGATATCGGCAAGCTGCATGCTCCCCATTCCTCTCTCATGCAAGGCGGAGTTGTCGAAATTCCGTTCCCGGATATCTTTCCCAGTTCTCTCCGGCATCAATCCCAAGTACTCCCTTTTAGCCAGCAAAGGCCGCATGGACTGACTGAGAAAGGTGTTGTTATTCGTTCCCGACATAATGTGCTCGCATTTTTTTTAGGGGGAAGAACTTGAAGTTCGATCCTCAATGCATCGCCCTGAGAGGGATCGACCGGAAAAAGGCAATCAATTATTTTTTGTCCGTCCGCCGGCTAGTTAAAACAGGGTTAATTTAGCCCAGACAGCAGGGCAAGTCAAAGATTTGCTTGTCCGAAAAATGTGTCAGCCCAAGACCCAAGTCCCCAGCTCGCACTCCGCGACAAGCCCACTGAAGCTCATGGCCGCACGATGTTCGGTAAAGAACGGATTCTCGGTATCGAGATCGATCATCGGGATATCGCTGTCGACGAAGGCCCTGAGGATCGGCAGATGCCCCACGTCCTCGGGACCGCACAGATGGGAAGGAATCTGCTTGGGTGACCACCGGATCGCCGGGGCGCGCGAGGCCAGGTTCTCGTCAATTCCCTGACATACCTGCTTCAGGTCTGCTACTTTCTGGCGTATTACACGAGCCAACTCATTTTCTTGTGAAGTTGCCATGATATCGCCTCCTTATGCTGTTCATTTCTTACCATTAGTGTACTGCAGATCGTCAGTTTACTGGGCTGCCAGATATTTTCTGATGCGAGCCTCCTCTGCAGCCCGGTATTCTGCAACGCGTTCCTGAACAGCCTCTGCCAGTGCCTGCCGGAGTGCATTGGATTCCAAGTCCTTGCAGTACGCGGGCGTTCCGGCCTGCTGACGCCAGGAGTCGTCCAGATTGCCGGCATCGACCGGGTCGAAACCAAGGTCGTCGATCAGACGAAGCACTCTTGCCTTGGCATCCGATGAATCTCCAAAGACAGACAGCGCAATCCGGCCTGGCGCCCCTTTCGGCGCCCCCTTCTCGAGCAAGCTCCTGGCGAAGATGGTATTGAATGCCTTGATCACCGGACGTCCGATCTGCTGCGCGACCCACCGGCTGTCCGGCATGCCTCGATCGATCGCCTCGATGTGGCCATCGCGCAGCTCCGGATGGTAGTTGCCGGTATCGACCACGATGACCTCGGGAGAAACGTCCGCAAACAGCCTTTTCGGAAGGTCGACAACGGCCTTTGTCGGAATCGCAATGATAACGATTTCCCCAGCGTTAACGGCTTCTGTCACAGAGACCGCCTTGGCACCGATTTCATTCGCCAGATCGATCAGGCTTTCCGGTCCCCGTGAATTCGCAATCGAAACCAGATGTCCGAGTCTCGTGAGGTGCCGCGCAAGCGTCCCGCCAATGTTTCCCGCACCTATGATTCCGATCCGCATCTCCGTAAAGGTAGCGGTGTAATTTTGATCTTTCATGATATGCCTCTCCCTCTCGCGCGCCCGGAAACATGTCAGCATACAGCTCAACCGATAACCGGAAGGGGAAAACTAATTCCAGTTATCAATTTCAGATCATGGGGTGCGGGCATCACTTCTCCTGTCTCTACATACTCACGCAGACTTTATCGTCAATGAGTCAGAGACAGAAACTATATCTGCCAATCCACATCCGTCAGGTCAGATCGAACAAGAGCGCCTCTGCCGGTATGTCAGCGGAAACAGTCAACCGCTCTTCCCGGCTGACGGCCAGCCCGTCACCTTGCGACATTCTCTGTCCGTTCACCACAACCTGACCGCGCGCCACCTGCAGCCAGGCATGGCGGTTCTGCGCAATTTCGTGAACGATCTTTTCACCTGAATCAAGGAGAGCCGCGTACAGGTAGACATCCTGATGGATGGTAACGGAGTTGTCCCGGCCATCCGCAGAGGCGATCAGTCGCCATTTCCCCCGTTTCTCCTCATCAGGATAGAACCTCTGCTCGTAGCCAGGTTTTACTCCCTCCTTATCCGGCAGTATCCAGATCTGAAGGAGGTGCACCAGCTCCGACCGGGAGTGGTTGAACTCACTGTGGGTAATGCCGGTTCCGGCACTCACCCGCTGCACCTCGCCCGGAACAATAACCGATCCGTTTCCCATGCTGTCCTTGTGCTCCAGCGCCCCTTCAAGGACATAGGTAATGATTTCCATGTCGCGATGCGGATGGGTCGGGAATCCCTCGCCCGCCTGAACCCGGTCCTCATTGATGACCCGCAGGTCTCTGAACCCCATGTGCTTCGGGTCGTAATAATTGGCAAAAGAAAACGTGTGATAGGCATTCAGCCAGCCATGATCGGCATGTCCGCGTTCAACTGCTTTTCGTATGGTGAGCATTGTCCTTTCTCCTTGAGGCTATCCGTTCAAAAAGCAAAGCAGGTACAGCCGATCCCCCAGCGGCCATGCTCCCCGATAACCGTATGGGTATGCTGATGCAAAGGGTTGCCGCATGAACGGTTGTGGATTGCCACTCCCGTTGCGGCCGCATGAGTATGCTGGTAGG
>DASWJX010000212.1:0-8043 GCA_036396915.1 Geopsychrobacteraceae bacterium | reverse complement strand
CGGCAAACACCGCTCCGAGCTGTGCGCCGATATACGCTCCGTGATCTTCCGCCGACGGCGCTGAAGTGACTGTGAGTAAAACGAAGAAAAGACAGACCGGGAAAATTCTGAGATGCATGATATCCCTCCTTGGCAGCACTATGATCGCTCATCCTATTCCATCGCATTAAAATTAGCAGACAACCGGACTGTGTCAAGTTGTCATTAAGTCGTTGTTATTCAATCAGCGGGAACGGGATGAGGCGGGTTTTTTCGTGGTGCAGAGGGAACGTTGGCAGGTTTCGGGATGCATGCAGCCGTTGCGCAGCAAGGTTCATGCTGTCGCGATTGCAAAAGGAAACGCAAAACGGCAGCGGGACCGAAATCGCGGTCCCGCTGCCGTTTTTTTCTGATAGCTGCTCCGCTTTAGTCGAGCAGATCGACGATTTCGGAGGCCATGCCGACGTAGCTGGCCGGGCTCATGTCGAGCAGGCGCTGTTTGTCTTCCGGAGCCAGGTCCAGCCCTTCGACAAAGGCGCGAATGGTTTCACGATCGATCTGCCTGCCACGGGTCAGTTCCTTCAGTTTCTCGTAGGGTTTTTCGATCCCCGCCTTGCGCATCACCGTCTGGATCGGCTCGGCCATGACTTCCCAGGCCTTGTCCAGATCGGCCGCCAGGTTCTTCTCGTTCAGTTTCAGCTTGGACAGACCCTTCAGGGTCGATTTGCAGGCGATCATGCTGTAGCCGAAGCCGACCCCCATGTTGCGCAGCACGGTGGAATCGGTGAGGTCGCGTTGCAGCCGGGAAATCGGCAGCTTGGCCGAGAGGTGGTTGTAGATGGCGTTGGCCAGCCCGCAGTTCCCTTCGGAATTCTCGAAATCGATGGGGTTGACCTTGTGCGGCATGGTCGAGGAACCGATCTCGCCCTTGACGGTCTTCTGGCCGAAATAGGCCATCGAGACATAACTCCAGATGTCGCGGTTGAGGTCGGTGAGGATGGTGTTCCAGCGCGCCAGGGCGTCGAACAGTTCGGCCATGTAGTCATGCGGTTCGATCTGGGTGGTGAACAGGTTCTGGGTCAGCCCCAGTTCGTTTTCGATAACGCCCCTGGTCAGCTCCGGCCAGTCGACGCCGGGGTAGGCGGAGAGGTGCGCGTTGAAGTTGCCGACCGCGCCGTTCAGCTTGCCGAGCAGTTCCACGGCGGCGATCTTTTCGCTCTGTCTGGCCAGGCGCGCGGCAAACACCGCCAGCTCCTTGCCGATGGTGGTCGGCGAGGCGGTCTGGCCGTGGGTGCGGGCCAGCATCGGCACGTTCTTGAATTCCCGCGCCAGCGTTTTGAGGGCGGCGATGATCTCCTGCTGCAGCGGCACCAGGGCGGCCAGGCCGTCCTTGAGCATCAGGGCGTGGGACAGGTTGTTGATGTCCTCGGAAGTGCAGGCGAAGTGGATGAATTCGGACAACTCCTCCAGGCCGGTTCCGGCGATCTGCTCCTTCAGGTAATATTCGACCGCCTTGACATCGTGGTTGGTGACCGCTTCGATCTTCTTGATCTGCTCCGCTTCGGCGGGCGTGAAATCGGCCACGATCCGGCGCAGGGTCTGTTCCTCGTCGGCGTCAAGCGCCCGGCACTCGGCGACACCCGCTTCGGCGCAGAGGGCGATCAGCCACGCGACCTCGACCTTGACCCGGTTTTTCAGCAGCGCGTACTCGGAAAAACATTCGGCCAGCTCGGAAACTTTCGATGCGTAGCGCCCGTCGATCGGGCTGATGGCGGTAATCATGTCTCTCTTCTCCTTGAAAGTGAATTTCGACGGCACTATAAAGCAGGCCGGACCCGGCCGCAACCCTTCTATGAGCAATTCGTTTCAGAACGGCGCGGCCTGACTGAAAGCCAGCGATTCGAGCGTCAGCGGGTGGGTAAACCGCAGCGCTTCGGCGTGCAGCAGCAAGCGGTCCGCCCGGGCCCGGTCGATCGCGTCCGCATACAGATCGTCGCCCAGAATCGGATGGCCCAGCGCCTGCATGTGGACCCGCAACTGATGGGTGCGGCCGGTCACCGGCTGCAGTTCGATGTGTGTCGTATCGTCTGTGGCGTTGTAGACCAGCACCCGGTAGCGGGTGCGGGACGGTTTGCCGACCCGGTGATCGACGATCTGCCGCGGCCGGTTCGGCCAGTCGCGGCTCAGCGGCAGATCGATAGTCCCGGCCGGCGGAGCGACCCGGCCGGCGACGACGGCCAGATAGGTTTTTTCGACCTGGCGCTGCTCGAACTGGCGGTTGAGGTGGCGCTGCGCCTTGCTGTCGCGGGCCATGACCATCAAGCCGGAGGTCGACATGTCGAGCCGGTGCACGATCAGCGCCTCCGGATAGTCTCTCTGGACCCGTGTTATCATGCAGTCCTGACAGTCCGCTCTTCGGCCCGGCACCGAGAGCAGCCCGGCCGGCTTGCTGACGACCAGAATCGAGCTGTCGCTGTGCAGCATGTCCAGTCCCGTGTGCGGGGGAGGGTGGTAAACGATCAAGGGCGTGCTCCGAAAAAAGCGAACTGCATCCGCGGGCGGGCGAACCGCTTTCGGATTGTAGCGGCTCGGGGCCGGTGGATAAAGCAAAAACCGCTCGTTTCCGGCGTTGCCCGCAACCGCTCGAAAATGCCACAATGCGACGAAGTCTGAACAGGGGAGGTTGTGTGACAGAGACGGTGCGCAAGCAGATCAGGATCGAGGGGATCGTTCAGGGGGTCGGCTTCCGGCCGTTCGTTTATCGGATCGCCACCGCACGCAAGCTGGCCGGATCGGTCTGCAACGACAGTCGGGGGGTGCTGATCGAGATTGAGGGGCGCAAAACCCTGGTCGATGCCTTCCTCCGCGCCCTGCGGGACGAGTTGCCGCCGCTGGCCTCGATCAGCGCCATGGAGGTCAGCGAGCGGCCGGTCAGCGGAGAGGCCGGCTTTGCCATTGTCGAAAGCCGCTCCGGCAGTGCCCGCTCGGCTCAGATCGCCCCCGATACCCATGTCTGCCCCGATTGCCTGCGGGAGCTGTTCGATCCGCGGGACCGCCGCTACCGCTATCCGTTCATCAACTGCACCAACTGCGGTCCGCGCTACAGTATCGTCACCGGCATCCCCTATGATCGACCGCTGACCACCATGGTCGATTTTCCCATGTGCCCGACCTGCACGCAGGAATACCGGGATCCCCGCTCCCGCCGCTTTCATGCCCAGCCCAACGCCTGCGCCGACTGTGGCCCGCGGCTCAGCTTCCGCGATGAGCAGGGCCGGCCGCTGTTGTGTGACGATCCGCTTGCGGAGACCGTGAAGCGCTTGCGGCAGGGCCGGATTGTCGCGATCAAGGGGCTGGGCGGTTATCACCTGGCGGTTGATGCGACCAGCACGGCGGCGGTGGCGCGTTTGCGGCAGCGCAAGCTGCGTGACGAAAAACCGTTCGCGTTGATGGTCTTCAGCCCGGAGCGGGTCAGGCGGTACGCCCGGTTGACGGCGCTGGAAGAGCGGATCCTGACCGGGGTCGAACGGCCCATTGTCCTGCTTGAACAACGGGCCGACGCGCCGATCTCCCCCCTGGTTGCGCCGCGCAACCGCTATTTCGGGGTAATGCTCCCCTGTACGCCGCTCCATTATCTGCTGCTTGAACAGTTTCCGGCGCTGGTGATGACCAGCGGCAACCGCAGCGACGAGCCGGTCGCCTTCGCGGACAGCGACGCAACCGAGCGGCTTGACGGCATCGCCGACGCCTACCTGGTTCACAACCGGCGTATCCATATCCGCAGCGACGATTCCATTGTCCGCGCGCTGGCCGGCGAACCGCTGATGCTGCGCCGCTCGCGGGGCTTTGCGCCGCGGGGGGTGGCTCTGCCGCAGAGCCAGGCGTCGGTGCTGGCGGTGGGCGGCGAGCTGAAAAACAGCATCTGCCTGACTCACGGCGCTCGTGCCTACCTCAGCCACCACATCGGCGACCTGAAGAATCAGGACGCGGTCGATGCGCTGCAGCAGGCCATCGACCACCTGCAGGGCATTCTCCAGCTGCAGCCGCGGATCGTCGCCCACGATCTGCACCCGGATTATCTGTCGACCCGGGTCGCGGAAGCATTGCCGGGGATGACGGCGGTTGCCGTTCAGCACCACCACGCCCATCTGGCCGGCTGCATGGCGGACAACGGCGTCGAGCGGGAAACCCTCGGTGTCATCTTCGACGGGGTCGGCTACGGCAGCGACGGACATATCTGGGGCGGGGAGTTCCTGCTCGGCGATTACACCGGCTTCAGACGGGTCGGCCAGCTCGCCTATCTGCCGATGCCCGGCGGCGACGCGGCGACCAGGGAGCCCTGGCGGATGGCGGTCAGCTATCTGATGCAGGCCTTCGGCGCCGATTTTCCGGCGGCGCTGCTCTCCGACGAGATCAGACCGGCGCAGCTGAACCTGTTGAAACAGATGATCGCCAAGCGATTGAATGCGCCGCTGACCTCCAGTTGCGGCCGGCTGTTCGACGCCGTCGCCGCGCTGGCCGGAATCCGCAACCGGGTCAGCTACGAGGGGCAGGCGGCCCTGGAACTGGAGATGGCGCTGGCGGCCGATGCCGGTCAGGCCGGCAGCTACGGGTTCGCGATCCGCCGCGCGGGGGATCTGCTGCTGGTCGATGCCGCGCCGATGATCCGCCAGCTGGTCGCGGATCTGACCCGCAGGGTCGGGATATCCATGCTAAGTGCCCGATTCCACAACGGACTGGCACGTGCCGTTGTCGAGGTCTGCGGCACCCTCAGGAGCGAGATCGGCGCGCGTCCGGTCGCCCTGTCCGGCGGGGTGTTCCAGAACCGCTATCTCACCGAGCGGACCCTGGAACTGTTGCGGGAGGAGGACTTTGAGGTGCTGGTTCACCGGCAGGTGCCGCCCAACGACGGCGGGCTCGCGCTGGGGCAGGCGGTGATTGCGGGCCGCTCGCGCGCCGAATAAATCCGCTCGTCACAGCGCCCGGCCACGGCCGGCGGCATTCTCGTGCGCTGGCCCCGGTTCACGCCTGCCCGGCCCTGAGCCGGCCTCTTTCCACCTGCACCCGGATCAGTAATCCGCCGCCGATCATGAAAAAAACCGCCAGGGCCAGGATTGCCCCGCGCGACGACCCGGTCAGGTCGGTGATCAGGGCGAAGGTCAGCGGGCCGAAGAGCGAGGCGAAGCGGGCGCTGATCGCGTAGAGGCCGAAAAATTCGGCGCTGCGCTGTTGCGGGGCCATGCTGGCGAACAGCGAGCGGCTGATCGCCTGACTGCCGCCGAGAATCAGCGCGATGACGGCGCCGAGTATCCAGAATTCCAGGCTGCTCTGCATCACATAGGCGTAGCCGCAGACGCCGATGAACAGAACCAGGCTGAGCATGATCGAGCGCTTGGCTCCGAAACGGTCGGCCAGGCGGCCGAACAGCAGGGCGCCGGGCATGGCCAGGAACTGGATCATCAGAAAGCAGCCGAGAATGGAGCCCTGGCTGAGAGCGAGTTCCTCCCGGGCAAAGATCGCCGAAACCGCGATGACCGTCTGGATGCCGTCGTTGTAAAAGAGAAAGGCCAGCAGGAACAGACTGAGATCGCGATAGCGGAGCATATCCCTGAAGGTATTCAGATAGGCCCTGAACGGATTGACTTTACTGTGCGCGGAGGGTTCGGATTTCGGCAGGAGGATAAAGGTCGGCAGCGCGAAGACCAGCCACCAGAGGCCAGTCAGCAAAAAGCCGAAGCGGGTCGCCGCCGCCCGGTCGGCGAAGCCGAGCTGTTCGGAGAACTGGATCAGCACAAACACCGCCGCCAGCATCAGCCCGCCGCCGACATAACCGGTGGCAAAACCCTGGGCCGAGAGGCGATCCGTCCCGCCGGGCCCGGCCAGCACGGTGAGGTAGGCGTTGTAGAAAATATTACCGGAACTGAAGCCGATATTGCCGATGACGAACAGACTCGCCGCAAGCAGGTACTGGCCGGGTCCGGTCAGAAACAGCAGCGCGGTGGCCGACACTCCGCAGAGGCAAAAGGCCACCAGCAACTGTTTGCGCCAGCCGCGCCGGTCGGCCAGGCCGCCGAGCCAGGGGGCGGTAACGGCGACGATCAGCATCGATCCGGAGACCGCGTAGCCCCAGAGCGCGCTGGCGGGAAGGCGATGCTGCCAGCCGCCGAGGCTGATGACGGCCCCGGAATCGGGAACCAGGGCGACGAAATAAACCGGCAGGACCGCCGCCAGGATGACCGTGGCAAAGGCCGAGTTGGCCCAGTCGTAGAGGCACCAGCCGAAGCGGGCCGATCGGAGCTTGTCCTGCATGGTGAAATCCCCGGATCCTGTCTGCATGCCGGTTGACCCGGACTTCAGGGCGGACTTTTTGCGACGCCATCCATAGTGATGCTTTTTTGCAAAAGCGGCAAAAAATACCCCGCAAGGGGTGCCGGCGCCGGGGTCAAAGCTTCCGCAGGTTTATTGTCTGGGCAGGTGTACTGCCCATTTCCGCAACGCGGCCGTTCATTTGGCTGTTCGCCTGCGGCGGTCATCCTTTTTCAAATAATTCACATAGGCGCAGTCGCTCGGCATCCAGTCCAGCGTGGGGACGATCTCCGGCGTCAGACGGATGCAGTCAAACTCGACTTCGGTGCGCTCATGATAGATGCGGCAGAGCCGGCTATGGATGTCGAGAAACCGGCAGGGGATGCGGGTCGGCTGCACCCTGCCGGTTTCATCGATCCATTTTTCGAAACAGCACTCTCCGCAACGGCGACAGAGCGCCTCCCATGCCTGCCGGTCGCCGTCGCTCAGGCACATTCGGAGTAGCCGCAGGCGTGACAGACGCAGCAGCCTCCCTCATGTTCCACCGGGCCGCCGCACTCGGGGCAGGCCCCGCCATTGCTGACAAAGCGAAGCGGCGCCTCACCCTCGTCATGCATGTGCAGGTCGATCGCCCTGGCGACCGCATCGGCGCAGGAGGTCACCCGGTTCTCGCCGAAGCCGGCCGGTTTGTGGCAGGTGATGCCGATCATCTGCTTGACGGTCTGGCGGGCCTGGACGCCGCTGCGCCAGGCGAGGGAGACCAGCCGGCCGATCGCTTCGCACTGGGAGGCAGCGCAACCGCCGGCCTTGCCCATGGTGGTGAAGAGTTCAAAAAGCCCCTTGTCGTCCTGATTGATGGTGACATAGAGCGGGCCGCAGCCGGTTTCCATCTGGTAGGTGGCACCGGTCAGCGCCCGCGGGCGCTCCCGCTTGCGGCCGGCTTTCCTGGTTTCCATCGGCACCTGGTCTTCCGGGTGCTCCGCCGCTTTCTTCCCCACTGACAGCACCTGCATGTCCCGCGAACCGTCGCGGTAGATGGTGACCCCCTTGCAGCCTTCCTGGTAGGAGAGACGATAAACGGTCGACACGTCGTCGCGGGTGGCGTCGTTGCAGAAGTTGACGGTTTTCGAGACCGCATTGTCGGTATGGCGCTGGAACGCCGCCTGCATCAGGACATGGTCCCGCGGGGTGATGTCGTGGGAGGTGACAAAGATCCGGCGGATGTCCTGCGGGACGCTGGCGATCCCCTGCACCGTGCCTTTCTCCGCGATCTCCTGCATCAGTTCCGCGCTGTAAAAACCGCGCTCCCTGGCGATTTTTTCGAAGAGCGGATGGACCTCGATCAGCCTGTTGTTGTCGAGGACCTGACGCACGTAGGAAACCGCGAACAGCGGCTCGACCCCGCTCGAACAGTTGGCGATGATCGAAATGGTCCCGGTCGGCGCGATGGTGGTGCAGGTGGCGTTGCGGATCGGCTTCAGGCCCGGCTTGTCATAGATGCTGCCCGTGAAGTTCGGGAAGGCGCCCCGCTCGGCGGCCAGCCTGATCGACTCCTGGTGGGCATGCTCGTTGATGAACTTCATCACCTTTTCGCCGAGGGCGATGGCGTCCTGGCTGTTGTAGGGGATGCCGAGCAGAATCAGCAGGTCGGCCCAGCCCATGACGCCAAGGCCGATCTTGCGGTTGGCGCGGGTCATCCTGTCGATTTCCGGCAGCGGGTACTTGTTGGCTTCGATGACGTTGTCGAGAAAACGGGTC
>DASWJX010000211.1:0-8652 GCA_036396915.1 Geopsychrobacteraceae bacterium | reverse complement strand
CTGTCATCGATGGTTCACCGATGCTTGATGGCACACCCCGCGCTGAACGGTCTCGAGGAAATCAAGCTGGCGTTATTACAAAAGGAAAATTGATCAAGTCTGCTCGAGATGCACAAGAGCGCCGGCGACCAGCTGTCCGGTCAGTCGGTTCAGAAACCGTGCGTCGAGATTCCAGCAGTGCCAGTACAGGTCGACGACCAGCGGTTGCCCGGGCGTCAGTTCGAGCAACGCGCCGCTCTGCAGCAGCGCTTGACCTTGCAGGTCGGGAACCATGCCGTAGCTGTTGCCGGAGACAATCATCGCCAAAAAGGGTTCCGGTGACGGAACGTAATGGGCGGGGAGCCGCGCCGGCGGGCGGTCGAAGATCTGTTGCAGATGCTGATGGTGCAGGTTGTCCTTGCGGTTGAAAATCACCGCCGGCGCTTTGCCGCAGGCCTCGGGGGTCAAGCCGCCCGGAAACCAGACTCCGGCGAACTCCGGTGTTGCCAGCAGGCGGTAGCTCATGCTCCCCAGTGCTTCGATGCGGCAGCCCTGCATCGCTTTTGCTTCCGTGCTGATGCAGCCGACCACTTCGCCGTCGCGCAGCAATTTATGGGTCTGTTCCTGATCGTCGACGCGCAGATCGAGCAGCAGCTTGCCGCTCTCCAGCAGCGCTCCGACCGCATCGAGAAACCACAGCGCGAGACTGTCGGCATTGACCCCGACGGCCAGCGTGATCGGGCTGTCGTCGTTCGCTTCCGTGAGCTCCGTCGCCAGACTCTCTTCCAGCAGCT
Source organism: Geopsychrobacteraceae bacterium (assembly GCA_036396915.1). GTDB lineage: Bacteria > Desulfobacterota > Desulfuromonadia > Desulfuromonadales > Geopsychrobacteraceae > BM509. Next base: position 7,879 of record DASWJX010000211.1, on the reverse strand, counting down.
TGACCTGCCGGTAATGTTTGATCAGTTGCCGGCCGGCGGCAGTCGGGCACGGCGGTGTCGTGCGTGACAGCAGCACCTGCCCGGTCCGTTCTTCCAGCTGTCGGACCCGCTGGGAGATGGCAGACTGGGTCAGGTAGAGTGTCCTGGCCGCCCGTTCGAAACCGCCCTCCTCGACCACCACCGCCAATGCGTCTATCTGTTTGTAATCGAGCATCTCTCGATATTAGCTTAGCTGATGATATTGTAAAACTATTAATTTTACATTTTGACGGAGTGGGGCTAGCTTGTGCCCGAAAGCCAAAAGCGGATGTGCTCCGTTACAACCAGGCGTTACGGCGTTTTTCGGGAGAAGCTTTATGTTGATTCCATTCCTGCAGGGTGCGGGGGTCGGCGGCGGTTTGATCGTGGCGATCGGTGCCCAGAATGCCTTTGTCCTGGCACAGGGGGTCAGGCGCAACCATCCTCTGCCGGTCGCTCTGCTCTGCGGCTGCTGCGATGCGCTGTTGATTCTGCTCGGGGTCAGCGGCGTCGGGGGTCTGGTGGCGGCCCATCCGCTGCTGGGGCAGGTTGCCGCCTGGGGGGGTGCGCTGTTTCTGTTCTGCTACGGGCTGCGCTCGTTGTGCTCGGCACTGCGCGGCGGGGGACTGGCAGCAGACGGTAGCGCATCCCGGTCATTGGCTGCGGTGCTCGGCGCCACCCTGGCGGTGACGTTGCTCAATCCCCATGTCTATCTGGATACGCTGGTGCTGGTGGGCGGCATCAGCGGGCAATTCCCCGCGCAGGAGCGTTTGCTGTTCGCCGCCGGCGCCATGACCGCGTCCTTCGCCTGGTTCCTGACCTTGAGTTTGGGGGCCGGCTTGCTGGCGCCCCTGTTTCGTCGCCCGCTCGCCTGGCGGATTCTCGACAGCCTGGTGTTTTTGACCATGTGGGGCATCGCCCTGTCGCTGATCCGGGGTGCCATGGCCGGATAAGTCCGCCCCTGAACACACAACGGCCATCCCCGTAGCGGGGATGGCCGTTTTCATCAGCGCTACCGATGCGCGCGAGGTGCGCTTAGGTCCGGATCAGATCATCCACTCCAGTGCGGCGGGATCGCCGTACAGTTTTTTGACCACCGTTTCGGCGATCTCCAGGGGCGCGGCCGCGGCGCTGTCGATCCGCAGTTCACGGTTTTGCAAAGCCGTCTCCGCCGGGCTGTGCTGCTCCTGGCAGGACTCCGGAGCATCGATCAGGATGTCGACGAACTCTCCGTCCTCGAGGAGCTCACGCGCCGCGTCGCGGGCCTCGGCCAGGGCGGGCGTCTGCGCAATCAGCACGATCAGGCCGGAATTGATCAGGATCGCGGCGACTTCGGCCATCCGGCGCCCCTGTTCGTCCCGGCCGGCGGCGCTGTCGTCCAGATCGCGATTCAGGCCCCGGAGGAGCTCGTCTTCGTTGAGCACGCAGGTGTGCCGGCCCAGTGAGTGCAGTTTCTTCACCACCAGCTTGACGATCTGCGTCTGTTCCACCGCGGCCAGGCCGGAAAACCAGAGCAGCTTGGGGCTCTGCCCCTTGAGCGCCGCCCGGGCCTGCTTGTCGACGGTGAGCGACTGCCAGTGGTTTTCGCCGGACTGCGGCAACGCCTGTTCGATCATGCCGGCGCCGACCGTGGCGTTGCTGTAACGATCGATGACGATGAAGCTGCCGGTGCTGCGGTTGTCCCGGTACAGGTCGAACGAGATCGGCGCGTCGATGCTGAAGCTGCAGCTGCCGACCTCGTTGAGCTGCAGGGTCTGGCCCGGTTCCTGCTGCAGGGTGTTGACGTTGACCTTGTATTTGAGCTCGCTGACCTGCGCCGGAGCGGTGCGCGATCCGGCCTTGATCAGGTAGCTGTTGCCGGGAACCATCGGCTCTTCGGCCAGCCAGACCAGCTTGGCTTCCAGCCGGTCGGTATGGCTGGGGCGATCCTGCGCAGTGACCAGCAGGTCGCCGCGGCTGATATCGATTTCATCCTCGAGGGTCAGGGTCACCGACTGGCCGGCGACGGCCCGCGGCAGATCGCCGTCCATGGTCACGATCCGCGCGACCCGGCTGGTTTTGCCGGAGGCGCTGACCACCACCTCGTCGCCGGGGTGAACGGCGCCCGCCGTGATGGTGCCGCAGAACCCGCGAAAATCGAGATTCGGGCGGTTGACCCACTGCACCCGCATCCGAAACGGCTGGGCGATCCGCTGGTCGTCGATGCGCACCGTCTCCAGCTGCTCCATCAGGGACGGACCCTGATACCAGCCGGTTTTGGGGCTGCTGCCCAGCACATTGTCCCCCTCCAGGGCGGAGATGGGGATGGCGCTGATGTTTTCAAAGCCGAGGTCCGCGGCGAAGCGCTGATAGTCCCGGCTGATCTGCTCAAAGCGTTCCTGACTGTAATCGACCAGGTCCATTTTATTGACGGCCAGGATCACGTCGCGAATACCGACCAGGGAGACCAGGAAGCTGTGCCGTCTGGTCTGGGTCAGGATCCCCTTGCGGGCATCGATCAGGATGATCGCGACCTGGGCGGTCGACGCTCCGGTGACCATGTTGCGCGTGTACTGCTCGTGGCCCGGGGTGTCGGCAACGATGAACTTGCGCTTGTCGGTGGAGAAGAAGCGGTAGGCGACATCGATGGTGATGCCCTGCTCGCGCTCGGCCTGCAGCCCGTCGAGCAGCAGGGCGTAGTCGATCTTTTCCCCTTGCGTGCCGACCCGTTTGCTGTCGCTCTCCAGGGCCGCCAGCTGATCCTCGAAGACCATCTTCGAGTCCCAGAGCAGACGGCCGATCAGGGTGCTCTTGCCGTCATCGACGCTGCCGCAGGTGATGAAGCGCAGCATCGACTTCTCTTCCTGGCTTTTCAGGTAGGCGTGGATATCTTCGGCGATCAATTCAGACTGGTGTGCCATAGGTCAACCCTCTGGTTTTGTGTTCGATGTTCGATGTTCGAGGTTCGATGTTCGAGGTTCGATGTTCGAGGTTCGTTGTTCGAGGTTCGTTGTTCGAGGTTCGTGGTTCGTTGTTCGTGGTTCGTTGTTGCAGGCTCGGTCTCTTTCGGCCATTGCATGTCAACGTCGCACCTCGAACGTCGAACCTCGCACTTTTTTAAAAATACCCTTCCTGCTTCTTCTTCTCCATCGAACCGGCCTGGTCATGGTCGATCAGGCGCCCCTGGCGTTCCGAGGTGCGGGTCAGCAGCATCTCCTGGATGATCTCCGGCAGGGTGGCGGCGGTCGATTCGACGGCGCCGGTCAGCGGATAGCAGCCCAGGGTGCGGAAGCGGACCGATTTCATTTCGACCTTTTCGCCGGGCTGCAGCTGCAGCCGGTCGTCGTCGACCATGATCAGCATGCCGTCGCGTTCGACCACCGGGCGGACCTTGGCGTAGTAGAGCGGCACGATCGGGATGTTTTCCAGATAGATGTACTGCCAGATATCGAGCTCGGTCCAGTTGGAGAGGGGAAAGGTGCGGATGCTCTCCCCCGGCCGGACCCGGGTATTGTAGATGTTCCACAGTTCGGCCCGCTGGTTTTTGGGGTCCCAGCGATGGTTGGCGCTGCGGAAGGAGAAGATCCGTTCCTTGGCGCGGGATTTTTCCTCGTCACGCCGGGCGCCGCCGAAAGCCGCATCGAACTTGTACTTGTCGAGGGCCTGCTTGAGCCCTTCGGTCTTCATGATGTCGGTGTAGGTTCCCGAGCCGTGGGTGAAGGGACTGATCCCCTGACGGACCCCCTCTTCGTTGCTGTGGATCAGCAGGTCGAAGCCGTACTCGTGGGCCATGCGATCGCGAAACTGGATCATCTCCTTGAATTTCCAGGTGGTATCGACATGCATCAGCGGAAACGGCGGCCGCGCCGGATAAAAGGCCTTGCGCGCCAGATGCAGCATGACCGCCGAGTCCTTGCCGACGGAGTAGAGCATTACCGGGTTTTCGAATTCGGCGGCGACTTCGCGGATGATGTGGATGCTTTCCGCTTCCAGCTGGCGCAGATGGGTCAGTTTGGGATTCATAATTCCCCCTTGTCTCTATGGTGATTCATGACGCAAAGTTTCAACAACCGGCACTTTAGTTTCTGTGCAGGCCGCATTCCTTGTGTTCCGGATTTTCCCACCACCAGCGACCGGCGCGGGGGTGCTCCCCCGGCTGGACGGCGCGGGTGCAGGGCGCGCAGCCGATCGACGGATAGCCCAGGGCGTGCAGGCGGTTGGTCGGCAGGCGATTTTCCCTGGCGTAGGCCCAGACCTGCTCTTCGCTCCAGTCGACCAGTGGATTGATCTTGAGGATGCCGCCGTTACCCTGATCGATCTCCAGCGGCTGCAGACTGTTGCGGGTCTGACTCTGCTGCCGGCGCTGTCCGGTAATCCAGCCGGCCAGACCCTGCAGAGCCCGTTGCAGGGGCTCCACCTTGCGGATATGGCAACAGGCGTGGCGCTGGTCGAGACTCTCCCGGAACGAGAAAAGTCCCTCTTCGCGCTCCAGTTTTTCCACCGCTTCGCGCTGCGGGAAATACCAGTTGATCCGGACCCGGCAGCGTTGACTGACCGCCTCGGCGACCTCGTAGGTTTCCTCGTTGAGACGACCGGTGTCCAGGGCGAAGACCTCGACCGGCTGTTCCAGCTGCTGGACAAGGTCGATCAGTACGATATCTTCAACACTGAAGGACGAGGCCAGGGCGACCGGTCCATCAACCGCGGCGAGCGCTGCCCGGAGGATGTCCAGGGGGGCGGCGTCGTCCGGCAACGCGGGAAGTGCGGCGAGCAATTTGTCTGCTTGACTCATGGAGTGACCTCTTTTTCGGGACGGGGGTCAGATATAATATTCAGGCTGCTTTTTCTCGCGGCCGTAAGGGATGCGATTCCACAGACGTTCGTGGGCGAAGTAGATGAAAAACTTTATGACCGTGTCGGTCAGTCCGATCGCCGCGGCAAAATCGCCCTTGCCGGTGATGGCAAAAACGATGGTGGTGGTGATGATCGTGGCCAGGGCGCGCCATGAGAGCGATTTGACGATACTGCGCCGGGTTGTTTCCATGGGACTCTCGCAAAGGCTAAAGGCTCGCTTGTTGCTGTTAAATAAATTTACAAGAAGATAATATTGTTTAGCAGGATAGTCAATAATAAATTTTATAGAAATTGCATCCACTTGTGCTTGAATGGCAAAAAACTCATTGTCCGTAGGCACTTATGCGCTGTTTTGCGGAGATTTTTATTCTTGACATGGTAACTATGGAAATGATTGAATGCTTTTCTGTTGATTTATGAAACATTCGGTGGACATCAGGATTGAACCGCAGCGACGAGGTCTTATGAGTATCGATTATCAGAAATTACGGATTGAAGGGGTGTATCGGCAGAACCCGGCGGGCCAGCTGATGCAGAGAATCAAGTTGCCCGGCGGCCTGCTGTCGACCGCTCAGGCGCGGGCCGTCAGCCGTCTGGCCGCGGCTTATGGCAGCAAAACGCTGCACCTGACCACGCGCGGCAGCCTGGAACTGCACGATCTTGCCTATGGTGATCTGGTCCCGGTCCAGCAGGGGCTGGCCGCGGTGGGGCTCTTCTCGCGGGGAGCATGCGGCGGCGCGGTGCGGGGGGTGTCCTGCAGTACCAGTTTCGGCGCCGGTTATGAGAAAACCCAGGTGCTGGCGCGGCGGCTGATGAATTACTTCAGCGGCAATCCCCATTTCGAGGGCTTGCCGAAAAAATTCAAGATCGCCGTGGAAGCGGGCTACCGGGGCAGCCGTCACCTGATTCAGGATCTGTCCCTGGTCTACGTCGGCGAGGATGATGGCGAGGTATTTTACGATGTCTGGCTGGCCGGCGGGCTGGGACGGGAACCGCAGGCGGCTTTTTTGTACCGGCAGCGGGTAGCGGAGGGGTATGTGCTGCCGCTGGCCGAAGCGGTCATCCGTCTCTACCGCAGCGCCGGCGAGCCGGGTCGCCGCCTGAAGCACCTGCTCAACCAGATCGGCGAGGAGGAATTGCGCGCGCGCCTGGCGGAGCCGCTTGCCGCTGCCGGCGTGCTCAGCTGCGCCGATGCCTTCAGCAAGGCTGTGCTGCCGGTCCCCGCCGATGCCGCCGGGCTGACCCTGACCGTTCCGGTCTTTGCCGGGCAACTGCCCGCCGGGCAGTTGCAGCTGCTGGCCGAGCTGACGGAACGTGCCGGCCTCGCTTATCTGCTGGTGACGCCGGATCAGGATATCGCGCTGCTGGCGCCGGACCCGGAGGTCAGGGAACAACTGCTCCGCGCCTTGCGGGAGCATGACTTTGCCGGAGTCGACCGGCCGGCCATCAGTCTGCGGATCTGCCCCGGCAGCCATGAGTGCAGCATGGGGCTCGCCGCGACGCGCGATCTGGGACAGGCCCTGATGGAGCGTCTCGGCGAGCGACTGGCGCAGGCGACAGTGGCGATTTCCGGTTGTCCCAACTCCTGCGCCCAGCCGCAGCTGGCCGATTTCGGCATCATCGCCGGCAAAAAGGTCAAAAATGCAGAGGGCGAGCGGGAGCCCCGTTACGATCTCTACCGCCGCCAAAGCGAGGGGCTCGGGCAGAAGATTGCAGAGCAACTGAGCGGGGCGGAGCTGCTGGAAGCTCTTGATCGATCGATTTAAAGTCATCGGATAGGCGGAGTCAATTATTAAGAAGGGACGGCAGTTGAGCCGTCCCTTCCTTCGATTCCCCGGTAGAAATAGAGACGAATTCTACGATTTGACGATGCCGGCGGTCAGTTTGATGTTGTATTTGCCGATCTTCCGGTACAGGGTGCTGCGCGAGATCCCCAGCCGTTTTGCGGCCTTGCTCATGTTGTAGTTTGACGCGCGGATCGCATGTTCCAGTTCCTGTTGTTCGGAGCAGTTCTCAGGGGCGAAGTTGGATTCGTGGGGCTGCGGTTTTGGCTGCTGCCTGCCCAGCCCCTGGGAAAGAGTCGTCGGAAGATGGCTGAGCTGAATCGTGGTTTCGTCAAGGGACAGATAAAATGCCCGTTCCAGCACGTTGATCAGTTCGCGGACATTGCCGGGCCAGGAGTGGGAACAGAGGGCCGTCAGCGCTTCAGTGGACAACTGTTTATTGGTCTGGTTGTTGATGTTGATCTTTTTAAGATAGGAACTGGCAAGCAGAGGGATGTCCTCGGGGCGTTCCCGTAATGCCGGTAATTGCAGATTAAAGACATTCAGGTGGTCGTAGAGGTCGCTGAGAAAGGTTCCGTTAAAGGCTATTTCCTGCAGCAGGTCCCTGCTTGTGGTGGCTATGATGCGGACCTCCAACGGCCGAACCTGCTTTTCACCCGGCCGCTGAAACTGACCGTTCTGCAGGATGGCGAGCAGTTGTCGCTGCAGGTCGAGGGGCATTGCCGCGACTTCATCCAGGAAGAGCACGCCGCCATTTGCCTGTTCGAGGCTGCCGGGCCGGCGGTCTGGCTTATTCGTTCCGAACAACTCCGTTTGCAGATCCTTCTCGGAGATCCCGGCACAATTCTGGTGAATGAATGGCTTGGCCGCCATAGGACTCGTTTGGTGGATAGCGCGGCCGAAGAGTTTCTTTCCGCAGCCCTCTTCTCCCTGGATCAGAACATTCGAGCGGGTTTTTGCGGTGATCCGGCCGATCCGGATTTTTTCCATGAAATTGCTGTTACGACCGATTATTTCTGAGAACGCATCGTAACTGGCATCGATCGCAGCAGGTGTTGGTTCTTTCGCGGGTGCCTCGCTGAAGGGGCGGGGCGGAATCGGGCCGGGGGAAGACCAGACGATTTCGATGCTGCCATTATCGCGAACCCGGCCAATGCGCGACCAGAGCCAGAGATGCTGGGTTTGCGGGTCAACGATCAGCTTTCCCTGCGGGGCATCGAGAGAGAGATGCTGCAGCCGCTGAC
>DASWJX010000210.1:0-5454 GCA_036396915.1 Geopsychrobacteraceae bacterium | reverse complement strand
GCGCCGGTGGCGCTCTCCTGCCAGCGGAAGGTGACCTGACCATTCTCCAGCTTGACGATAAGCCGTGCAGTAGACGACCCACTCCTGGTCGCTGAAGGCGGGTCGCGCCTCGCGGGGCAGGAGTTGCCGTGCACCGTGTAGCAACTTGCCGCGAAACAGGCGCGACAGGGCGCGCACCGGCAGCAGAAACCTCTTGCGAGCGGGCTGCCAGGTGCCGTCCCGGCTGAGTGCTCCGGCCGGGACCAGGCAATGGACGTGGGGATAGCAGACCAGGGTGCGGGTCCAGGTGTGCAGGACACAGAGCAGGCCAAGCGCGCCGCCCAGGTAACGGGGATCGGCTCCCAGGGTCAACAGCGGCCCAATGACGTTATCACGAAGGCGTCACCCAACAACGCCGCTGCACAAAAATCGAAGGCAACTCCATCGGGAGCTGCCTTCGTTTTTCTCTACTGCGTAGCGGTTTAGTTCAACCTCTACTAAACGGCGGGGTCCGCCTCGATCATCCCGTCGCGCACCCGCACCAGATTCCCCGCCCGGGCGGCGATTTCGCTGCTGTGGGTGACCAGGATCACCGTCTTGCCCTGCCGGTTGAGCTCTTCCAGCACGGCCATCACCTCGGCTTCGGCGGCCGAATCGAGATTGCCGGTGGGCTCGTCCATCAGCAGCACCGGCGGGTCGTTGGCCAGGGCGCGGGCGATGGCGACGCGCTGCTGCTGCCCGCCGGAGAGCTGTCCCGGCTTGGCACCGGCTTTTTCCGCAAGGCCGACCAGGGCCAGCAGCTCGGCGGCCCGCGTTTTCTGCCGCGCCTCGGGCACTCCGGCCAGCATCAGCGCCGTCTCCACGTTCTCCAGCGCCGTCAGGCTCTGCAGCAGGTTGAAGAACTGGAAGACGAAGCCGATCTTGCGCGCCCGCAGCGCCGCCAGCTGCCGGCCGCCGAGACGGAACATCTCCTGGCCGTCGAGCCAGACGCTGCCGCCGGTGGGGCGGTCGAGGCCGCCGACGAGGTGCATCAGGGTGGATTTGCCGTGCCCCGAGGGGCCGACGATGCAGGTGAAGCTGCCCCGGGGGATCTCCAGGTCCACCCCGCGCAGCGCACGGGTCAGGGTCGCGCCCCGGCCGTACTCCTTGGTGAGACGTTCGGTTCTGATGATGGCGTCACTCATAGCTGATGGCCTCCACCGGTGAGAGGTTCGAGGCCTTCCAGGCCGGGTAGAGCCCGGAAACCATGGCGACCAGGGTCGAGAAGAGGACGGCCCCGACAAACAGCAGGGGATCGATGCTGGTCTGGGAGCCCTTGACGAAGGAGGTGGCGGCATTCTGGCCGATGTAGGGGGCCGCCACAAAAGAGGCCGCAAACCCCAGCACCGCCCCGCCCAGGCCCCCCAGCAGTCCGTAGATTCCGGACTCCAGCAGGAACAGGCGGAAGATGCCGCCGCGGGTCGCGCCCATGGCCTGCAGGATGCCGATCTCCCGCTTGCGCTCGTAGGTGGCGGTCATCATGGTGTTGACGATGCCGAAGGCCGCCGCGAGAATGGCCACCGCCGCGATCAGCTGCAGGGTCATGTTGACGGTGCCGACGATGGAGAGCACCGAGCCGAGCATCTGCTTGTCCGAAACCACCCCCAGGCTCACCGCGTCCTTGATCTTCATGGCGTAGAGGTCCACCTCGTCGAGCCGGTCGACCCGCACCGCCACGTAGGAAACCCGCTCCTTCTGCTCGTAAAGCTGCTGGGCCGCGGGCATGCTCAAAAACACCGTCAGGTCATCCTTACCGCCCGTTTCGTGCAACACCCCCAGCACCGGCATCAGCGTCCCGCGAATGCGCACCTCGGAGCCCGGCGCAAGCTCGAACTGCTCGGCCAGCACCGAGCCCAGCACGGCCCCTTCAGCGTCCGCCGATGGGAAGTAGCTGCCCGCGGCCACCTCCCAGTTCTTGAAGCGCAGCGTTTCTTCCGGAAGGATTCCCATCACCGAAACGGGCCGGTTGTCGATGGCCGAGCGCTCGGCCAGGTAGGGGATGGCGGTCATCCCCTCGATGGCGCGGATCGCCGCCACCTCCTCGGCGGTGATGGTGGTGGGCAGCTGCTCGCCGGTGAGGATGGAGACCTGCTCGTAGGCGCAGCTTCCCTTGGGGGTGACCACCAGGTTCGCCCCGAGGGCGGCCGATTCCTTCTGGATCTGGGATTTCAGACTGCCTCCCAGCGCCATGAAGGTGACGAAGGAGGCCATGCCGATGACGATGCCGAGCAGGGTGAAGATGAAGCGGCCGCGCCTGCGGGTGATGTTTTTGAAAACCAGTTTACCGGGCGTCATCCCTGCCCTCCCAGTTTATGGTTGGCGAGCACTTCCAGTGTTTCGGCATGGAAAAGATAGCCTCCGGGCTCGCGGCTGAAGGAGCCAAAGATCCGCACCTCGGCGCCGATGGCGGGACGGATTCCCGTGGTCTTCACCGGCAGGATCACCTTGTTGCAGTTGGGCGTGGTGCACTGCAGCTCCTTCTTGTCCATGACCCCCACGATGGTGGCATCGGACGGAGAGATTGCGTTGACGATGCCCACCAGGGTCAGCGGACCGTCGAAGGCGGCGGGGTCGGAGGCGACGTCGTTGATCTGGAAGGCCGCCGGCCCCTGGTTCTTGCAGCCGGCGGCAAGAACCAGCAGGAACATGGCGGCGATGAGGAGAAAAAGAGGGCGCGAGTTTTTCATGATGCAGACTCCTGTAGAGACGGATAGATGGCAAGCCGCGGCCGGTCGGGGCGCGGTTGTGCCTCGGTGTAAACGCAGTTTCAGATATAAAAGCGGTTGAGGTTGATGGCGTCGCAAAAACTTAAGAGGATGGCCAGGCAAAAATTTCGTCCTACAAGGCTTGGTGGTTTTTCAGTGGCGAAGACATACATCAGGTATGTCGAGGTACTGAAAAAACGCCGTAACGCCGTAGGGCGGACTTTTTGCGACGCAATCGAGGTTGATCAGAGCAATTCGGGAGGATAGTCGATGGCGCGGCCGGGGGGCGAAGGCATGGACCGGGTCAGGGTCCACGCGGGTGAGCGATATGCGGAAGGGGCTGAAGAGAGCCGGGGCACCTGGGGGAGCAGCGGTGCGCTGCAGGAGGGGCAGCCGCAGCCGGCATCGGTGCATTCGCCGCCGGTCGCGGGCGCCTGCTCTTGCGCCTCCTGCTCGCAGCAATGCTTGGCCTCGGCCGTGCCCGCCAGGGAAGCCGCCGCGGAGGCGGCGCCGGCAAGAAAGACCAGCGCCAGCAGCAGGATCAGGGGGCTCGCGATTTTCAGAAGGGCGCTCAGCATCCGCTTAATTTAATCCGCGCCGTGGTTTCCTGTCAACCGTCCCGGGCAGCCAAACCACGGACGATTGCCGCAAGCCGGTTCGAAAATCAACGCAACTGGTAGCCGAACATCGCGGTCAGCGCGGCTCCTTTCCCGTCTGCGCCTGCCCTCGGAATCCGCTTTTCCCTTTCGCCATGACGGCCGTATTTTTTGCTCGGGCGGTCGCGCCGGAGACTGTGGGCATCACAACCCCTCCGCCAGTTCGCGCCGCCCCCGCCTTTTCTTTACATAACGGCGCGGGGTGCTAATCTTTTTGAAGACGGCTGTTTTCGGAGCGGCGCGCAAAAAGGCTGCTTTCGCAAAAACTCAAGAGGAGGAGACCATGACGTACGGACAGGGCAGGACCTACAAGAAGGTTGAAGTCATCGGCGTATCCAGCGCCGGAATCGAGGGCGCGATTCAGCAGGCGGTCACCAGGGCGCAGCAGTCCCTGGAAAAGCTTTCCTGGTTCGAGGTGCAGGATATTCGCGGCCATATCGGAGACGACGGCACGATCAGCGAGTACCAGGTCGTCATCAAGGTTGCCTTCGAGTTGAAGTAGGAAGCCGGCCGCGCAAGGCGCTCCCGCCGGGCATCATGGCTTGTTCTTCAGATAAGCCGCGATGCCCGCTGCGAAGGATTGCGCTTCAATGCCGAAAAAACTCCGCCACGGGCCGGGATCGCAGCAGTTTTCTTCCAGCAGCATCTGCAGCTGAGCCGACGTGATCGGAAACAAGGGAAGCCCCTCCAGCAGGCGGATCACCGGCCGCATCAGCACCAGCGGATGATGCAGCTTGCGGATCCTGGCTTTGCCCAGCGCCGCGCCGATCATGTTCAGTATCTCGTCATAGCTGTGGGGCTGCGGACCGCAGCAGTGGAAGACCTGGCCGATGCTGTCCGGTCTGGACAGCGCCCGGACATAACTGCAGGCGACCTGCGCGACACTGACCGGTTGCATGCGGTAGCGGCCGTTGCCCAGCACCGGCATGACCGGAAGTTTGCGCAGCATTTCGGCCAGCATAGTGACGAACTGATCGTGCGGACCGTAGATCAGCGACGGGCGGAAGATGGTCCAGTCGAGATCGGCGTTGCGGACGATCTCCTCCGCCTGCCATTTGGTCTTGTGGTAGGCGGTCACCGCATCGGCACGGGTGCCGTTGGCGCTCATCTGCAGAAAGCGTTTGACGCCCTGTTGTTGCGCGGCAGCGACCAGGTTCCCGGTCGCTTCGACATGCATCTTCTGAAAGCTGATGCCCTTGCCGGGAAACTCGCGGATGATGCCGATCAGGTTGATAACCGCCTGACAGCCGCTCAAGCCGCCGAGCAAGCTCTCCGGCCGGGTCGCATCCCCCATGTGAATTTCCACTCCGGCCATGGTCGGCAGTCCCGACTCCGAGCCGGGTCGCACCAGACAGCGGACCGCGATCCCTTCTGCAACCAACTGTGCCAGCAGTTCCCCGCCGACAAAGCCGGTCGCTCCGGTCAGAAAAACTTTCATGATTAATTCCTCTGCGGAAACAATACGTTATGGTGCCTGCTCCGGTCATGCGCTAAGTTCTTCTCGTTTCGAGTATAACACTCCCGGCGGGAGGGACAATCGGCACAATTTTTCGCGCCACCCAGGATCGCTTGTGGCACGGCCGGCAACGCGCTGTCTGCTGCAACCGTGGCCTGTGCGGATCGCGACAAACAGTGTTATGCAACCAATGACGCGCGCGAGATGCGTTCCGGAAAATACCTGCTATAGTCACACGGTATGCCGGTTTTTACAGGTTTTGTTGTTGGCTGGTCGTCATGCAAAGGAGGTGCTTCATGCAGCATCCGGACGTTAAGGTGCGGGAAGGGTCGGTCTCGGAAGAGATCCTGCAACGCTGGGAAACCCGCGGCGTTTCGCGGCGAAGTTTTCTGAAGTTCTGCTCGGCGATGACGGCGACCCTGGCGTTGCCGGTGACCATGATGGGGAGGATCGCCGAAGCGATCGAGGCGGACAGCCGGCCGCCGGTCATCTGGGTCGAGTTTCAGGGGTGCACGGGAGATTCCGAGGCATTTCTGCGGGCCAACCAGCCGACGGCGACGTCGCTGATCCTCGATTATCTGTCGATCGATTACCACGAAACGATCATGGCCGCGGCCGG
>DASWJX010000209.1:0-4936 GCA_036396915.1 Geopsychrobacteraceae bacterium | reverse complement strand
GTACACCGTGGTGAGAGTTCCGGCCAGGAAGCAGGCGCCGAAAAACAAGGCCACCTTGAACCAGAACATCATGGTAATATGGGCGGTGCTGTAGCCGATATCCAGGAATCGCTCCAGATACACCTGCAGAACCCCGGCGACCCCGAAAACCAGGCCGAGCAGAAACATGGACACGGTCATGGTCCAGAAGCCCCAGTACCCGGCCGTGGCCTTGTACTTTTCGATTCCCTTGAATTGCGGCAGGGCAAAGTAGAAAACCGTGAGATTCAGCAGGGCATAGGCGCCGAAGAAGGCCATGTGGCCATGGGAGACGGTGATTTGGCTGCCGTGGGTATAGTAGTTGATCGGCGGCAGGGTATGCGTGAACCCGAAGACTCCGGCCCCGACGAAGTGGAAGAGGGCCAGAGCGACGATATAGACCCAGAGCAGATGGTTGACGATGGGGTTTTTGCGCTCCCGGATATGGAGCCAGGTATCGACGACCATCAAGAGAATCGGCAAGGGCTCCAGGGCGCTGAAGATGCCTCCCCACCAGAGCCAGTAATCGGGGGCGCCGATCCAGTAGTAGTGGTGTCCCGTCCCGACTATGCCGGTGAAGAGGAAGAGACCGGTTTCCACGTACAGCCATTTCTCCACAACCTTGCGCTCGACGCCGGTCACCTGGATGATGACGAAGGCGATGATCGAGGCGGTGATCAGTTCCCAGGCGCCCTCGACCCACAGGTGGATCACCCACCACCAGTAGTAGTAGTCGGTGTTGAGGCTGGAGTAGAAGGGGATGCCGAAGAGGTACATGAGGGCCAGGAAGAGAACGCCGCCGACCAGCATCCATTGCAGAACGGTGCGGTTTTTGGCCTGCAGGACGGTCATCAGAATGTTGTACAAGAAGAGCAGGGCGGCCACGACGATCACCAGGTCCAGGGGCACCGGGATTTCCAGAAGCGGCTTGCCCTGGGTCCAGCCGAAAAGAAACCCGACCACCGCGGTCACCGCGGCTGCGGCGAAAAGTATCAGTTGCAGCCAGGCAATCTTGGTGCTGTGCAGTTCCCGCTCGCATTCAACCGGCAGGATGAAATAGGCACCCCCCATGAAACCGAGAAGCATCCAGGCGACCAGCAGGTTGGTGTGAATCGCCCGGGAGGTGGCGAAAGAGAAGACATCGACCAATCCCTGGGGCAGGGTGAAGGCGTAGTTGGCGGCCAGCCACAACCCCATGATCACTTGCAGGACAAAGAGCAGCAGCGAGAGTTGCATGTACGGCAGGGCGACTTTCTGGCTTTGATATTGTATGGTCATCTGCGAGCCTCCTTTAGCGCAAACTCAGAATGAAATCGGCAATGAGCCCCGCCGTCGCCGGGCTGACATTTTGCGGGGGCATGTCGGAATCAGGCTTCACCGACTTGGGGTCTTGCATGTAGCGGATCAAGGTGTCACGGTCGTAGTTGGTGCTCTTGGCGATCTCGCCGAAATCACCGGCAATGTCGCGCCCCTGGTTGGCGAAGGAATGACAGCCGCCGCAGGCCCCGAGAACGATGTCTGTTTTCTGCAATTGTTCCGGGTGCGACTCCCGCAGGCGCGCCGCTTTCACGTATTTCTCGTCCTGGGGCGGCCATTGCCGGTTTTCGATATCGGCTGTCCAGTGGAGGAAGGCGACCAGATCCTGAGCCTCCTCCTCGGTTACCCCGAGCTGCGGCATCTTTCTGAAGGAGTTGCGGTACACTTCCTGGGGATTCATGACGATGGCGATGATGTTGTTGGTCCCGAGCCGATAATAGGCCTTGGTCATGTCCGGGGCATAGTAGCCTCCGAAACCCAGGATGGTGTGACAGTTGTTGCAGTTATACTTGTGCCAGACCTTTTTGCCGGCGACCACCCGGTCGTCGATCTTGCTGTTATGGGCGAGGGTTTCTCCTTGCCGGTGGAAATCATAGGTCATCCACCCGAAGATGGCGGCGGAAACAAGTGTTCCGCCCCAGAAGATGATTCTTGCGTTTTTCAGCTTCATAGCCACACCTCCTTTTGCCAGGGGGGCCAGCGACCTTCCCTGGATTGATGAATCCATCCGCCTTTTCGCTTCTGCCGCCAACAGATTCTGCCGGACGACAATTCCGGGCACACCATGCGTAATTTCTTTAGGGTAAACCCCCGGCTTTGCCGGGGGACTCAGGCAGGTTCGACCTTTGCGGCGGTCGTGTTTCAGGCGTGCACCATGACCGGAGCACTTTTTATATCCCCCTTTGTTCAAGGGGGAGGCGAAGAATGCGGTCGCCTTGGGCGGCTCCGGTTATTTTTTCCTTGGTTTTTCTGCAACCGGCTTGGACGGCGGCTTCACTGCCTCGCGCTGCGCCGCCTCCACCGTAGCCAGTAACTCTACGCAGTTGGCGTCGGTTCCGGTTCCGGTTTCGACTAAGGGGATGAGTGCCGCCAGGGGATTGATCAATCCGAGCAAGGCCGCGCTGCCGAGACGCCTGACCAGGCCGCCCTTGTCGACGCTGACGTCCGGGTTGGCAAAGCTGCCGACAATATGGATGGGGCTGCGCACCACCAGAATACTCACGTCCTTGGGATGCGGCTTTAAAGTGATATCCAATTGCTCGTCGCGCAGGTTGACGGTGCCTGCGCCTTCGATTTGCGTGTCGGCAGTGTCGAGGACGAGCGATCGGCTGGTGGCCAAACCGTCTTTAACATCGAAGGAAGCGGCCCCGCAGCGGATGGCGGTCTCGCGATCGCCGACCACGAGGAATTTGATGATCTCGCCGCCGTCCAGGCCGAAAAACTCGACCAGCAGATTGGAAACCGCACCGCCGGAGGTCGCGAAACTTCCTTCTCCGTTGGCGCTTGCCAGCATGGCGGCAATGCTGTTGCCGCGTCCGGAAATCTTGATCCTGGCGCCCATCGCTCCTTCACTCTCCTTCATCAACTGTACCGTCGGGAACAGTTTGTTGAGCCGGAGAGCGCGCATGGAAATCGTGGCCTGCGTAACGATGGGATCTTGTTTTGCGTTGAGCGTAATATTGGAGACGATATTGCCGCCCGCGAAGCCGAAGTTGAGCGGCTCCAGGGTGAGCGCGCCATCGGCTAATTTCAGGGTGGCCGTGAGATCTTCCAGGGCCAGCCCTTCCGGGCGGCGTATCTGGCCGGCTTTCAGGGTGACGTCGGCGTCGATGGCGTTCAACCGTTCGAGGCGGAAGGGTTCCTTGGGCAGCACTCGGGCAGACGCGGCAACCGCCTCGGGCTTCCCGCGCTCGCTCGATACCGTGCCGCGTTCCGCATCGGCGGCGCCGCTTGAGTGAATCCCGATCATCGGGCCCAGATCCTTCAGGTCGAGGATTTTGCTGTGAAACGAGGCGGCAAGGTGGGGACGCGGCTGCTTCGGGGTGAATACCGCGGTGCCGTCGATATCGCTGCCCCCGATGATTCCCTTGAAGTTCTCATATGCGTATTGCGCGCCCTGATTCTTGAAGCGGCCCTCGATGGAATACGGCGGCGAATGGGGCAGCGGGACCGGAACTATCGGATAGAGGCGAGACCAGTCGGGACCGGCGATTTTAACCCGCGCATCGACTCCGGCCAACTGCCCGATGTCGACAAAGGTGCCGTCGATTTCAAAGGAAGTCTTGCCGATTTTGCCGCGGGCTTGCAGCGGAAAGGCCACGCCGGAATCGCGCAGCCCCAGCACACTGCCCGTCCGTGCCGACCCGGAAAAAGGCAGATTCTTATAGATGCCGGAAAAAGCGATCACCGTGGGCAGGCGCTGCGGCTGGCCCTGCACATCCTGCGCCTCGGTCTTGACCTCGGCACGCGCTTCCAGATCCTCCAACCCGTCGCGCCAGCGGATCACGCCATGGTCGATGGTCAGGCTGCGGATTTCCGGCGCCGGCGCCTCGGGATCATCGGCCCTGCCGAACACCCAGTTACGCTTGCCGTCCTTGCTGCGCTCCAGCAGCACATCGGCATTCACCACGCGCAGCCGCTCGATAATAACGACCGGACCAAACAGCGAGCGCAGGTTCGGCACAAACTCGAGATCCTCCACGGCCCCCATCCGCTTCTCTTGCGACCACTCCGGGTTTTCATAGCGCAGCTTGCCGATGCGGATGGTGGGAGGAAAGCCAAGGACGACCTTGATATCGCCCTCGATCTTCAGATGGCGCCCGGTTTTTTTGAAGACGTAGCGTTCGATGGGCGCGCGGAACCAGTTCCACTCGAACAACAGCAGGAACACAAGAACGAGGGCGCCTATGGCGCCCGCCGCAATGAGGGTTTTGCGATATTTCAAGGTACCTGCCCTCCGTGAAATTTTTGATGGAGGTAAAAGGAGTTGAAAGGGAACGTTTCTGATGTGTAAGGTTTTGTGCCGCCCACCAAAACCGTTTCAATAAGCATCCCATATCCCCCGGCTGCTTGTCAATCCAGGGGGTACCGTGTCGCCGGGGGACTTCATTCGTCAGGCTTTCCTGAAGCAGCAGCGTCCCGGCTTGCGGACCACCCGGAGTCCGGGCGCACGCTCCCGGAGTTTCCCGACAGCCGCTACCGCGAGGTGATTGTGCCCCCGTATTGCTTCTTCTGCAGGTTCAAAGAGGATATTGTCTGGATTGTCTGTCAATCGGAAAGCCGTATGCGGGAAAACCGCAAGCACGGTTTGATCGGATAATTCCGGGGACACAATAGAATGGCGCTAGTTTAAGGTTTTACAGCCTGATATTTGATCGACTCGTAACAACTCAAAAAACTACATATTCCGTCATTCCGGCGAAGGCCGGAATCCAGTCTTTTCGGCTAGTTACAGTAAGGATGGACCCCGGCCTTCGCCGGGGTGACGAGTTGTTATGACCCCATCAAATTCAGCTAATGTTCTCAGCTGATTCCTGGGGTGAAAACCTTAAACTAGCGCCATTCGGGACACAATACTTAATTCCTGTCAACCAGGGTGCAT
>DASWJX010000208.1:0-10541 GCA_036396915.1 Geopsychrobacteraceae bacterium | reverse complement strand
TCCTCCAAGGCTCGGGCATATTGGGCCTGGTCCAGGACTTTGCGTCCCTTCAGCAATTGCAGTATGCGGGCGGCGCGCTGCTGGACCTTCTGAGGTTTGAGTTTCGGGTTGTAGGCGATCCTTGGCCCGGGGAGGATGGCGGCGAGCAGGGAGCACTCGGCGGGACTCATTTCCTCCGGGGTTTTCCCGAAAAAGTGGCGGGACCCGTGCCCCACGCCGTGGACCATGGGTCCCAGTTCGACCACGTTGAGGTAAAGCTCCAGTATCCGCCCCTTGCTCAGCTCCTGTTCCATCTCGCGGGCGAGGAGGAATTCCCGCAACTTGCGCCAAAGGGATTTCTCCCGCGAAAGGAAGACGTTCTTGGCCAACTGCTGGGTGATGGTCGAGGCGCCTCGCGCCATGCGCTTCTGCTCCAGGTTGTACTTGAGCGCCTCGCGAAGGGCGGGGACATCGATCCCCTGGTGTTCGTAGAAGCCGGCGTCCTCTGCGACGATGACCGCCCACTTCATCTCCTCCGGAATGGACTCCAGGGGGGTCCAGTACCGGTTCTTCGGACCGAGGAGGAAGGGGTGCTCTGCGCCCTGCCAATCGCGGACCTCGATTGTCAGGGTGGCCCGGCGCTCCTTGAGGGGGACAACGTCGGGAAGAGTCCAGAACAGCAGGGCGAGCGCGGCGCCGAGCAGAAACACCGAGAGCGCGGCGAACGCGGCGAACGCCAGAAGCAGGAGCAGATACAGCCGGCGGCGCTCAGGGGCGAGGATGTGTTTTATCGAATAGTGCAACAGCTTGTCTTCATGGAAACCCTCTTCGACGGCTGGGCTCCAGGCGGAAAGAAGTGATTCACTTTACTGCCGCGCGCACATTGGCCTTCAAGCGGCGGCAGTGTCGCTTTTTACAGGAAAGAGCTGAGCATCGTTCTGCGGAAAAAGATGAATATCGCGCTGCGGGAAGGGGATGGAGATTCCTTCGGCGTCAAAACGCTCCTTGATGCTTTTGTTGAGATTGAAAAAGGTGGGCCAATAATCGCCGGATTTCACCCAGGGACGCACCGCGAAGTCGATGCTGCTTTCGCCAAGCTGCAACACCGCTATGATCGGTTCCGGTTCGACGAGAATGCGTTCGTCCCCGGACAGGATATCGTTGAGGACGGCTTTGACTTTATTGAGATCGTCGCTGTAACTGACTCCCACAACCAGATCTACACGCCGGGTCTCCTTGGCCGAAAAATTGGTGATGTTGCCATTGGTGATCTGGTTGTTGGGGACGATGATCAGTTTGTTGTCGGGAGTGAGCATCTTGGTGGTGAAAAGTTCGATTTCCTCAACGGTGCCCATGGTGCCGGCGGCTTCGATAAAATCACCGACCTTGAAGGGCTTGAAAATCATCATCATAACGCCGGCGGCGAAGTTGGCCAGCGATCCCTGCAGCGCCAGACCGACCGCCAGACCTGCGGCGCCGAGGATGGCGATGAACGAGGTGGTCTGAATGCCGAGCTGGTTGAGGGCGGCGATGATCACCATCACCATAAGCAGGGCATAGACCAGATTGGCGGTGAAAGACACCAGCGTTGCTTCCACCTTGCCGCGCAGCAGGGCGGATCTCAGTGAATTACGCAGCACCCGCGCCACGACCCGGCCGATGACGAAGATAACGATCGCCATCACGGCCTTCAGTCCCCATACCTGGATCAATTCAATGAGCTTGTCTGCGGAAAACTCCATGACCTCTCCTCCTGTTTGTTTTGGCATAACCAAAATCAGCGTTGGACAGGGGTGCGACTTGGGGCAAAGGACGTATCGTAAGGTGATCGAACGTCTCCCGGGGGAAAATCGAAGCCGCCCTGGCAGAATTTTGGTACTTCAGACCGATAAGGCTGGCTGTGCATAAAATAGAATAACAAAAAAAAGCTCTTTGCTCAGCGGTCGCCGCCGCCGAAGCTGGAGATGATGCCGTATTTGTGGAGTTTGCGGGCTACGGTCGGCTGGCTCATGCCGAGGGCGGCGGCGATCTCCTGCTGCCGGCGGAAGCGTTTGCCGGTGTCGATCAGCACCTGCCGTTCCACCGATTCGAGAATCTGCGTCATGCTCATTTGCGGCGGCCAGACGCCGAGCGCGATCCGCTCGACGTCGGCGCTGCCGGCGACGACATGCTGCGGCAGGTCGCTGACGTCGATCAGTTCGGTGTCGGTCATCACCACCAGCCGTTCGCAGATGTTCATCAGCTCGCGGACATTGCCGGGATAGGCATAGGCGGACAGAGCATCCAGGGCCGCGGCGCTCAGCCGCTTGCGGCTGCCGCCGCGGGCGGAAAAATGATCGATGCCGGAGCGGATCAGCGGCGCCAGGCACTCCTTGCGCTCGCGCAGGGCCGGAATCCGCAGGGGAATGACGCTGAGCCGGTAATAAAGATCGAGACGAAACTGACCGGCCTCGACCATCTGCTGCAGGTCCCGGTGGGTGGCGGCGAGGATGCGGACGTCGAGCCGGCGGCCGCGGGTGCTGCCGAGCCGGGTCAGCTGCCCGTCCTCCATGAAGCGCAGCAGCTTGACCTGCGACGAAAGGGGCAGTTCGGCAATCTCGTCGAGAAAGATGATGCCGCCGTCGGCGATCTCCAGATGCCCCGGCTTGCTGCCGATGGCGCCGGTAAAGGCGCCCTTTTCGTAACCGAACAGCTCGGCTTCGATCAGATTTTCGGGGATGGCGCCGCAGTTGATCCTGATCATCGGCCGCTCGGCACGGCGGGAATTCTTGTGGATCAGGTCGGCGAACAGCCCCTTGCCGACCCCCGACTCGCCGAGCAGCAGCACGGTGGAATCGACCTCGCTCACCTTGCGCGCCTGGTTCAGGGCCTTGATCATCAGCGGGCTCCTGGCGATCACCGGGCGATCGGCCAGCAGCTCCTGCTGCAGCTCCAGAACCTGATGACGGAAGCGGTCGCCGAGCGCCTGCTGCTCTTCCAGCTGGCGCTGCAGACGATCGGTTTCGGTGATATCCCGCTCGCTGACCACCACCCGGATCAGCTCGCCGGCATCGTCGAAGACCGGCGTTGCGGTGGAAATCAGCTTGCGCCCGTGGCGATTTTCCTGCAGCAGGCTGACCTGTTCGCGGCGGTCGATCGCTTCGAGGGCGGCGGAGGGGAGGATCAGGTAGCCCTCGTTGGCGGCCTCCAGATAGTCGCGGCCGACCAGTTTTTCGATCGGGGCGTTGTTGATGCGCGCCGAAGCCGGATTGACCCGCAGAATCCGACCCGAGCCGTCGCAGACAAACAGGCCGTCGGACGACGAATCGATGATCGCATCATGTTCCCAGGTCAGTTCTTGAACCTTGCGGTTCATGTTTATTGCTCCGAAAAAAAGGAATCAGGCGTCAGGAATCAGGCGCCAGGGTAGTCAAAAGCTTTTCCTGTATCCTGTAACCCGATGCCTGGAGCCTCACCGTTAATGCGACAACAACACCGGTACGGTCATGAATTCGAGCAGATAGCGACCGGTCTTGCCGAGGGTCTGATGGCCGCGGCGGAATTCGGAAAAGGCGCCGATCACCAGCAGATCGATCCCCCCGTCGGCGCAGCGGTTGAGCAGCATGTCGCCGATGCTCAGATCGCCGGTGACATGCTGTTCGCAGGCCACCGGCAACCGGTAGCGGGCCATGTGCCGGCAGATGTCGGCATCGTGGGCCTCATAGGCCTCATCGCCGCCCTGCCCCTGAATGGTCATGACCTGAACCAGGTCCGCCTTGCGCAGCAGCGGCATGGCGTCGTGCAGGGCGCGGGAAGATTCCGGCCCGCCGCGCCAGGCGAGCATGACCCGCTTGCCGAGCTCCCGGAACTCCCCGGCATAGGGGATCACCAGCACCGGCCGTCCGGAACCGAGCACCGCTTTTTCCGGCAGGTTCGGCGGGATGGTCCGGTCGGGATGCGCGAAGTCGGTCTGGCTGACCACCAGCAGGTCGCGGTAGTGACCATAGAGGTTGAGGGCGTTGGCCAGGTCGAGGCCGCTTTTGGCGCTGTCGACACAGAGCCACTCGTAGTCCAGACCGGCCGCGCTCACCGCCTGCTCAAACCGCTTGCGGGCCGCTTCCGCCTGATCGAGCGGATTCCGATGGTGCGAGACATAGTAGGGGTGCGGAATCACATAGAGCCCGGTCAGCCGGGCGTCCTGACGCTTGGCCAGCAGGATCGCCGCATCCAGGCGCGACGGACAGGTGGAACGATTGTCGATATGGACCAGAATGTCTTTTAAATTCATTTTTCGCCTCCGCAAAAAATGAGGACACAGGCTTCAGGATACAGGCTTCAGGAAAAACCGAAGCCGCTTTTCCTGATGCCTGACACCTGATACCTGATACCTCTTTTAGTGTTTTTTGCCCAGATACGCTTCCTGCACCTTCTCCGAGGCCAGCAGTTCCGCCGAGGTGCCGGAGAGGGCGATGGTGCCGACATCGAGCACATAGCCCCGGTCGGCCAGTTTCAGGGCCGCCTTGGCGTTCTGCTCGACCAGCAGCACGGTGACGCCCTTCTGGGCGATCTCCTTGATCTTCTTGAAGATCGCCTTGACCAGAATCGGCGCGATCCCCAAGCTAGGCTCGTCGAGCAGCAGCATCTCCGGATTGCTCATCAGCGAGCGGCCGATGGCCAGCATCTGCTGCTCGCCGCCGGAAAGGGTGCCGGCCAGCTGCTTGCGGCGTTCATTGAGGCGGGGGAAGAGTTCGTAGACCCAGGCCAGGGTTTCACGATCCATCCTGCGCTGCGAGAACGCGCCGAGCAGCAGATTTTCCTCGACGGTCAGGATGCCGAACACCCGCCGTCCTTCCGGCGAGTGACTGATCCCCAGCTTGACGATCTTGTGCGCCGGCAGCGCGGTCAACTCCTGCCCCTTGAAGGTGATGGAGCCGGATTTGGCTTTCAGCAGCTGGCTGATGGTGCGCATGGTGGTGGTCTTGCCCGCACCGTTGGCGCCGAGGATGGTGACGATCTCCCCCCGGTGCACTTCCAGCGAAATCCCCTTGAGGGCGGCGATACTGCCGTAGCAGACCTCGAGATCCTTGATTGCAAACAAGATGTCGTTACTCATCGTCGTCATCCTCACTTCCCAGGTAGGCCTCGATAACCGCCGGATTCTGCTGGATCTGCTCCGGCGTGCCTTCGGCGATCTTCTTGCCGAAGTTGATGACCGTCAGGTAATCGGTCACCTCCATGACCATATCCATGTCGTGCTCGATGAGCAGAACGGTGACCCCTTTGTCGCGAATCTTGAAAATCGTCTCCAGCAGCCCCAGGGTCTCCTTGTCGTTGAGACCGGCCGCCGGTTCGTCGAGAATCAGCAGGGTCGGGTCGACGGCCATCGCCCGGGCCATCTCGACCCGGCGCTGGATGCCGTAGGCGAGCGAGCCGGTGGGGGTCGCGGCGAATTCGCTCAGATCGAAGAAGTCGAGCTGTTCCTCGACCTTTTTCCAGTTGTCCATTTCGTCGCGCCGGGAGGCGGGGGTATGGAAGATGCCGTTCCACCAGCCCTGCTTGCTCTTGATGTGCCGGCCGCTCATGATATTTTCGGCCACCGACATCTGACTGAACAGGCGGATGGTCTGAAAGGTGCGGACGATGCCGCGATCGACGATCTGGTAGGGGGTCAGGCCGCGAATCTCTTCGCCGCGCCAGTTGACCGAGCCCTCTTCCGAGCGGTAGATGCCGGTGATGCAGTTGAAGACCGTGGTCTTGCCGGCGCCGTTGGGGCCGATGATGCCGTAGATCTGGCCTTCCTCAACTTTAAAACTCAGGGCGTCGACGGCGGTCAATCCCCCGAAGCGCTTGGTGACGTTGGACAGTATCAGCTCATTATGCGCCATGGTTGGTTTCCTTGATCAAGAACTTGGGGATTTTGCCGAAGGTGGCCGGCCAGATCCCGCGCGGCCGCAGGATCATCGCCAGGATCATCGCAAAGCCGAAGATGAAGAAGCGCCAGGTGGCAAACTCGCGGAAAATCTCCGGCAGAACGAACATCACGAACACGCCGATCAGGATGCCCGGCACCGAAGAGCCGCCGACCAGGACGATACTGAAGAACAGCACCGACTGAATGAATTCGAAGGCCTCCGGACTGACCGCGGCATACTGGGTCGCGTAAACGGTTCCGGCCAGCCCGGCGATGCCGGCGCCGAGACCGAAAGCGAAGATTTTGTAGATCCGGGTATTGATGCCGATACTTTCGGCCGCCAACTGATCTTCGCGCAGGTAGTGCAAGGCACGACCGGCTTTACTCTTTTCCAGGTTGCGCATGATCCAGAGCGTCAGCAGCAGCACGGCAAAGGCGAAATAATAGACCGAAACCTGACTGGTCAGCTGGCGGCCGAACAGGCTCAGGGCGTCGAGACCGAAGATGCCGTTCGGACCGCCGGTGACGCCGCCGAGGTTGTTCTGCACCACCTGGACAAAAACGATGTTGAAGCCGATGGTCACCACCAGCAGGTAATCGCCGCGCAAGTGAACGATCGGCCCGGCCAGCAGGATGCCGAACAGCGCCGGAACCAGGATGGCCAGCGGAATGGTTGCCAGCAGCGGCCAGCCGAACTGGGAGTTGAGGATGGCGGTGATGTAGGCGCCCATGCCGAAGAACAGCGCCTGCCCCATGTTGAACATGCCGCTCTTGCCGAGGATGATATCCTGCGACAGGGCAACCACGGAAAAGATCAGGAAGGTGATGGCGACCGCCTGCCAGCGCGAGTCGAGCAGGTGCGGCAGCAGCGCCATGACGACCAGGAAAATCGGGACAGCATAACGTTCAATAGTCTTCATCAGACTTTCTCCGCGACCCGCTCACCGAGGATACCGGTGGGGCGGACGATCAGAATCAGGATCAAAAGGATAAAGGTAAAGGCATCCGCCCAGGTGCTGGAGACATAGCCGGCGATAAAGGCGTTGAACAGGCCGAGCAGCATCCCGCCGAGCATGGCGCCGGGAATGTTGCCGATGCCGCCGAGGATGGCGGCAATAAAGGCATAAAGACCGTACTGCCAGCCCATGTTGAAGGTGATGCCGCGGTAATAAAGGCCGATAAACAGTCCGCCGACGGCGCCCAGCGAAGAGCCGATGATAAAGATCAGGGCGATGACGTTGTTGACGTTGATGCCCATCAGCCGGGCGGCGTCCTGATCGATGGAACTGGCGCGGATCGCCGCGCCCATGCGGGTCTTCTCGACGAACAGATAGAGTGCAACCATCAGCACCAGCGACAGCACCAGGATGATCACCTGGATCAGGCTGATCACTACGCCGCCCAGATCCCAGTACACCTGCGGGACCAGCTCCGGGAAAATGCGCATGCGCGGCCCCCAGATCAGCATGATACCGTTCTGGATGACCAGACTGGCGCCGAGCGCCGAAACCACCGCCGACAGGCGCGGTGCTTCACGCAGGGGACGGTAGGCGAGGCGCTCGAGAATCACCCCGACTACCGCCATGACCAGAGCGGAGAGCAGGAAGATCACGATCACGGCAACAAGGGAGGTCGCCTGCCCCATCACCTGGGTATAGATGGTCAAGCCGACGAAGGCCGAAGCGGCAACCATGTCGCCGTGGGCAAAGTTGATCAGGCGCATGACGCCGTAGACCATGGTATAGCCGAGGGCGACCAGCGCAAACATACTGCCGATGGTCAGGCCGTTGGCCAACTGTTGCAGAAAAATATCCATAAATCTCTCCGGGGTTGGTGATCAAGCTGCCATTCAGAAGCCAGGTGAGGACGTCGTTGTCCTCATCTCGCGTCTGAGGGGCAGTTCCGTAAGGGCTGCTAGCGCCAAGCCCGAACATCGTATGCCGTCGCTCCTGTTTACGTTTTTCGAGTGTACCTGTTCACCTGTCACTTATGAATTTATCTCCTCCCCTTCAAGGGGGAGGGAGCTCAACCTGAATGGAGCATTGATGTCAGGGTGCTGAATAGTTACTTTCGAGTTAAAAAAAGGGCGGGAGAATAAGTATTTCCCCCGCCCCCGGTATTAACTCAGGCGTTATTACTGAACATATTCGATAGCGTATGCTCCGTCCGCCTCGATCTTCTTAACGACATACGCGCCGCCGATACGGTTGCCGTCCTTGGCGAAGGCGATCGGCCCGGTGATGCCTTCCAGCGGCTCTTTCATGTTTTGCAGGTACTCAACCGCCTGCTTGGTGTCGAAGCTCTTGTTCTGCTCCATGGCGTGGATGATGGCACGCATGCCGTCGATGTTCATCAGACCCCAGATCGAGGGCGGCATCTCGCCGTACTTCTTCTGGTAGTCGGCGATGAACGACTTGGCGATCTCATAGGGGAGCGCGGCGGGCTCGGGGACGTTGACGATGAAAGCGCCCTTGGCAGCGGAGCCGGCCAACTTGACGAAATCGGGGTTGTCGTTAGCGTCACCGCCGTAGAAATCGGCCTTGATCCCGAGTGCCGCCTGCTGAGAACGCAGCAGGCCGCCGTCGGAGTAGTAGCCGGCAAAGAAGATCGCATCGGGGTTCTTCGACTTGATGTTGGTCAGGACCGGGGTGAAGTTCTGCGAATCGGCCTTGATCTTGTCGCGCGACACCACGTTGCCGCCGAGCTTCTTGATCGCGTCTTCAGTGGCGTTGGCCAGTCCGTCGGCGTAGGTCGAGAAGTCGGAAAGGACGACGATACGCTGGTACTTCTTGACGTTGACCAGGTAGTCGGCGACGAACTCGGCCTCGGCGCTGTTCGGGAAGGAGTTGCGCAGAAAGGTCCAGTAGCCGTGCTCGGTCAGGCTGTCGGCGGTTCCGTCCGAAGTCTGCAGTACGCCGGCATTGAAGTAGGTCTTCTGGGCCGCCTCGGCGCAGGTCGAGGTGTAGGAGCCGATCACCATCGAAACGCCCTTGTTGACCAGGTCCTTGGCACAGATGGCGGCGGCCATGGCGGTACCCTGGTCGTCGCAGGTGATCACTTCGATCTGCTTGCCCATCACGCCGCCCCTGGCGTTGATCTGCTCGGCGAGCAGGCGGGTGCCGTTCTCGATCCCCTGGCCTTCGTTGGCGTAGCTGCCGGTAATCGGAGCCTGAACGCCGACCTTGAGGGTGTCTGCTGCCATGGCCGGAACAACCATCAGGCAAACAGCAACCAGCGCCATCATGACCTTGTACATCTTTTGCATTGTGTTACCTCCATCAGAAAAAGTTGCGACAATACGTGCTCCCGGCGGGAGCCACCAAACAGGTTTTACAAACGGAGAAATACTACACTTTTTCCAGAAACATGCCTAGGAGGCTGTCCGAGAATAGGGCCCGAAGCGAAAATCCAGAAGTTTGAGAACAGATTTTGGGTCGTTTGAGAGCTCATAGCCGTAGCTATGGGCCGAAAAGGAGCCGAAATATGGTCCAAACA
Organism: Geopsychrobacteraceae bacterium; assembly: GCA_036396915.1. Classification (GTDB taxonomy): domain Bacteria; phylum Desulfobacterota; class Desulfuromonadia; order Desulfuromonadales; family Geopsychrobacteraceae; genus BM509. Next base: position 1,177 of record DASWJX010000208.1, on the reverse strand, counting down.
GCTGGGTTTGCAGCCGGGCTCTCATTGTCGGACAGCCTCCTAGCCCTTGCCGCGCAGGATCTGCAGCACGGCATGCCGGGCGATGTTCGGGTTCTCTTTCAGGCGCCGTTTGGAATAGGGCAGCCAGGAGGTTCCGTACGGCACATAAACCCGCAGGCGATGGCCCTGATCGACCAGCAACTGGCGCAGTTCAGGATCGACACCCAGCAGCATCTGGAACTCGTACTGCTCGGGCTTCAAACCGTACTTGTCGATCAGCTCCAATGCTTCGAAAACCAGTTTCTCGTCATGGGTGGCGATCCCGACGTAGGCGCCGTGCCGGAACATGCGGTCCAGGATCGAAGCGAAGTTGCGATTGATAATCTCCATATCCTTCCAGGCGGCGGTGCGCGGCTCGTTGTAGATCCCCTTGCAGAGCCGGAAGTTCATCGGCGCATCGGCCAACGCTTCGACATCCGCGGGGGTGCGGCGCAGATAAGCCTGCAGCACCAGGCCGACATGGTTTGGAAACTCCTCCCTGAGCCGGCGGTAGCAGTCGATGGTCGCGTCGGTGCACTCGATATCTTCCATGTCGATGCGCACGAAATTATCCAGTTCGGCCGCCCTGGCGACAATCTCGCGGATATTGTCGAAGGCCGAATCGCGATCGAGCAGCAGTCCCATCTGGGTCGGTTTCAGCGACAGGTTGGCATCCAGCTTTTCACGATCGATCGCCTCCAGAATCGCCAGACACTGGTCCTTGAAGAAGCGGGCCTCATCCTCGGTGGTGATGAACTCGCCGAGAATATCGATGGTGGCCATGATCCCCTGGCCGTTAAAGTCACGGGTCACCCGGACCGCATCCGTCAGCTCTTCACCGGCAATATAGGCCTTGGCAAACAGGCCGACGATCGGACCGGGAACGTGCATGATGGTCTTTGAAACCAGCCAGTTGAAAAGGGACATGTTTACTCCATAAAGACAGTAACGGGTGACGGGTGACGGGTAAGCACATGACTCTGTCACTTGTCACTTGTCACTTGTCACTCGTCACGGCCTATTCCTCATCCATGAACGGATAGTCGAACTTGCTGGCGGCGACGAAGGTTTCCTTGACCGTGCGCGGCGAAACCCAGCGCAGCAGGTTGGTATAGGCGCCGGCCTTGTCGTTGGTGCCCGAGGCACGGCCGCCGCCGAA
>DASWJX010000207.1:0-29238 GCA_036396915.1 Geopsychrobacteraceae bacterium | reverse complement strand
GTCGTCCAGGATCCTCACATCGTACAGGGGAGCGGCCACCGGGGTCGCGGGCACGGTGATGCGGTAGCTGAACTGCTCGCCGATGGCGGCGCTCGCCCGGCTGTTCGCCTTCGCCAGCGGGCCGGGAGTCTGAATCGTCACCCGGGTGGGGTCCTGATCATCAGGATCATCGGGCGAGGACACGCCGTTGGTGAACGGGTCGTCACTCGTGGCAAGGAAGTCCTCATCGGCGCTGAGGCTCGCCTGGTTGTCGACAACGGTGCCGTTGGTGAGGGTCGCTTTCAGGGTGATGTCGAAATCGACCACAAGCTCGCCGCCGGGCGCGACATCCACCCCGGTGATTTCCATCAGGCCCGTTCCGCTCGCTCCCCCGGCGGGATCAAAGGAGTAGCTGCCGGAGGTGAGCATCACATGCGTCGGCTCCCCGCCGAAGGTGTTCACGACATCGAGCGCGTCGCTGATCGTGATCCCGTTGATCGTCTGGTCGACATTGAAAAGGCGCAGCCGGTAGTGCAGCGTGTCCCCCGGAGCGGCAGTGCCGGCGGGGTTCAAGCCGGTGTTGAGGTTCTCGACGGTTTTCTCGAAATAGTAACCGTGCAGCGCCGCCGTGACGGTCTGGTTGTCCTGGAAATCCGTTACGCCCGGCGTGCCGTCGGTAAGCGCGAACGGACCGTACTGGCGGCGGTCGGTGAGGCTGCTGTCGCCACTGAACCAGCGGGTAGCGCCGGCGACGTTGGTCAGCGTTGCGCCGTCATTGGTGAATCCGGGATCGAGCTGGGATTGGTAGGTGATGATCAGGTGCTGGGAGGGACCGATCCTGGCTGCCAGCGTGTCCAAGGTCGTCAGCTTGAGCTGGCAGGCGGGTGCGTTGTTCCAGGTGAGCGAGTAGTCGGTGCCTTGATTCAGGGACGAAACCAAGGTGACGCCGTCCGCCGCGACAATCTTGGCGCCAAGCGAGGCACTGGGGTCGTTTTCGCACATGCCGACGGGGATATTGTCGAGAATCGTGGTATTCCAGGCAGCTCCGCCGCCGTTGTTAGAGACGTCGATAGTGAAGGTCGCCGTGTCCGTCACATTCAGGGCGGTCGTCGAGCTCGACTTGGTGACCTCGAGATCGGGCTCGACGACGGTCATCGGCGCGGAGATTCCCGACTCGCCGGGCAGGGGGTTGAAGTATTCGTCGGCATCCTGGATGCCGTCCTCATCGAGATCGATCCAGCGGGCGAATTTCCACGTGGCAATATTGCTGAACTGCAATCCCGGTACGTTTGCCGGTGTGTCATCGAGGACCACCTTCATCTCGATAACGACCTGCCGGCCGGCATCGATATTGGGAAACGCCAGGTGCAGGTACCTATCGGTGCTGTCACCCGATACGGTGATCGGCACGGGCGTGGTGGTCCCCTTGTAGTAAGCGTTCAGATCGTAGTTGTTGAGCGCGTCCTTCACAAACGAGAGTGCGACGCCGGTCTCGCTGTAGATTGCGTCGAGATCGTCCCAGAGCTCGATGGCCCCCAGGTCGTTATTCGACGGATCGCCGGCGGGATAATTCATGGATGGGAGCGTGAGCGTATAGGTGAAGGGCACGCCGATGGCGGCCGTGGAAGCGGGGGACTGCTTGGCGATGGTCTCCGCGGGAATCATGATGTTCTGACATGTTCCGCTGAAGGATCCCTCCTCGGAGTTGACCACCCAAAGTTTGTGGGGGATGTTGGAACAGGCCATGTTGCCGTCGTACCAGACGTTGTCGAAGATGATCAGATAGACCGAGGGGTCGTTGGTTTGAAAGTTGATGGTGGTGGTCAGCGGGTTGGAGCGAGGCCAGTTCTGGAACGTGCAGGTATCGTCGATGGTGATCTGGACGGGAGCGCCGGCGGCAAACAGCGGATCATCGCCGTCAATTAATCCGCCGTAGTCGGTGCAGAACTTCTCCGCCGCCTGCGTCGCAACGGCCGCGCCCAGCACCAGCCCGAGCGCAGCGATGACGGTGACCAGCAGCGAACTCCAGAATTTTTGCCTGCCTCTCTGTTGCATCATAGGTATCCAATAAAAAATAAAAAAGCACTCTATCCTCTGCCGAAGATGAGTGCTCCTTGGATACCGAATGTTGCCGGTGCCAGGATGAATAACTCATCTCTTCGGCAACCCGGCGATCCAGCGCTGCTGGACCCGTGGCTTTGCGTCACCAGATTGCTCTGGCTTTGCCCGTTCGGAGATCTTGCGTAGGTCAGTGTAAAAACAAAAAAGCACTCTATCTTCGGCCGAAGATGAGTGCTTCCTGGATACCGAAAGGGTGCCGGCGCCAGGATGATTAACTCATCTCTTCGGCAACCCGGCGATCCAGCGCTGCTGGACCCGTGGCTTTGCGTCACCTGATTTCTCTGGCTTTGCCCGTTCGGAGATCTTGCTGTTGTGACTGCCTAGATTATTTAGCAGAAAGACCTTGCTTCGTCAAGCAGGATATAAACTATTCCTGGTTATGCACTTGTCTCCAGTAGAAAGGTGCAGTAGGTGGAAAACCCAAAATTCTTTTCACCACTCGTTCGCTTCACTCACTAGAGAGCACAGAGATCACAGAGAAAAAACGCTGAAATTTTAAGATGTTCTCTGTGTCCTCTGTGAGCTCTGTGGTGCAAGCTTTTGATCTTGATAGATCGTCGACTGGAGTTTAGTGCATAACCAGAAAACTATTTTAATAATTATTCAGCACCCAGACATCGATGCAGCATTGGGTTGAGCTCCCCCTTGAAGGGGGAGGAGATAAATTCAAATGGCCTGCCAGTCGGTCGGATAATCATCCTGACGCGTTCAGGGGCTCCAGACAATGCAGGCATAATCGCTGCTCCGCCTGTTTGACATCACTGTCGCCCGTCGGCCCGTGGGGCTGGTCGATGAGACGGCCGTTTTCGATGCGGATCAGCTCCCCGCCCAACCGGGCGGGTTGCGACAAGTCATGGGTGGAAAATACGACGGTAACGCCATGGCCGGGCAATCTGCCGAGCAACTCCTCAAACGCGTGCAGGCTCTTGCGGTCGATATTGGAGGTCGGTTCATCCAAAAGCAGCACTTCCGGCTCCAGAACCAGGGCGCGCGCCAAAGCCACCCGCTGCACCTCGCCCCCCGAGAGCTTGTCGGCTTTGCGCTGGGCAAAGCCGTCGAGGCCGACCATCGCTAACGCGGACGCAATGCGCAGCTGTTGCTGTTTGCCACGGATACCGCGCAACTTGAGTCCGAAGGCAAGATTGTCGGCTACCGTTCCCTTCAGCAGATAGGGGGATTGCTCAACCAGGGTGACCTTCTGGCGCTGCTGCGTCGGATTGCCGGCCCCCGCGGCGCTGAAGCGGACGGTCCCCTGACGTGGCGCGTTCAGCAGGGCCAGGGTCCTGAGCAGAGTGCTCTTGCCGGAGCCGTTCGGCCCCGTCAGCGCGTAAATCCGGCGCGGCAGCAGTTCCAGATTCTCGATCGACAGGCTGAAGTTTTCGCCCTGACGGATCAGCACATCCTTCAAAGAAAGTACCGGCTTCATCGACTCACCTTTGGTGCGTTCACAAGAAAGCATAAATAGCCGATGGCTAAGCAAAAATTTCGTCCTGCAAGGCTTGGTGGTTTTTCAGGGGTGAAGGCATACATCAGGTATGTCGAGGTCCTGAAAAAACGCCATAACGCCGCAGGGCGGACTTTTTGCGATGCCATCGACCCGGGTTACTGGACGTAAAAAAGCTGGTCACCGCCTCTGCGGAAGCCGGTGATGAGCGCTTTTGCCTGATCCGAGGTCAGATAATCGAGAAACTTCCTGGCCAGTTCGACCTTGACATGCGGATGCTTGCGCGGATTGACCATGATCACGCCGTAAGGGTTGAACAGCCGCTGGTCGCCCTCGACGACAATCCGCAAAGGGGTTTTTTCCTTGAATGCCAGATAGGTACCGCGATCACTCAGGGTGTAGCCCTGCCGTTCTCCGGCCATGACAATCACTTCACCCATGCCGCGGCCGGCTTCCAGATACCATGCGCCGGAGGGCACGACACCGGCTGTTTTCCAGAGTTGTTTCTCACGGCTATGCGTTCCGGAGTCGTCGCCGCGCGAGACAAACGCCAGCTGACGCGCGGCAATCCTGCCCATGGCGGTTGCGATTTCGGTCGCTCCCTTTACCCCAGCAGGGTCGTCGGCGGGCCCGAGGAGGACAAAGTCGTTGTACATCACGTCGCGGCGGTCGACGCCGTAGCCTGCCGCGACAAACCGGTCTTCCTTGCCGCGGGCATGCACCAGGACGACATCCACGTCACCGGTTTCACCGAGCTTGATGGCCTTGCCGGTACCGACCGCGATGACATCGACCTTGCAGTCGTTGGCCTGTTCGAAGGGGGGGAGCAGCTCGGCGAGCAGCCCGGAATTATCGGTGGAGGTGGTGGTGGCCAGGCGCAGGTGTTCGGCGGCGAAGGCCGGTCCAACCGGTCCTGCCAACAAACAACTGAGAATTATAGATACGAGGTATTTCTTTGGCATGTCATTTTCTCCTTGTAAATAGAATGAATTATTTCGATCTGCTAACGTTTACGAACTACGTGCCACCCTTTCGTTTTTGCTGTTTGTGTCCGGGGTCTCTCCTTTACTGATTGGCATATTCCTGCCTCATCTTGCGCTGGACTTTCTTTCCGGTCCCGTCTCAAAAGAATTCAACGACAGATCGCATCTGCTTGAATCACCACTACTCGATTCCGATAATCACGTTCGATGCATCGATGACCGCGCAGGCCTCGTCCCCTTCGCTGACGCCGAGGTGGTCGGCCCCTGCGGCGGTGACGGTGGCGACCACCGTGTCTCCCGCGCCGATATCAAGGACCACTTCGCCCATGACCGCATCGGTCCTGATGCTCACAACCCTGCCGCGCAGCAGATTGCCGGCGCTGATCCGCAATCCGCCGGCGTCGGTCGCGATCAAAACCGAAGACGCCTTGATCACCGCGTAAGCGCTCTCCCCCGCCACCAGACCGAGGGTTTCCACGCTCTCGGCGGTGATGATGGAAGAAATCCGATGGCCCGATTTGAGCTCAAGACAGACTTCGGCGAGCAGGTTTTCGATCCTGATGTCGCGGACGACCCCGTAGCAGACGTTCTTGGCACTGAGCCGCATGGAGATCCGGCGCATGAGGTTCAGGGCGCGTTCCAGGTCGCCGGCGTTCTTGCCGATGTTGAGCAGGGCCCTGTCGTGCTCCATTTCGACCAGGCGGAACATCCGGACCAGGTTCCGCCCCTCCTCGGTGAGACAGGTTCCGCCGCCGGCCCGGCCGCCGGTCAGGTTGATCGTCAGGGGTTTGTCGGCCAGATTGTTCATGCTGTTGACCGCATCCCAGGCCCCCTTGTAACTCATCCCCGCAGCCTTCGAGGCCTTGGTGATCGAGCCGTGCTCCTCGATTTTTTCCAGCAGTTCGATCCGCCGGCTCTGGAGAAAGGCCTTGCGATTTTTATTCAGCCACAGCGGTGCGGCGAATTCGACATCCCAATCCGTGTTTTTCGTCATCCCTTTTTTCCTTTCGGCATAGCGCTATATAGCATACTACATAACGCCAGGCGAGCAAAAAAATGCGTTCTGTCACCCAAACAGAGCCGCCTGCCGATAACGAGCAAAAGCAATTACCGGGCCAGTTCCGCCCCGTTGCGCGAGACGGCTGTTTTTAAACGCTTTTGTAACTATGCACCACGCTACCAAATAGCGTCATCCCCGAATGGTTTTGTCGGGGATCCGGTGGGAAATCTGGATTCCGGCCAAAAGCATGCCGGAATGACGGCGCAGGGGCGGCCTTCAGCCACGATCATGCGCCGCTCAAGCTGGTTCCGCAGGGGCGCTGAATAGTTACACGGTTTGTTGCAGCGAAGCGAACGTTCTGCCGGGCCGCTCCTGGCGACTGCTCCGGATTGGCGCATTTTGCAACATCCTGAACCGGAAGCAGTGACGACTTTTGTCTCAAACTCCGAGCCGGAGCTGTCGGCTCCTGTTTACAGCGGAACCTCGTCAAACTGCATATCCAGAAGATTGATCGACAGCATCGCCTTGCGCAGCGGCCGGCCCTGCCCCAGCAGCAACTTGCAGGCTTCAGCGACCTGCAGACTGGCGGCCACGGCCGGTGTGAAGGAGGGATTCCCCAGCCGGGCTTCAATCCCCTTGCCGCCATTCCAGTTGCCGTACAGCTTCCGCAGGGTTTCCTCCCCGGGATAGACGCTGACTACCTGACCGTACCAGCCGGCAATGGCGCCATGCACCAGGGGAATCTTCAGCCGGCTGCAGACCTCCGCCAGGTCGAAGCGGGTCGGGATATTGTCGACCGCATCAAGCACCAGTTCGACTCCGCTCAGCAGGTCGGCACCATGCTCCCGGTCGAAAGCGGCGGTTATCGGGCTGACCCTGACGGCCGGGTTGATTTCGGCGATTCTCCTGGCGGCCGCGTCCGCCTTCGAGGTGCCGAGCAGTTCGATGGTTGAAAGCAGCTGCCGGTTCAGATTATGTTCTTCAAAAACATCCGGATCGATGGCGACGATCCGACCGACGCCGAGCCGCGCCAACTCTTCAAGGATATAGCCGCCAAGCCCCCCGCAGCCGACAACCGCCAGCGTGCTCCGGAACAGCTGCAGTTGCTGCGGGGTTGAAATCATCTGCTGATTACGCTGATAACGGGCGGGCAGCAGCCCTGCCTGCAGGATCACCTCCTCAACCTCGGCGACCGTCAGCTGGAACCTTTCCGCTGCGTCCTGCTGCTGTCGCCAGGAGATCAGGTTATCGACGGCATGCTCTTTGAGAAAGTTCTGCAACGCATCCATTTCAACCTCCTCCGACCAGCGGAAAGATCGCCAGAATATCGCCGTCCGACAACGTCTGCTCCGGCTTGGCATGCACCGCATTGAGCAGCAGGATCCCCACCTCTTCTTCAGGGATGTTCAGTTCCCGGATAATACTGCCGATCCGGGTGTGCTCCGGATAGTCCCTGGTCTCCAGATTGAAGCGCCCCGGCTGAAACGATGCAAACAATTTGACTGTCACCTTCATCTTGATTCTCCCTGGTCTTTCTTCCCGACTGGACGGCGAACCGCGATTTTCCCGGCTGTGCGCCGGCTCAGCTCTGAAACGCGACCTTGAGCAGAATCTCGTCGTTCGCCTCGGCCGGGCGGATATTTTTTAGCGGACCGGCGGGATCGATCAGCCGTCCGCCGGGCGTAACCGTTTCGCTGCTCCGCCGGAAACGGTCGTTATTTTCGTCCATAAAGCGCTCGAACTCCCGGCGCGACAGGCAGATGCCGTAGCCCAGCAAGAGAGCGCCCAGTTCCGCCATAACCATGTTGAACAGCTTGATCCTGATGCGGCCGGCGGCGCTCCGCGCCTGGTGCTGCTCTCGATAGGTGATGGCGCCGCGCATTGCCGCCAGATGCCCGCCGCGTCTCATGGTGGCCCCGACCAGGCCCGGCATGGCCGAGGAGAGGGCCAGCGTGGACCGGTCATTGACATAGCAGGTTTGCGGATCATCGATCGCCTTGCCGTCGACGAACAGGGTGGTGATGCGCTCGACAAGATACTGCTCGGCGATTCCGAACTGGCCGGTCAGCAGCTCCGTGACACTGCAGCCGATCCGGGCGTGCAGCCAGATTCCCTGCTGCAGCAACGGGAAAAAAGCGGATAACTGGTCCGGAGGCAGCACCAGGCGCAGTGTCTTTTGCTCAGCCATAAACCCTTCCCCTCTGCCTGGGAGCCTGTCCATGGATCGTCCGACACCCTCCCAGGCGGCAACCGCGGTCGGCGGTGATCGATTTAGAGAAAAAAAAGGGGGGAGTCCCGACCTTCGGAACTCCCCCCTTATCCCTTGAGTTGCGATCAATCCCAGTTGTAGACCTGATCCAGTTCCTCATCGGTCACACCAAACGCGATATTATGCGGCGGCAACTGCTCGGTCTTGAAGAAACGGGGCAAACGATCATCTTCGGGACCGAAGCCGGCGCCCTTGTTGAACTCGCGCTCCAGGGTCAGGACCTTCTTGCCCAAAGCGACCACATCGTCACCGGTCATTTCGATGCCGTAAAAAGATCCCAGCAGATCGAGCAGCGACTGGAAGGTTTCCGGCTGATCCAGAATCGGAAACGCGATAAAGAGACACAATCCGGTCGAATCGATGGCCGTGGTCGCGATCTGCAGGTTCCGCGACAGCTCGACCTGTCCTTCGGGCTTCAACGGATCGACATCGCCGCCGACCTTCATGATATTGGTCGCGACGGCATAACCGGCGGTATGGTCGGCACCCTGGGTGCTGGTGGCGTAGGTCACGCCGATACCCTGAACCGTGCGCGGATCATAGGCCGGCAGCGCCTGCCCCTTGACCACCGGCACACGATCAACCCCGAAAGCCTTGCCGGTGAAGGCGGCCCCGTTGCCGAGGATGCGCCCCAGGGGAGTTGCCTTGCCGACCTCGTCGCGCACCAGGCGGATGGCGCCTTCGCAGTCGCCGAATTCGATCAGACCGCCGTCCATGGCGACACCGACCGTGACGCCCATCTCGATGGTGTCGACACCGATATTATCATCCCAGTAGTCGAGGGTGGCGATGGTGTCCAGATCGCTGATCCCGCAGTGGCCGCCATGGGACCAGACGGTCTCATATTCGGGCTGCTTGGTCAGGTAGTTGCCGTCCTTGTCATTGTAGATACCGGAGCACTGGATGACGCAACCGCGATGGCAGCCGTGGGTCGCGCTGCCGCCACGTTCAATCTCCAGCGCGGCCTGGGCTTCCCCGCTGATGCTGGTCGCACCTTCGAATTGTCCGGTTTTAAAATTCAGGGTCGGGTAGCCGCCCGCTTCGTTGAGCACGTTGGTCAAGACGTTGGTGCCATAGGCCGGCAGGCCTTCACCGGAGACCGGGTGCTTGCGCAGGCCTTCGACAAAGGAGCGGTTTGCAGCCTTGAACTTTTCGGCATCTTTCGGCTGGCGATGCTTACAGCCGGCGTCATCGAGGATGATGGCCTTGACCCGCTTGGAACCCATAACCGCTCCGACACCACCGCGACCGCAGTGACGGGTCGGGCGCAGCTCGGGATCGGTGCAGGCGATCGAGGCGGCGGCGAACTTGTTCTCGCCGGCGCTGCCGATCGACATGTAGGCGACCTTGTCGCCGTATTCCTGGCGCAGTTTATCGATCAGCGGATAGTTGTCGAGCAGCTTGAGGCTGTTGTCGACGCTGATCTCGACCCGGTCCTTGTTGATATGAATCTTGTACAGGTCATCCCCGGCCGGCTGCCCCTCGATAATAATTGCGGCGTATCCCAGCCGCGCGAGCACCTGCCCCGCCTGGCCGCCGGCGTTCGATTCCTTGATCCCGCCGGTCAGGGGACTTTTGCAGCCGACCGAGATGCGGCCCGATATGGCGGCGGCCGAACCGCTGAGCATGCCCGGTGCGATGACCAGTTTGTTCTCGGCGCCCAGCGGATGACAATCGGCCGGAACTTCCTTGCCGACGATCATGGAGGTGGTGGCCCGGCCGCCCAGGGCGGAAAACTCGCCGGCTTCTTCAACGCTCTGCTGAGGCCCGCCCGCGGCGCCCATGTTGATTCTCAGGATCTTGTCCATTCCTTGTTTCTCCTTTTAATTTAAAAGAGGTTGCACAAAAGCTCCCATCATCACGCTCGGCTGTCGCTTCGACCGAGCGCCAATGAACAGTGCAATGCTGGTGCCATTTTATAAAACAATGGTTGACGATTGAAACCCGGCACTGTTTGCGCAACGCAACAGACCTAAAAACCGGACAAACCATCACGGCAAGCCGTTCGACGGCCGACAGCCTGCGGCGATTTCGTTCAATCCTGATCGAAAACCCCCGATCATTCCGACCTGAGATATGGGGAATTTCTGTACGCTGGGGAAATCTTCCACACCAAAAAGCGTTGACTGACGCCTGCGCAAAAAAATACAGAGGATGGCCAGGCAAAAAGTCCGCCTTACGCCATCATGCTTATTGCTTGAGGAAAAATACCGCCAGCAGGGTCAGAACGATGCCGAGGCTGCGGCGAACCGTCATCGGTTCACGGTAGAACAGGACCGAAAGGACGATGGCGAAGACGAAATGCATCCCGGTGATGGTCGCAACCGCCGCCAGCGGACCGCCGTCCAGCGCGGTTAAAAACGCGTAAAATCCGAAAAAGTTCAGCACGCCCATCAGCATTCCGAGCAGCAGCGTTTGCTTGCCGCGGCCGCCGGCCCGCCCCTGCCCCCACTGCTTTTCAATCGCCAGCGAGAAGCAGGTCGCGAACAGATAAGAGAGGGTCATGAAGCCGGCCTTGCCGAGCGCTGCGACGGCCAGTTTACTGGAAATGGAGGCGAGTGCTCCGCACAGGACGCAGACCGCGACAAACAGAAGTCCGCTGCGGATGTTCCCGTCGATCCGCACATGGCTTTTGGCCTCCCTCCCCAGCAGCAGCACCACCGCGGTCACCAGCAGCATGCCGAACCACTGCAACGGTTGCGGTCGTTCGCCGAAATAGAGGACGGAAAAGAGAATCACCACCACCAGACTCAGGCGCGTCAGCGGAAAGGTGATCCCCGCCGGCAAGTGCCTGAGGGCTTCGATATTGGCGATAGTGGCAAAAGCAAAGGAAGAGCTGTTGAGCAGCGCCAGAACCAGCAAGGGGACCGGATTTCCAGCCGGGTCGCCGGAGGCGAAGTAGACCGCGGCGCTCAGCAGCGTGACCGTCGCCATAAAAACGGCGGTCGTCAGGGCCGAGTTGCAGCGTTTTTCCGCCGCAACCTTGTAGAGGAAGCGTTGCGTTCCCAACAGGACCAGTGCGGCGACACTGAAAAAATACCAATCTTCCATAGCGGTTGTTCACACCAATTAAGTGGGGTTGAAACGACCCCCCTTTCCGCTACGCTCCCTTCCCCAGGGGAATCGACCGTCGAAACGGCGCCCGTGATCCGGCGCTGTAGAAACGACCCCCCTTTCCGCTGCGCTCCCTTCCCCCCTATTTTATAGGGGGGATTGAGGGGGGTGATGCGATGAGCGTGGCGGCAGGATGGGGTTTGAACGCGGTGTTCAGTCCCGGCAACGCACCACCAGGACCGTGAGATCGTCGGGGAGGGAAACGTCGTCCGGCACCAGGCCGATCAACCGATCGACCATTTCTCCGGCGCTGCTCGCGGCGGTTAAATGGGCCGCCAGTTCCTCGGGTTCCGGCGGCCGCCCGGGAAAGGCATCGACCAGTCCGTCGCTGTACAGCACCAGCGCATCGCCGCTGCCCAGGGTGAGGCTGCCCTCCTGGAACCCCTCGCCGGCAAAGATGCCCAGCGGCAGCCCGCGCGGCAGCAACTCCTCGACAGCGCCGGAGCCGCGGCGCAGAAACACGTGCCCGTGCCCGCAATCGACATAGCTCAAGCGGCGACTCGGCAGATCGAGCTGAGCATGGAACAGGGTGACGAAACTGTCGGAACCGTCCAGATCCTGATGCAGGGCTTCGGCGGCCTGCCGCAGCGCCAACTCCGGCCGGTGCTCAAGAGTCGCGGCCCGCAGGCTGGCGCGCACCGTCGCCATCAGCATGGCCGCCGCCAGCCCCTTACCCATCACGTCCCCCAGCGTCAAACTGAAGCGTCCGGCCGCCAGCAGCTGCCAGTCGTAAAAATCGCCGGCGACCTGCTGCGCCGGCTGGCAACGGGCGGCGACCTCGAACCCCGAGAGGGACGGGACGGAGCGGGGCAGCAATTTGGCCTGCACCTCGGCGGCAAGTTCCAGCTGCGTCTGAAGTTTCAGACGGTTCTCCTCGCTGGCCCGCAGCTCCTCCTCCGCCCGCTTGAGGTCGGTGATATCAGCGAGGGTGCCGACGTAGCCGATCACCCCCCCCTGCGCATCCTTTTCGGCCATCACCCGGCAGGCCAGCCAGATGCTCCGTCCGTCCGTCCGGAGAAAAGGGTATTCGGTCCGGAACGACTGCACGCTCTCCGCGGCAGCGGACCATTCGGCAACGGTCCGTTGCCGGTCCCGCGGCTGCGCCCGCCAACCGCCGTCGCCACGCAGCGCCTGGTCGTGTGGAATGCCGGTGAGATGACACCAGCGCTCGTTGACGTAGCGGAAGACACCGTCGACATCGGTGTAAAAGATACCGACCGGCGACACCTCCGCCAGGGTATGATACTGTTTCTCGCTCTGGCCGAGGGCCTCCTCGGCCCGCAGCCGCTGGATACCGACCGCTAGTTCGTCGGCCACTGAAGAGAGCGCGGAGAGCACCGCGTCGGTCATCGGCCGCTTGAAAAAGAGCGCCACCACGCCCACCAGCCGCGCCTCGACCAGCAGCGGATAACCGGCGAAAGCCACCATCCCCTCCCGCCGGACCCAGTCCTGATTGCTGATGCCGGGATTGCCCAGCAGCGCATTGGTCAGGTACGGCCGGCGCTGCTCGGCAATCTGTCCGACCAGCTCTTCACCGAGCTTCTTGTAGCGGTGGCGGCCTTCGAGACCGGTGTACTGCCCGGCGCTCGCCTGCAGAACCAGCAGCGTCGGGTCGTCATCACTGGGGACCCAGAGCCGGCCGAAGGCGGCTTCGCAGTGGCGGACCAGCGCTTCGGCACAGCCCTGCAGCGTCGGCTGCAGCCCGCCCCCCTTGGTCAGGGTCGCGCCGACTTCAGCGCCCAGTTCGGCCAGGCGCACCCGCTCCTCCAGCGCCAGCTCGGCGCGCTTGCGTTTTTCGATGTTACGGGCAACGGCAATCGCATAATTGCGCTCCTTGAACAGCAGCCGTGCGATGGTCACTTCCGCCGCAATGCCGGTCCCGTCCCGCTGGTAGAGGACGGTTTCGACCAGGATCCGTTCGCTGTCGGCCGGTCCGGTCTGACCGATCAGGGCGCGAACCTGGTGGTTGTCCGCCAGCTCGGTCAGGTCGAACAGCGAGCGCCCCAGCAGCTCTTCAGGTTGCCAGCCGAGCAGCCGGCTGGGAGCCTCGTTGGTGTCGACAATTCTGGCCGAGGGGACTTCAATCAGAAAAATGGCGTCAATACTGTGGTCGATGAAGATCTTGAACCGTTCCAGGTCGGCGAGCCGCTGCTGCAGCTCGGGATAGTAGCTTTTGCGCAAGGAATGCTCGCCCAGTCCGATCAGACTTTCCCGCAGGTTTTTACCCGCGGTTGACGGATCAGAGGGACTCTTCATAGATCACCTCGATGTCGCGCTGGTTCGCCCGGCGCGGGTTGGTCATCATACAGGGATCCTGCAGCGCCTTTTTGCTGAGCAGGGGCAGATCGGACCTGCTGATGCCGATATCCTTGAGCGTCACGTTCATGCCGGCCGCCTGTTTGATCTTGCGCACCCGCTCCAGGATCGCCGCGGTCCTGCCCGCGACGTTGCGGCCGCGCAGGTCGACCCCCATCGCCTCGGCGATCCGTTCGAAGCGTTCCGGAGAGGAGGGCAGGTTGAAGGCGATGACGTGATCGAGCAGGATGGCATTGCATTCGCCGTGCGGGGCATCCTTCTCCCCGCCCAGGCTGTGCGCCATGGCGTGATTGGCGCCGAGGATGGCGTTGGAAAAGGCCAGCCCGGCCAGCAGGCTCCCTTCCATGATCTTGCCCCGCAGATTTATATCGTCGGGATTGCTGATCGACTCGGGCAGGTACCTGGTCACCAGCCGGATCGCCTCCAGGGCGTGCAGGTCGGTCATCGGCGAACTGGCGTTGGAGACAAAGGCTTCGATACCGTGGGTCAGGGCGTCCAGGCCGGTGCAGGCACTCAGAAACGGATCCATGGTCGTCAGGGTCAACGGATCGATCAGCGCCAGGTCCGGAACGACCGACTTGCTGATGATGGCGACCTTGATCTTTTCCAGCGGATCGGTGATGATCGCGAACTGCGAGACATCCGCCGAGGTGCCGCCGGTGGTCGGAATACAGATCAACGGCGGCATCGGCACATGCACATGATCCACCCCCTTGAATTCCAGAATCGGTCGACAGTTGCTGCTGACGATGCCGATCCCCTTGGCGCAATCCATCGGACTGCCGCCGCCGACCGCCACGATCGCGTTACAGGCTTCGGAGATATAGAACTCCGCGCCGGCCATCACCTGGGTGGCGCGCGGGTTGGGGGAGACGTCGGTGAACAGGGCGTGACCGAGCCCTTCCTCTTCCAGGCTGGCGATAACCTCCGCGGGCCAGCCGGCGGCGACCACCCCCGGGTCGGAGACAACCAGCACCTTGCGGGCGCCGAGGTTTTTGGCGTAACGACCGACCAGTAAGCGTGCTCCAGCGCCGAAAATATATTCCGGCGCGACAAATTTTCGAAGTTCCGAGATGCTGCCCATGCTGTTGCTCCTCTACTTCGGCTCCAGAGCCGTCGGGCTCCACGGGATACATGCGCGGGCGCACCAGACAACGCCCCATGAAATCATTATACCCCAGATGCCGACCGGCAAACCATGCGGCGGCCGGCTCTTTTTCGGCAGGCAAAGAGGCGCAAAGAACGCTGCGCTTTCAAGACGGGCGGGAACGTCACAGCAAAAGGATTGGCAAACGGAGGTAACTCTATTCAGCAACCCCCCTCAATCCCCCCTATAAAATAGGGGGGAAGGGAGCGTAGCGGAAAGGGGGGTCGTTTCTCCCCCTTGAAGGGAAGGAGATGAATTCATAAGTGACAGGTGAATAGTTTCAACAGGAAAAGGGATCGGTCCCGGCGGAAAACGGCGGATCGGACACCGGTTGCGGAATCGGCAAGGGGTTTGTCCCTCCGGCGGCGGATGCGGTGGCGGGTGTTTTTTTTGGAACGGGTTGTTTCGCGCCGAGCGGGACGGACGGTGTACGTCAGCCGGCGGCAGGTGCGCGGCGGGGTCAGGCCGATTGTGAGCCGGATGCCGCGTCGACCGCCGTCACCGGCACCAGTCTTGGTTCGATCGACAGCTCATTGAGCAGAGCGGCCAGCGCCTGGCTTAGGAGCGGTTCGCCATAGATATCCCGCCGGTATCCCTGTCCGGTCTGCAGCCGGTGCAGATAAACGGCATAGGCAAAGGCGGCGCCGATCCGGTCGGCGCGGGCTGCGGCTTTTTGCGCGGCCTGCATCACCTCATGGGTCATGACCCGCCATTGCCGCCGGTCCGCTTCGGTGCGGTCCTGCTCCACGACGGCCCGATAGTTGTCCAGTCGTTTCAGGGTTGTCTGCGTGATTTCGATAATCATCGGCCCTCCCGGATCAAACATGGCAAAACATATGAACATGGTGTCGGAGTTAGGTGATGACCCGGCCGTCAGGTTCCTTTCAGGTCCAGCCGGTAACTGGCAAAGCTTTTCATCCGGAAACACCCCCAGAAGACGCCGCTGCCGTAGGAAAGCTGTTCGAGAAAGTAGTAGCAATAGAATCCGGGCAGGGACAGGCCGGGTTTGCGGACCCGGTAATCGACCAGTCCGACCCCGAGCAGCAGGCCAAGGACAACCGGCATAAATGGCGGGTAGAGGATGGCGCCGAGCAGCAGCGGCAGCAGATAGTAGCGCAGCAGATGATAGCCGAGATAATAACCGAGGCTGCCGACGGCCCTGATGCGGGCCGGCAGGATCCGTGCCGCGGAAAGCGGCAGGCCCTGTCCGGCCATTCTGCGCCGGACCAGAGCGGTATCGATCAGCAACAGCAGGAGCGCGAAGGGGAGCGGCAGCAGCGACAGACCGAGCAGGGCCGCCACCGGCAGCAGCAGGATCGCGGTCAGCATCGGCGGCAGCAGCATCTTCTTGCCGCGCACCGGATGCAACTGCTGCAGCAGCCCTTCGGAGGTGCCGTAATCGAAACGCCGCTTCATGAACGGCCAGGGGCGACTGCGATGGGCGTGATAGACCGTGCCGGACGGCTGGTAGCGGATTTTCCAGCCGGCATCCCGCAACCGCCAGGTCAGATCGACGTCTTCGCCGACCTGCAGTTCGGTGCGGAACCCGCCGGCGGCGGCAAAAGCCGCTTTTCGCACCAGCAGGTTGCAGCTCGGCAGATAAAAGGTGTCCCCCCCGGCCCCGCCGGACAGTTCCCGTCGACCGAGATTCAGACTCGACATGACCGCCTCGTAGCGGTCCAGGGCAGAGCCTTGATGCATGCCGTCCACCCAGCCGCCGACCGCCGCCAGTTTTTCGTCGCAAAAAGCGGGCAGCAAGTCGCTCAGCCAGTCCGCGGCCGCGGCGCAGTCGGAATCGATAAAGGCGAGAATCTCGCCGCCGGCGGCCGCCGCGCCCCGGTTGCGCGCCAATGCCGGCCCGCCGCCGACCGCGCCCGATGCGATCAGCGTTGCACCGAACTCGCGGGCAACCTCCGGGGTGGGATCACTGCTGCCGTCGTCGACCACCACCACTTCGAGCTTATCCTGAGGGTAATCAAGCGCCTGAAGAGACGCCAGACAGGTGCGCAGATCTTCGGCGCGGTCCTTGACCGGGATGACGATACTGACCGAGGGCAGCGTTTCCAGAGCACTGAGTGTCGGCCATTGTCGTTCGACAAAACCGCGCTTGAGCAACGTTTCAAGCACGTTACTTTCGGCCTCTGAAGAGGGTGTTACGCACCCCCCCGCCATGCGGCGCACCAACCCCAACAACGCATCGTTCAGGCGCACCATGCGCAATGGCCTGGTGGCGACCAGAAAGCCGGCATCTGAAGACTCTTCGATGCTTATCCCCTCAGCCAGCCGATATTTCATTATTTACTCCCGCCGACCAGACCTTCGGCCTGGAAGATATCGAACAGCATCCGTGCCGTCTCGGCGGCGGATACGCTGTGCAGCTTCCCCTCGCGGGCCTTGATGCCGCCGGAGAGCAGCGCCAGGATCCGCTCAAAAGCGGGGAGTGTCGCATCCGGCGTGACCACGCGTTTCGGGTTCGGTCGCGGAAAGCTGCAGACATCCTTGCCGAGCAGGGCTCCGGCGCCACCTGCTTGCGCAAACGACAGGCCCAGTTCCGCTTGGCCCCAGACCTCGATCGGCAGCCCAAGGGAGGCCATCACCCCGTCCTGGGTCGGGTAGCGCGGCTCGCAGCACCCCTCTGCAAACAACAGCGTACAGGGAGCACTGGTGCCGACCAGCTGGCGCGCGCCACGATCGCACTTGCGCAGCACCTCGACCTGCCCGTTACGCCATGCGACGCTCAGCGCGGCACTGACACAGGGGCGTCCAACTCGGGCTGAAGCCAGGCTCACAGCCGGATCTGAACCCCGGTCGATCAGTCGCGTGCCGGTCAGCATAAAATCGGGCTTGAGGATTTCGATCAGTCGTTCAATCAGCCGGGCATCCGCCACGGCATCGCCACCGGCAAAAGCAGGGTTCCAGACCCGGAGCGCTTTTTGGGCACCCATCGACAGGCCGAGCCGCAGCAGATCATCGAGCCGTTGCGGGCCGATGGCAACCGCGGTCACCGTCCCCTGGTGCGCTTCGGCCAGGGCCAGCGCCTGCTCCAGGGCACAAAGGTCGGCGGGATTGGCGATCCGGCGCAACCCGCGCTCGCGCACCCCGTAGCCGTCGGCGGTCAGGCGCACCGGCGGACGCGGATCACAGGCTTCGCGTAACAGAACAACGATATTGATTGATTTGTCTGGCATGTTATTGCTCCATTTGATCGGACAGCGCTCCTAAGGGACGGGCACCCTGCGGAAGCCGGTCCATCAGGTCATCCGATAAGCGACACCGAAACCGCCGCGCGGATAACGCCAGCGGGTAAAGGCTTTTTTAGTACAGACCACGTAACAGGTGCCGCATTCCAGGCAACCATCGTGAACAAAGGTCATCTTCCGATGCTCTTCATCCCAGGTGTAGCAACGGGCCGGGCAGGCCGTGGTGCAACTGCGCTGATCGCACTTCTGGCAGACTTCTTCATCGAGGATGATGTGCGGCTCACGATCTACGTTGAAACTGGTATAGTCGAAAATCTCATCGAGATTGATATTCATAAGGCTCTCCATCCGCCGTAGACATCGGCCAGCAGGTTTTTCAAGCCGACCTTTTCCCTGACCTTGCGCAACAGCAGTTTGGTCATGTTCTCTTTCGGCTTGCCGTCGATCTTGTATATTTCATCCATCAGACTGCAGACCAGCTCGGGATACTGATCATAAATGCGATCGTTGTGCAGCATCCGCGGTGTCCGGCGATACATCTTCAGATCCTTGAGAACATAACTCTCCTCAAGCATCTTCCGGTAAACGGAAAGCTGCGCCTTGCTGAAATTCTGCTGCTGGTGGGCTTCAATAGCCGCCTTGCCGGCCAGCACGCCGGACTGGGAAGCCAGGTTGATCCCTTCCAGGTTCAGCCCGGTCACGATACAGAGTGCCGCCGCATCGCCCGCGACCAGGATGCCGTCGCCAACCAGTTCGGGGATCGTGTCGTAGCCGCCCTTGGGCACCAGGTGGGCCGAGTATTCAAGCAGGCGACCGCCCTTGAGGAGTTTGGCAATCTGCGGCTGCTGCATGAAATCATTGAGCAGATCGTAAGGGGTCTTGCCCCGTTCGGTCAGACTGGCAAGCTCCAGAACCATGCCGAGCGAGAGCGAATCGTAGTTGGTATAGAGGAAGGTGCCGCCACGCACCCCGGCGGTATTGCCGACGATTTCATTGGAGGCACCCTGATCACGCTCCAGACCGAAGCGCTCGTCGATGACCTCTTTGGGCATATCGATCAGCGCCTTGATACACACCCCCTGGTTCGAGGGTTTGAACTCGGCGCTGCGCAGCCCGGCCTTTTTGGCGGTGAAGGAGAGCACGCCGTCCGCCGCGATCACGACCGGTGCGCGCAGTTCGCTCTCATCGCGCAACAAACGCACCCCGACCACCTTGCCGTTTTCGATGATCACGTCATCGACGGTCGAGCGGTTGAGCAGGGTGGCGCCGGCCTTGACCGCCTGTTCGGCCAACCAGCGATCGAATTTCGGTCGATAGATGGTGTAGCCGTTATAGGGCGGACGATCCGCCTCTTCGTTATCGAAGCTGACATTGAAACAGGAGCCCCTAGTGATGAAGGAGAGGCTTTTCTTGACGATATGTCGCTCCAGCGGAGCCTGGTTCCAGAAATCGGGAAAGACCTCCTCAAGCGCCGTCAGGCGATGCAACACCCCGCCGAACATGTTCTTCTCGCCGGGAAAGTTGCCGCGTTCGAGCAGCGCAACATCCAGGCCGGAGCGGGCCATGGTCAAGGCTGCCGACGAACCGGCGGGACCGGCTCCGACAACGATTGCGTCAAATGTACGTTTCATGCCGCACCTCCTGTGGCCGACTTGACCTTTTCAATCAGCAGCGGCATGACTTCGCGCAGATCAGCGACAAAAGCTTCGTCGGAATTGGCAATGATCGGTGCCTTGGGATCGATATTGACCGCCAGGATCCGTTTCGAATCCTTGATTCCGCCCAGATGATGCATCGAACCCGAGATACCCAGCGCCAGATAGAAGCGCGGTGCCACGGTTTTTCCGGTCTGACCGACCATCCGTTCAAAATCGGTATAACCGAGATCGTAAGCCGGACGGGTGACGCCGAGCGAGGCGTTGATCAGGCGGCTCAATTCCTCAACCTGGGCAAAGCCCTCGGCGCTGCAGCCGAGCCCGGCACTGACCATCACTTCGGCCTCGGACACATCGACGGTTTGCGGATCGGCCGGAATCCGCTCAAGGATGCGGCTTTCTCCGGCAACGAGCGTGACCGAGGGCTGCCAGTGCTCAAGCCGAAGCGTGCCGGGCCGTACACTCGGCAGCACCACACTGCTCAGAATCCGCGGATTAACCGTCAAAACCAGCGGCATGCCGCCATCCCAGGTTTTCGCTTCGGCAACCTGCGCTCCCAGAATCTGGCGGGTAAGTTGCAGCGCACCCGCTTCGATCCGGTAGGCGATCGCCTCGCTGAACAGGGCGGCATTGAGTTCCGCCGCCAGCAGCGGCGCCAGCGAACCACCCAGATCGTTATGCGGCAAGAGCAGCAGGGAAGCGCCCTTTTCACTCGCCGCCAGGGCGATCAGTCGCCCCTGCAACTCCAGTGAATCAGCGGCCTCGCCGGGTGCGTCGATCAGCGTCAGCGTCTCAACCCCGTACGCCTTGAGCGCCGCGATGCTTTCATCCCCGGCGCCGGCAAAACAGAGCACCGACCATTCGGCGGCGAGGGTCTTTGCCAGCCGTGAGGCTTCCGTCAGAATCCCCTTGCCGTAATCGTCCAGTTCCCCCCCGGGCAGGTCGACAAATACCAGGATTTCGACCGGTTGCCCGGCAGGTTGAAATGTCCCGGCTGTCATCAGATGTTCCTCCCCAGTTCGTGTCCTTCCCAGATGGCCATATCGACCTTGCGCGGCGCCACGCAATCGCCGATCCGGTGCAACTCCCTGACCTTGCCCTTGAGGGCAAAATAGAGATCCTCATCCGCCGCCTGACCCATCGCCAGCACGACCGAATCGTAGCCGGTCCACTCGTCCCAGACATTGTTGTAGACGTTGAAGCCCTTGATCGTTTTCTCGCCGATCTCGCCCGAAACCTCCATCACCGCGATATCCGGGGTAAAGGTCACCCCCTTGGTCAGCAGGCGCTGGCGCGTCAGATAGAGATCCTGGGTCGGTCCGAGCTCGGCGCCGATAAACAGGCTGGAGCAGATAATGTGGACCTTCTTGCCCTGGTCGGCCAGGTATTCGGCGGTGGCGGTGGCGCGGTGATGGCCGTCATAGTCGATCAGACAGACCTTCTCACCGACCTCGACCTCCTGATCGAGGACCTGCCAGACGTTAGACACGCCCGGGCCGTCGCAACCGCCGACCGGATGAGCTTTCGGCTTGCTGCCGGTGGCAATGATGACCGTATCGGCCCCAGCCGCCAGCACCGACTCGGCGGTCACATCGACCTCCAGTTCGACCTTGACCCCGGCTTTGTCGACCTGCTCCTTCTCATTGCGGATGATGACACCGAACTCGTCGCGTCCGGCCCCTTTCATCGCGGTCAGAACCTGACCGCCGAGGCTGTCCTTGCGGTCGAGCAGGGTCACGTCGTGGCCACGCCGACCGGCCATCTTGGCCGCCCACATGCCACCGGGACCGCCGCCGACGACCATCACCTTCTTCTTCACCGGAGCCGGCTGCAGGGTGCCTTCGCCCCACTTCTTTTCCAGGCCGACCGCCGGGTTCTGCACGCAGCCGAGCGAGCGGTTGATGCCCATCCGGCCGATACAGCCCTGGTTGCAGGCGATGCAGGAGCGGATATCCTCCAAACGGCCCTCTTCGGCCTTCTTCGGCAGGAAGGGATCGCAGATCAGCGCCCGGCACATGCCGATCATGTCGGCCTGGCCGGCGGCGAGAACCTTTTCGGCCATCACCGGATCGTTGATCCGTCCGGTACAGAAGACCGGCAGATTGACCTTTTCCCGGATACCGGCGGCCAGCGGGATGGTGTAACCGAGCGGGGTATGCATCGAACCTTCGACCAGGTAAAGGTTGTAAAAGGTGGCGATCGACAGGTCGACGAAATCGATCAGGCCGCTGGCCTCGAAAAGCGCGCAGATCTCCTGAACCTGGGCCAGATCGAGCCCGCCGGGGATCATCTCGTCGGCGCACATGCGGATGCCGAGGGTGTAGTCGGCGCCGACCGCCTTGCGGACCGCCGAGATGAACATCAGCGGAGCACGCATGCGGTTTTCCAGACTGCCGCCGAACTCGTCCTGCCGGTGGTTGGTCAGCGGCGAAAGGAACTGGCGGGCCAGACTGGAATGGCCGAACTGCAGCTCGATGCCGTCAAAACCGCCCTGCCGGACATGCTCGGCGCTGATCGCGAAGTACCGGCAGACCTCCTCGATATCCTCGATCTCCATCGCCTTGGGGGTCTCGCGAAAGAGGATGTCCGGCACCGGCGAGGGCGCCCAGACCGGCAGCCGCGAGATACTGCCGTCGCACTGCTGGCCGTTGTGATTGAGCTGGCAGAACATCCTGGTGTCGTACTGGTGCACGTAATCGGTAATCTTGCGAAAGCCGGGAATCACTTCCGGGTGGAAGGCCTCAACCAGCTTCTCGTAGGCGGTGTCGGTGGGGTGGACGCTCATCTCCTCGGTGGTGATCAGTCCGGCGCCGCCCTTGGCCCGCTCGCCCCAGTAGTACATGTGCCGCTCGCTCGGCAGGCATTTTTCCGCAAAATTGGTCAGATGCGGCTGGAAGGAAATACGGTTTTTCACTTCCACCTTGCCGATTTTCCGCGGTGTAAAAAGGTTTTCGAACATCATGGTTCAGGTCTCCATTGGTTGATCCTGCGGCGTTACGCCGCTGATTCTTGCCCGGCATCGGCGATCGAGGTCACGCAACGCTCAAGGCATTCCGGGTCGCCCCCCTGGATATCGTCTTTCAGGTGATAGGCCACCGCCGGACAGCCGCCGTGACACTGATCGAAGCGTTGACAATCCTCGCAGGAGTGGATGCGCAGGCCGCGGAACGACTTGAAAATCTCCGAGTGATCCCAGATTTCCTTGAAGCTGTTGCGGCGCAGATCGCCCGCCTCGAAACGGTCGCTCTGCAAGAATGCGCAGGGGTAGACCATTCCGTCCGGGCTGACGCAACAGGTCAACTTGGCGGCGCCGCACAGGTTCAGCCCCAAACCCTGCCGCTCCTGGGAGGTCAGCGAGAAAAAGCTGTCGCCGGTGCGGATATTTTCGTTTTCGGCCAGCCAGGCCGAGAATGCCAGCAGCTGGGCCGGTGTCGGCCGCAGTTCTTCCCAATTGTCCGCGCCCCGCCCCGACGGCCGGAAGCGACTGATCCGCAGGGTCACCCCGAGACGATCGGCGAGCTTCTGCATATCCTGAATTTCGTCGGCGTTGTCGGTGGTCAGCACGGTATTGATGCTGGTCGGGATCGGCGACTGGTTCAGCAGTTCAAGAGCCCTGAGCGCCGTCTCATAGGTGTCTTTGCCGCGGATCGCTTCGCAGGTTTCCTTTTTTGCGCCATCCAGGCTCACCTGAATGGCCACCATGCTGGTCCGGGAGAGCTGTTCGACCAGTTCGCGGGTCAACAGCGTGCCGTTGGTCGAGATGCAGGTCATCATCCCCCGCTCATGACAGGCATCGAGAATCTGCATGAAATCGGGGCGCATGAACGGCTCGCCGCCGCCGAAATTAATCTGAAAAACCCCTTCCTGGTGCAACTGTTCGACCAGGGCCAGGGCTTCAGCCGTAGAGAGTTCATTGACAGCGGGTTCGGCCGATGACGACAGACAGTGACGGCAGCGAAGATTACAGGCGAGGGTCACTTCCCAGGTCAGGTTCACCGGCGAGCGCAGGCCCTGTTCGACAAATCTATTGCTCACGGAGAAATCCCCTTTCCAGCAGCTTGGTGATAAAGTTCTTCAGCACATCGCTTTGCTGTTCGGTCAGGCCGGCCGGGAGATCATCCCTGCTCCGCATCGAAGCGAAATGTTGCGGAGCAAGGAGATCGCCGGTTTCGGCAAAGAGAAGGCGCGGCCCCCGTAAATCGTAAAACAGGAGGCCGAACCCTTCCTGCCGCACGCGGCAGGCGGGATGCAATTCAATGCCTGCCGCACTCATCTCAGTACACCCCGCAGATGCCGTCGATGGCGAGCTCTTCAACCTGGATCTCTTCCAGGATTCTGGGCTCTTCATTACAGGTTTCAGTCTCTTCGTGCTCTGCTTCGAATTTCTTTTCCATAGTCTTTCTCCTTTTCAGTGGTAATGAGTCCGCAACGGATTGATGCGTCTGTACCACACTTATTGCAATGGCAATGCCAGAACAAAACATTGGTTTACTACCGGATATTAAGCGTTTAGCCACGGCCGAACCTCAGCTGAAAACGGCATATGTAGAGATATTGGACATAAATCCGGCTTTCAGCACCGTTGCGCGCCCAAGCAACTGTAGCCTTTCTCCACACTGGTCATTTTGTCTACAGGAAAAATAGAACTGCGGTTTCTTTTTGATAGGATTTCCCCTGAAAGCGGGAATAAAAACTGGAAAAATAGCTGCAGCGCTGCACCACGCAGCGGATAAAAAGGTTGCCTTCCAAAAATTTGGAGGATGGCTAAGCAAAAATTTCGTCCTGCAAGGCTTGGTGTTTTTTCAGGGGCGAAGGCATACATCATGTATGTCGAGGTCCTGAAAAACGCCGTAACGCCGCAGGGCGGACTTTTTGCGACGCCATCAAAAAGGATTTTTATGCTGAAAAGAGATGGCCACTGTTCATTTTGCGGAAGCAGATATCCCGAAGCAGCACCCTGGCCGAGACGCTGCCGGACCTGCCGCAACACCAGCTACCGGAACCCGCTGCCGGTGGTGGTCGTGCTGCTGCCGATCGGTAAAGGGCTGGTTGTCATCCGCAGGAATATTGAGCCGCAAAAAGGCACCCTGGCCCTGCCCGGCGGCTATCTCGATCTCGGCGAAAGCTGGCGGCAGGGCGCGCGCCGGGAGCTGCTTGAAGAGACCGGCATCGATGTCGCGGCGGAAGAGATCAGTCTCCATGACGTACAAAACGGTCTGGATGATACGCTGGTGATTTTCGGTTTGGCCAGGCCGCGGCCGCTTGCGCTGTTGCAGCCGTTCTCTTCGCTTGAAACCCGGGAGGTGCTGCTGATCGAAGCACCGATCGCGTTGGGCTTTGCGCTGCATACCGAGGTGGTGCGCAGGTATTTTGCACGGGGCGAGCGGACTTCGGGGTTGCTTAAAGGCCATGGCGATAATTGACAAATGGCGTTATCCTGCCCGGATGCCAGCGAGCCAATCGAACATAAAAAAGCTTTACCTCTTCTCATTTTTGCAGATGAGCCTGTTCCCGATGGCGATCATCACGCTGTTCTGGAAGGACCGGATCGGCCTCTCCCTGGCCCAGATTCTGCTGCTGCAGGGGATCTTCTCGGTCGCCATGGTGGTCATGGAATATCCGTCCGGCTACCTGAGCGACCGGATCGGCTACCGTGCCGCCCTCAATGTTGCCGCGCTGCTGGGGATCGTCGGCTGGGGACTCTATACCGTCGCCGATTCCTTCGGCACGGTGCTGATCGCCGAAATCATCCTCGGTTTCTCCATCTCCTTCATCAGCGGTTCGGACAGCGCCCTGCTCTACGAAAGCCTGAAGGAGAGCGGCAGGGAGCAGGACTACGCCCGCCACGAGGGGCGGATGAACGGTTGCGCCCAGATCGGCGAGGCCGGCGGCGCCATTTTTGCCGGGCTGCTCTACGCCGCCGCTCCGCTGCTTCCGTTTCTGATTCAGGTGGCGGTCTGGGTGCTGGCCTGGTTGCTCAGCCGCAGCCTGGTCGAACCGGGGCGCGAGATCACGCCGCCGACCAGCCATCTGCAGGAGGCCTGGCGGTCGACCCGTTACGCGCTGCTGGAAAACAGGCGGCTGCGCTACACCATCCTGCTCAACCTGGTGCTGGGCCTGGCTTCGTTCTATCCGGTCTGGCTGATCCAGCCCTACATGCAGGACGGCGGTGTTCCGCTGGCCTGGTTCGGGCCGATCTGGGCCGTCGCCAACCTGAGCGTCGCCCTGTGCGCCCTGGCCAGCCACCGCAGTCATCTGCGGCTCGGCGACCGGTACATGCTCCTGCTGTTTGTGCTGCTGATCATCACCGGCTATCTGGGGCTCGGACTGGTCGGCGGGCTGTGGGGCTTCCTGTTCTACTACCTGCTGACCTGCATGCGCGGCCTGCGCGGCCCGATGCTGTTGGCCTTCGCCCAGCAGCAGATCCCGTCCGCCAATCGCGCCGGCCTCCTCTCCCTGCAATCGCTCTGTTTCCGGCTCGGTTTCGTCTGCAGCGGACCGCCGGTCGGCATGCTTGCCGACCGCGTTGGCGTTCAGCGGACCTTTCTGTTGCTCTGCCTGGCTTTTGCGCTGCTGCTGCCGCCGCTGGTCTGGTTGTTTCTCAGGCACCGGTCGCCGCGAAATCCGCTACCCGCCACCGCCTCCTGACCGCTGCGCAAACGCCGACGAATCGTTCCGGACGGGAACGCGTCGGCTGCATCCGGAAACGGCGATGCGCTCAGGAATCGGGGTGGATCGGCAGCAATATGATGAACTGCGATCCCTCCCCGACGCGACTGTCCACCCGGATTTCCCCCCCGCAGCGTTTGACGGTGTCGTAGGTCAGGGCCAGACCGAGACCGACCCCCTTCCCCACTTCCTTGGTGGTGAAGAACGGCTCCCAGATGCGTTCGAGAATATCCGGCTCCATGCCGCAACCGTTGTCACGGATCGTGACCGCGACCATGTCGTTGTCAGCGGTTGCCGTGGTGACCTCCACCTGTCCCGGACCGTCGAAGGCCTGATAGGCGTTGACCAGCAGGTTCATGAACACCTGGCGCAGTCCGGAGGGATCGCCGAGCACGCGGGGCAGATCCGGCTTCAGTCTGCTGACGATCCGGATCCGCCGGTCGCCCGGCTGGTATTTGAGCAGCTCGATAATTTCCACAAGGGCCATGTTGATGTCGACCTTGACGGACACCCCTTCCGACCTGCGGCCGAAACTGAGCAGATGCTCGATGATCCCCTTGCAGCGGTGCGCTTCCCGAACGATCACCTCCAGGTAATGTGGAAAGTCGGCGAGCAGGGCCTCTTCTTTCAGGACCGGCTCGTCGCGGAAGCGGCGCTGCAGCGCTTCGGCAAAACCGGCCACCGAAGTGAGCGGATTGTTGATTTCATGGGCGATGCCGGTGGCAAGCACGCCGATACTCGACATCTTTTCGGCCTGGATCAGATGCAGCTCCTGCAGCCGTTTTTCCGTGACATCCCGGGCAAAAACCAGGGCCCGGTTTTTTTCTCCCAGGGCATCCTTGATCGGGGTGGCGGTAATATCCACATGACGGCGGGTGCCTCCATCCCTTTCAAGAGCCAGCGAGATGTCCACCCGCTCGCCCTGCAGCGCCCTTTCGACCGGACAATCCCGCGGATGGGCGGGTCGTTCCGGGTGAAAGATGTCCCGGCACGACTGCCCCGGAAGGGTTGCCGACGGAAACAGCCGCGGACTGATGAGGTTCTGGTGCTGGATCCGTCCGGCATGGTCATAGACCGTGATGCCGTCGTCGATTGAGTCGAAGATGGCCTGCAGCTCGTTGGTTTTGTTCCGCAATTCGACTTCGGCCTGCTTGCGCTGGGTGATATCCTGGGTCGTGCCGTAGAGTTTGACAACACTGCCGGCGCTGTTGAGCGAGGGTTCGATGATCGAATGGACCCAGCGCAGCGTGCCGTCGTCGAAGCGCAGGCGATGTTCGATCTCATAGCTGCTGCCATGTTCGATCCCCTGGCGCAGGTGCTCAATGACCGTCTTCTGGTCCTCCGGGTGGACTGCGTTGGCGAAGGCTTCCTGGGTGGTCTCCGCGGGTCGCAGCCGCATGATACGCAGCAGTTCGGCTGACGCCCGCACCTCCCCGCTGACCGGATCGAAACTCCAGGAACCGACATGGGTCATGGCCTGGGCCTTGGCCAGGTTGTCTTCACTCTCGGCCAGTGCCTGTTCCGCACGCTTCTTCTCGGTGATGTCGACCAGCACGGCCAGGCACTCCACGCCCGATGCGGTGACCAAAGCCTCGATGCGGACCGACAAGGGCTGCGGCTCTCCCGGAATCAGCTGCAGGCGACAGGTCTCTTTCTGCTGACTGGCAAAAACGGTTTTGATGAAATCGGAAAAAACCGGGCAATCCTGGTCGGCGACGAATTGCTCGAACTGCCGGCCGATCAGCTCGGCACTCTCGATCCCCAACAGAGATGCCCCGGTCTGGTTGACCGAGCGGATCCCCCCCGCGCGGGTGAACGTGAAATACCCCACCGGAGCGAAATCGTAGAGGAAGGCATACTGATTCCGCGATTCCTCAAGTTGTTCCAGGGACCGGCTCAGCTCCTTGACCTTCGCTTCCAGGGCGAGCGGATCGTTCGGAATATATTGATTATCTTTCACAGCCTCAATCCTCTGCTGCCACGGGAAGAGCCGGCGGGCCCTTCAGGCCCTGCCAGGGTTCATTTCATGCGCAAAAACTTCCGACATGGGCGCGGGTCACGGCACGACAGATGCCGGCGGGACCGTTTTCGAGCAGATGGCTTCGACCACCCGATAGGCATCGTTGATCGCGGTATGAATCAGATTCGGGTGTTTGTGTTCCTGGATGCTGCCGGCGCTGATCCGCATGTAGGACGGAGAGATCCCGCCGCCGATAACGTAAATCCCCTTGCGCGTCGATTCAAATTCGGCCGTCAGCAGCAGCAGGCGCTCCCCTTCCTTGGCCACCTGGCAGACCCCCTCGGCACAGGCGATCGATTGCAGCCCCAGCTTGTCAAAGATCGGCAACGGCCCCTGCGAGCCGATGCAGGCGAGCACATTTTTCATCGGGAAGCTGAGGGCATTGTAGATCTCGATGCCGTCGGACTGACGCACCTCGCTGGTGCGGAGCACCAGCCGGTCGACGCCATGCTTGTCGACTTCACCGATCCGCGGTTGCGCGCCCGGCAGCAGCCGCACATGGCCGCCGAGCAGAATCTCTTCGCCGAGCCGCTGGGCGGTATTCTTGTTGATATCAAAGGTTTCGGCGATATGAGCCCAGTAAACCGGTTGATCGTCGTCCGCCTCGCGCTTGGCGCGTAATATCGAGCTGATGACGTCGGCCGCGGTGTTGCCGCCGCCGATGACCAGGGTGCGCATGCCGACATATTTCTGCGGGTCGCCAAGGGTCTTGGCCACCATCTTGGCGTCGCCGTAGACGGTCAATTCCCTGGGGATGCTGCTGCCGAAGGAGAGGATGATGCGCCTGGCGTGCAACGGCCCCCTGGAGGTCGAGACCAGAAAGCCGTCCTTTTCGTCCTGGGCGTCCTCGAAGAGGGTCTCGAACTGCAGGTTCAGCTGGGCATGCTCGACGAAATGCTCGACATACTGCAGGTATTTTTCGACCATGACCGGTTTGTCAGGCGGGCGGAGTTCCTCGACCAGAAAGGGTTCCTGGCTGTCCTTGGGACGCGAGGCAAACACATCCTTGCCGGCGGGGTAGGTGTTGGCGATCCCCTGAAAGACCCGGTTGCCCGACTCGATGACCAGATAGCTCAGACCCTGCTGGTGACAGCGGTAGGCCGCGGCAATCCCGGCGGGACCGGCCCCGACAATCAGAACATCATAATCCTGCTGCGGCATACAGACTCCTGGGCAGATATTTTCGTCCCGGCCGAAGCGGGTCAACGGGACCGTCCCGGTTCGTGCGCTTCAGTCATAGACTATTATTATACCCCCCTCCGTCGTGCAATATCCACCACCGGCGCCAGCAACAGAAGATCGCGCTCGTCATCGCTTGTCA
>DASWJX010000206.1:0-5204 GCA_036396915.1 Geopsychrobacteraceae bacterium | reverse complement strand
TTACGTGGCGGACCAGGAAGACTTCGGCAAGGCCAAGGGGCATGACCTGGCCGAGGGCAAGATGACCCTGCCGCTGATTTACGCCTGCAGCCGGGCCGACGCGCGGCAGAAACAGGAGATCGCCCGCATCATCGAGGAAGAGGAACTCTCCGAAGCCGATCTGCACTATATCTGCGAACTGATCGCCGCCGCCGGCGGCATCGAATATACCCGCCTCAAGGCCGCCGAACGGGTGGCAGCGGCCAAGCAGCATCTGCGGATTTTCCCCGACTGCGCGGTACGAACCGCACTGTTCGATCTGGCCGATTACGTGGTGGCCCGCAATAAGTAGGTTTGTTGCCGCGGCTTCCTCCGGGCGCTCCCGACCGGGATGGCTCTTATTCCAGGCGCCTGCCGGCCGCTCCGGGAGCCGGCTGCACATGCGGGCCGCAGCGTCCGACCCCCTGCGCATGGCAATAACATCGACTTTGCTCCTTTTCCGCCGTTCCGCTATACTCAGCGATCATGTTGCGCATCAATCTGCATAAAAAGGTGCTCGGCGCCTTTCTGATCTTGTCTCTGGCCCCGTTGCTGCTGCTGCTGGTCAATTCGCACCACAGTTTGCGGCTGGTGGAGGAGCTGCTGCGTCAGCGGACCACTGAAGCGCTGGACGCCCAGGCGACGCAGGCTCTCGAACTGCGGGCCGACATGGTGGCGCGCGAGGTGTCCGACTTTCTGCAGGCCGTGGAAGGGGATCTGCTCGATCTGGCCCTGCTGGATGCGGAGCAGGGCGACTATCTCGATTTCTGCCGGACGCATGTCCGCGAAGTCTGGTATCGCCGCGGCAGCAACGATGCGCCGGTCGAGGTTCGGGAAAAGATGCTCCTCTACAGCGAGCTGGCCTTCGTCGATGCCGCCGGTCAGGAACGGATCCGCATTGTCGACGGCCGCCCGTCGGACCATCTGCGCAATGTTTCGCTACCCGCCAACACGACCTACCGCAGTGAAGATTATTTTGCAAAGACCAGCAGGCTGCGGCAGGGGGAGATCGCCGTTTCGCGACTGCACGGCTGGTATGTCAGTCGCGACGAGCAGTTGCAGGGGGCCGAAACGCCCCTTGAGGCGGTTCAGGGGGCGCCGTATCGCGGGGTCATCCGCTTTTCGACGCCGATCTACGAGCGGGGAGTATTGGCCGGGATTGTGGTCCTGTCGCTCGACCATCGTCATCTGATGGAGTTTACCCAGCATATCTCGCCGACCGCGGAACGCTACGTGGCCTTCCCCTCGTACGGCAGCGGCAACTATGCCTTCATGTTCGATGACCAGGGCTGGATGATCGCTCATCCCAAATACTGGGATATACGCGGCTATGATCCGGACGGACAGCTGGTTCCCGCCTACACCGAGCAGACCATGGCAGCGGAGATCCGCGCCGGACGCATCCCCTTCAACCTGCTTGAGGCGGGCTTTATCCATCCCAACTATCCCAGGGTCGCCGAAGCGGTCAGACGTGGCGAGTCGGGGGTTGCCGATACCACCAACGTCGGCGGCTCGCAGAAGATCATGGCGTATGCGCCGATTTTCTATGATCGGGGCGACTATGCGAGCTACGGAATCTTCGGCGGCGTCACCATCGGCGCCGAGGTACGCAATTTCCATCTGCCGGCGCTGACCACCGGCTCGCTGATCCGCCAGGAGATCACCAGGTATCTCAGTGAATCCTGGCTGGTGATTTCGGTGACCGTCTTTTTCGTGGTGCTGGCCGCCTACGGTCTTTCCAACAGCATCGTGCGGCCCCTGCTCTCGCTGACGGAGGGGACGCGGCAGATGCGGCGGGGCAACAGCTCGGCCCGGGTTGTCGTCAGTTCGCATGACGAGGTCGGCATGCTGGCCGATTCCTTCAACGAAATGGTCAACGAACTGAACCGGCGCCGGCGCCGGTTGCTGCAGACCCTGCAGGCGCTGCGGCGTTCCCGCCATGAGATCATCCGCGAGCGCAACTTCAAAAATACCGTCTTTGAGAATATCGAGACCGGCATTTTGACCATCGACTCCGACTGTCGGATCACCTCGGTCAACGGGCCGGCCTGCCGCATCCTGAATCTGCCGCGGCCGAAAGGGGCCAGCCGCTGGCAGGAGCTGATGGTCGACTGGCCGGAACTGACCGGGCCGTTGCGGGCGGGGCTGCAGCAGGCGGACAGCAGGCCCTGGCGGCAGTATGTGCCGCTGGAGCGCGCCGGCCGGCCGTTGACCTACCGTCTGGCGCTGTTCCCCTTGAGCTTTTTGCAGCAGGCGGGCTGGCTGTTGACGGTCGAGGATCTGACCGAGCGGGTCAATATGCGCGAGCAGGTGGCCAGGATGGATCGCCTCGCTTCGCTGGGCCGGATGTCGGCGGGGATTGCCCATGAAATCCGCAATCCGTTAACCGGCGTCAGCCTGCTGCTCGACGAGCTGCATGACCGGCTGCTCAACCAGGAAAAGGATCAGATGCTGATCCGTCGTGCGCTCGGTGAGATGGAACGGCTGGAAGGACTGGTCAGCGAGCTGCTGCATTTTTCGACCATGTCCGAACTGAAGCTGGCGCCCGGACAGGTCCGGGAGGTTTTGCAGGATTCCCTGTTCCTGATGCGCAAGCAGTGCGAACGCAGCGGCATCCGCATCGAAGAACACATCGATGCAAAGCTGCCGTTGCTCGCCCTGGATGCCGGCCGCCTGAAGCAGGTCTTCCTGAACCTGTTCAGCAACGCCATCGATGCCATGCCGGACGGCGGGGTGCTGACCCTGACCGCGCAAAGACGCAACAACAGCGTGACGGTCAGTGTCGCCGATACCGGGGTCGGCATCGCAGCCGATAAAATCTCCCTGATTTTCGAGCCTTTCTACACCAGCAAGGGGCAGGGGACCGGCCTCGGCCTGGCGATCAGTCACAATATCATCTCCGATCACGGCGGGACCATCAAGGTTGAGAGTCAGCCCGGGCAGGGGACGCTGTTTGTCATCGAGTTTCCGCTCGAAGCCTCCGCCTAGCGCACAGACTCACCAGTGCAATCGGCCGAAAACAGCCACGAGCGTCTTTCGGATGTCTTGAAAAAGCGCATCGAAGTCTTCAAGGGGTCGCGCAGGTGGCGAAAATCCACCATTTTGCTTGCCTTCCTGTATACGCCAGGGGTATATTCCGGCCCTGTCCGCCGTCGTCGAAGACCACGGTTGAGCATGCGGCATCCGAGGAGTTGAAGAGCCATGGAAAGAATTCTGATAGTCGACGACGAAGCGTTTATCCGGGAGAATCTCGAACGGATTCTGGCTGACGACGGATATCGTCCGATCTCCACCGCCTCGCCGGAAGATGCGGTCCGGATTGTCGGCGAGGAAGAGATCAGCCTGGTGCTGCTCGATCTGAATCTCGGCAGCCAGAGCGGGCTCGATGTGCTGCGGGCGTTGAAGGAGATCGATCCGGAGCTGCTGGTCATTATCATTACCGGCTACGGGACCGTTGAGAGCGCTGTCGAGGCTCTGAAAATCGGCGCCTACGATTATATCAAGAAGCCCTTCAAGGCGGACGCCATCCACCTGATCGTCAAGCTGGCCCTTGAAACCCAGAACCTGCGGCGCAAGGTGAAACGCCTGTCGAAAGAGGGCGATTCCGGCATCAATATGGTCGGTACCAGCCCGGCCCTGCAGCAGATTTTTCACCAGATCCGCGAAGTGGCCAAGCATGAAACGGCAACCGTCCTGATTACCGGCGAGAGCGGCACCGGCAAGGAACTGGTGGCCCGGGCGATCCACAACCTGTCGCCGCGCGCCGAACGGCCGTTTGTCGAGATCAACTGCGGATCACTGCCGTTCAACCTGCTGGAGAGCGAATTGTTCGGCCACGAGCGGGGCGCGTTTACCGATGCCAAAAACCGCAAGCTCGGTCTTTTCGAGGAAGCGGACAGCGGTTCGATCTTTCTCGACGAGATCGGCGAGATGGATATGAACCTGCAGGTCAAGCTGCTGCGGGTTTTGGAGGACCGCAAGATCCGGCGGCTCGGCGGCAACCGGAATATCGACATCAACGTGCGGATTATCGCGGCGACCAATGCGCAGTTGAAGCATTCCATCGAGAGCAAGGCGTTTCGCGAGGATCTTTACTACCGCCTGAATGTTTTTCCGATCCACATTCCGCCGTTGCGCGAACGGCGCGAGGACGTGCCCTGCCTGCTCGAACATTTTCTGCGGCGCTTCAGCAGGGACTTCCATAAAGTGATGAGCGGCTTCAGCAAGGATGCTCTCGATCTGATGAGCCGCTATCACTGGCCGGGCAATGTTCGCGAACTGCGCAACGTCGTGGAGCGCATCTGTATCATGCACAACGTCGACCGGATCAAACCGGAGCATCTGCCCAGGGAAATCTGGGGCGAAGCGCCGCAGAGCGAGGTTCCGTTCAGTTTTGAAATTCCGCCCGAGGGGATCGTGCTGGACGATGTGGTGGGGCAGGTCGAAAAGGAACTGGTGGCAAAGGCCTTTCGCATCACCGGCGGCAATGTCGCCAAGACCGCGCGCATCCTCAATGTGCCGCGTGGAACCCTGCGCTATAAACTGGAAAAATACGAGCTGACCGGGGAGCTGCTGTTCTGAGCGGTGCCGCAGGGTAATCCGCCGGCTGGTGACTCCGGTTTCGGACACCGAAGAATTCAGCTTTTCGTTGAGACGTCGCGCAAAACGGCCAATTCCGGCCAGTTTTGAGCGACGTTTTTTCGTTTTCCGGCCGCTTGCAAGCGCTTCCCTGAAGCCCTGCTGTTTTGTCGCACCGTATACAACATGCCGGAATAACGCTGTTTATCCGCTTGTCGCCGGGTTGTTT
This sequence comes from Geopsychrobacteraceae bacterium, assembly GCA_036396915.1. GTDB lineage: Bacteria > Desulfobacterota > Desulfuromonadia > Desulfuromonadales > Geopsychrobacteraceae > BM509. Next base: position 379 of record DASWJX010000206.1, on the reverse strand, counting down.
TTCAACTCCTGTTCTGTTTGGCATCGTCGTTGCTCTTACTGGCTGCGGCTAGATACCGAAACCCACAGCCGTTGTCCCTGATTGTGCGGATAAGCGGCGACGGACCTGCAGACGGGAGAGAGTAATGATGAGTACAAACGTATGGCAGCGACTTTGGAACATGCATGATGACACGAAGTCTCTGTTCGCGGTCACACCAGGTGCGATGAAACGTCTTTTGAGCCGCAATCACCTGGCATTTTCCGCAAAAGATCCGGAACACGATGTCGATCTGGCCGATGAGATGGAGGAAGCGCCGGCCGAACATACCCGGCGGCTGAAGACTTCTCCCGGCGGCGTCGACGAGGGCGAACCCCGCGAGTACACCCGGCGGCAGAAG
>DASWJX010000205.1:0-13530 GCA_036396915.1 Geopsychrobacteraceae bacterium | reverse complement strand
CGGAGTCGAGACCGACGATATCTTCGTCCGGCTCGGCGTAGGCCACGGAAAGGCCGATGGTGGCTGCGTCGGTGGCCTTGACGCTGGTGTAGAGACGCCCAGCCATGACACCGTTGCTGCCGCCGAACAGGTCGTAGGGACGACCGGCACCGATCTGCTCGTTGTCGAGGCCGGTACCGAGGGCGAACAGGGGATCCCAGCCGCCGAAGTCGTTACCAAGGACAACGTACTGCTGCTCGTCAGCTTTGTCAGTGCCCATGGCGTAGAAGATCTGACCGCCGACGGTCACGATCTCGGTAGCAGCCATGGAAGCGTCGAGCATTACTTGAGTACCGACAGCATCGACGTTGGCGTCGGCGTCGCCGGTGAAGAATTCAGCTTCGCCGTAGAGCTTGACGGGAGCAAGGTCCAGGTCGAGGGTCAGACCGACAACCTGCACGCTTTCGTCGCCGTTGTTGACGTCCTGCTGACCGGCAACGAAGAGCTGGGAGGCGTAGCTGCCGCCCTTGTGGGCAACGCGGGCGCCGTAGTAGAAAGCGTCAGATTTGGTATTTGCGTCAACAGCTGCAACAGGCTCAATAGCACCAGTACTTTGGTTGATTGCGAAACCAGCAGCAGAGCCGGCAACATCATTGTCGTCGGCCAGCATCCAGAAGGCGGTGACGGGGATGGGACCCATGACGTTCAGGGTCAGACCGGCGTCCTGGGCGTCGAAACCGGAGTTACCGAAGGCGATGTACTGCTGACCGGCACGGAAGTGCAGGTTGCCGGCGGCCAGGTCGAGATGGGCGCGGTCTACCTGCATACCGTCCTGAGGCAGACGACCGGCACCGAAGGTGTTGCCACCGTCGCCCCAGGTCTTTTCGGTCAGGTCGGTGCGGAAGGTGACGCTGACGCCTTCAGCGATGGAGAGCTTGCCGCCGATGCGCAGACGCTGATCCATGAAAGAAGTGGTGGAATCGCCACCATCATCGATGTGCCAGCCGCGAACGCGCATCTGGCCTGAGAGACCCAGGCGATCTTCAGCCATGACCGGGGTGGCGACAGCGACGATCGTCAACAGAACGATCATAACTTTCAGAAATTTACTCATTGGTGTTACCTCCTTTGAAACAGTTGGGTAGATTGCCGAACGATTCGGCGTGACAACTAAACGTGACAACAAAACCTTGCTTAACCTGTTTGCGCGGCATCACCCGCACCGGGAGCGGCAGCGGCAGCGGCGATCGCCACAAATAATAGACAGATTGTAAAAGCAGGGAAAAGGCATTTCATTTCAGAAAGGTGCTCCTTGCAAAACATTCAATTCAATAAAACGCTGATACAGATTACTGCCGGAGCCTCGGCAACCGGCAGACCATCGATTCACAACGTGCAGTATCGATGCCAATTTCCGCCGACAGCTTCGGCCGGCCGTCAGGACCGTCCTTGCGCCGCCGGCAGAGGGCTGAGGGGGGAAAACCGACCCGCCGGAAAAGCTTTTTTTGTGGCATTGCTGAAACACCACATCAAAATGACTGTTGGATTTATACCACAGAGCGCATGAATTGCAATTTCTTAATCGCCGCCGAGCATTTTTTCCAATTTCTTCTTCAGACTGCCGGAGGTGAGCGTATCGCCGTCGCGGACCACGAGAAAATTCCTGTCGATCAGCACCAGTCGCGGGATGACATAGACATTGTAGGCCTTGTGCGCGGCTCCCTCGTCCAGCACGATCGCTGCCGGGTTATGATACTTGCCCTTGGCGAAATACTTGTTGACCGATTTTCCGGACTCGTCGACAAAAACATCGACAAAGCGGACGCCCTTCTCGGTCAGATAGTCGTGCAGGGTATCGATGGCCCTGGTCTGCTCGCGGCAACTGGGACACCAGGTCGTGCCGATCTTGAGCAGGATCGGCTCGCCCCGGTAATCGGAAAGCTTGAACTGCTTGCCCTCCAGGGTTACGCCCTCGAAATCCGGCGCGACCTCACCGATGGGAACAGCCGACGCGACCGCGACGCTGGCGACAACCAGCCCGGCAATGATCACAACAAAAACCAGTAAACGCTTCACTTTATCACCTCCCGGGTCCGGACCGAAACCATTCTACGTGGTGAGACCGTCGGGGTCAAGCCAACCGCCTGCCCGGGCACCTTCATAAATTTTCAAACTCAGTATATTTTTATCGAACGGCATGTCAAGATAAAATTGCCAAAGAACACATAAATCACTGTAACAAAACGATTTATTTTGCCATAACGCTGTTTGATATTAAATCATCAATGCCCGGAACCCTGGCAGATTTCGGTCAGCACGCCGCCGCTTGCCCGGGGATGGAGAAAAGCGATGCGGCTGCCGTGCGCACCCTGGCGCGGCAGCTTGTCGACCAGTTGCACGCCCTGCGCGGCCAGATCCCTGAGCGCCTGCTCGATATCCTCGACCTCATAGGCAAGGTGATGAATGCCTTCGCCATGCTTTTCCAGAAATTTGGCCACCGGGGAATCGGGCGTGGTCGGCTCCAGCAGCTCGATCCGGCTCTGACCCACCTTCAGAAAGGCGACCCGCACCCGCTGCTCGGCAATCTCTTCGGTCCCCTCGAACACCATGCCGAGCTGATCGCGGTAGAAAGGGATCGAGTTTTCCAGGTTCTTGACAGCAATGCCGATGTGATCAATTTTTTCGGTCATCAGTATGACTCCTGACTGTTAGCTTCGTATGAGGAGAACGGTTTTTTCAACGATTGCCGGCGAAGGCACCGAGCAATCTTCTGGCGGCCGCTCCCGGAGTGGTAACCCCCTCGCTGACCGCCGTCTGCACCTGCTCCAGCAGCGCGGCGACGTTCTCGTCGCGCAGGAACAGATCTTTCAAGTCATCCATCAGCAAGGTCCACATCCAGTCGATATTCTGCAGACGCCGCTTTTCGTGGAACTCGCCGCTCTGTTTCATCGCCCGCTCATAGTCGATGATCGTCGACCAGACCTCGGCAATCCCCTCCCGACAGAGAGCGCTGCAGAGCAGGACGGGAATCGCCCAATTGTTACTTTTCGGTTTGATCAGGTGCAGGGCATTCTGATACTGCTGCCGCGCCAGTTCGGCCCGCGGCCGGTGTTCGCCTTCCGCCTTATTGATCAGAATGGCATCGGCAATCTCCATGACCCCTTTCTTGATCCCCTGCAGCTCATCGCCGGCGTTGGGCAGCTGCAGCAGCAGGAAGAAATCGACCATCGAGGCGACCGTAATTTCCGACTGTCCGACCCCCACCGTCTCGACGATGATGACATCATAACCGGCCGCTTCGCAGACCAGCATGGCTTCACGGGTCTTGCGTGCAACGCCGCCGAGATTATCGCCGGTGGGCGACGGCCGGATAAACGCAGCGGCTTCGCGAGAAAGAAGCTCCATCCGCGTCTTGTCGCCGAGGATCGAGCCGCCGGAACGCTGAGAGGAAGGATCGACCGCCAGAATGGCAAGTTTTTTCCCCTGCCCGAGCAGATACATGCCCAGGGCCTCGATGAAGGTGCTTTTTCCCGCGCCCGGAACCCCGGAGATACCGATCCGGATCGACTTTCCGGAGTCGGGAAGCAGCTCATCCAGCAGGCTGACCGCGGCCCGGGAATGATCGGGATTGCGGCTTTCAACCAGCGTGATGGCCTTGGCCAGGGAACGGATATTGCCGCTTCTGACCCCGGCGGCTATCTGCTTGAGTTTCGGCATGCGACGCCACCTTGCCCCGCTAAAGGCAAAAAAAGGGGCAGGCGTATTGCCCTGCCCCTGCACGTGAAAAGTTGCTTACTGCCGTTTTTCTTCGATCGCGTCCAGCGTATCGGACGCCGAGACAACGATCGGCGTGCCCGGACCGAAGATTTTGGCGGCACCGGCCGCCAGCAGCCCGGCATAGTCCTGCTGCGGGATGACGCCGCCGCACACGACCGCGATGTCATCCGCCCCCAGCTTTTGCAATGCGGCCACCAGCTGCGGCACCAGCGTCTTGTGCCCCGCCGCCAGGCTGGAAACGCCGACCACGTGGACATCGTTCTCCACGGCCATCTTGGCGGCCTCTTCCGGGGTCTGGAACAGCGGGCCGACATCGACATCGAAACCGGCATCGGCATAGGCGGTGGCCACCACCTTGGCGCCGCGGTCATGGCCGTCCTGCCCCATCTTGGCAATCAGAATCCGCGGGCGCCGTCCCTCCCTGGCGGAGAAATCGTCGATCCGCTTCTTGAGGGACGCAAAGTCCCTGTCTTCCGCAACCACTGATCCGTACGCTCCCGATACCAGTTTAATTTCAGCGCGATGACGACCGAAGACCTTTTCCATCGCGTCAGAGATTTCACCCACCGAAGCCCGCAGCCGCGCCGCGTCGACCGACAGGGCGAGCAGGTTGCCCTGACCATTCTCACACGCCGCGGTAAGCTCGGCAAGCGCCTTCTGGCAGGCCGCCTCATCGCGGGCGGCGCGCATCTTCCGCAAACGGGCGATCTGCGACTCGCGAACCGCGCTGTTGTCGATATCGAGCACGTCAAGCGCGTCCTCCTTGGCCAGCCGGTACTTATTGACCCCGACAATGACATCGCGACCGGAATCGATGGCCGCCTGCTTCCTGGCGGCCGACTCCTCGATGCGCAGTTTCGGCATCCCCGATTCGATCGCCTTGGTCATGCCGCCCAGCCCCTCGATTTCATCGAGGATCTTCTGCGCCTCTTCGATCAGTCCCTGGGTCAGCGACTCGACATAGTAGGAGCCGCCGAGCGGGTCGACGACATTGCAGACCCCGGACTCCTCCTGGATCACCAGCTGGGTATTGCGGGCAATCCGGGCACTGTGGTCGGTGGGCAGGGCAATCGCTTCATCGAGCGCGTTGGTGTGCAACGACTGGGTGCCGCCCAGCACGGCGGCCAGCGCCTCAAGGGTGGTCCGGATCACGTTGTTGTAGGGATCCTGTGCGGTCAACGACCAGCCGCTGGTCTGGCAATGGGTCCGCAGCATCGAGGATTTGGGATTTTTCGGACTGAACTCTTCCATCAGCTGCGCCCAGAGAAAGCGGGCGGCGCGCAGCTTGGAAGCCTCCATGAAGAAGTTCATGCCGATGGCGAAGAAGAACGACAGACGGGGCGCAAACGCGTCGACATCGAGGCCCTTGGCCACCGCCGAACGGACATACTCGAGACCGTCGGCCAGGGTAAACGCCAGTTCAAGCGCATTGTTGGCGCCGGCCTCCTGGATATGGTAGCCGGAAATGGAAATCGAGTTGAATTTCGGCATATGCTGGCTGGTGTATTCGATGATATCGCCGATGATCTTCATCGACGGGGCCGGCGGATAGATATAGGTATTGCGGACCATGAACTCCTTGAGGATATCGTTCTGGATGGTCCCGGCCAGCTTTTCCTGACTGATGCCCTGTTCCTCGGCCGCGACAATGTAGTTGGCCAGGATCGGCAACACCGCGCCGTTCATGGTCATCGACACCGACACCTTGTCGAGGGGGATATCGCCGAAGAGGATTTTCATATCCTCCACCGAATCGATGGCCACACCCGCCTTGCCGACATCGCCGACCACGCGGGGATGATCCGAATCGTAGCCGCGATGGGTCGCCAGGTCGAAGGCCACCGACAACCCCTGCTGTCCGGCGGCCAGGTTGCGCTTGTAAAAAGCGTTCGATTCCTCGGCGGTTGAGAAACCGGCGTACTGCCGCACCGTCCAGGGGCGGCCGGCATACATGGTCGCCATCGGCCCGCGAAGGAAAGGCGCAAAGCCCGGCATGGTATCGGTATGTGGGAGATCGGCAATGTCGCTTGCGGTATAGAGGGGCTTGACCGCGATCCCTTCCGGCGTATCCCATTGGAAGCCGGACAGATCATCGCTCTTTTTCTCTTTGCTGGCCAGCTGCTGCCAGTCAGCAACCGTCTTCTTCTCGAAACAACTCATGCAGTCTCTCCCTGGATCTGTTCTTCGTTAATGGATCGGTCTGAAAACTGATGGCGTCGCAAAAAGTCCGCAGGGCGGACTTTTTGCCTGGCCATCCCCCGATTTTTTTTTTGCGAAGGCATCAAATAGTGTTTGCGGTCACGGGCGCAGCGCTCAATCCGGACCGGCGCCACGGACCGGAACCTGCCGATCGACAGACCGGCTAGCGGGTGACCACCGCCAGGGCCCGGACGATCCCGCCGTTTCTGGACAGCAGCCGGTGCCGAACCGAAGAGTCGAAATAGGCCGCATCCCCCTCTTCGAGGACAAAACGCTCATCATCCAGAATCAGCTCGGCCTGCCCCTGGGTGATCAGCAGGAACTCCTCTCCCTCGTGACTGTAGAGGGTTTCTTCCTTGGCCCGCTCCGAAACCGTCAGCAGAAACGGCTCCATTTTTTTGTTGCGCTTGCGATAGGAGAGGGTTTCGTAGGTGTAGCCGTGGCCGGTGCCATCCTTGGAGATCACGCGACTGACGACCCGGCGGTCGTCCTTGCGAACAATTTCGTATTTTGTCACCGCCTCCCCTTCCTCGAAAAAGAAGCTCATCTTGACATCGAAAAAACGAGCGATCTTGGAAAGGGTCGCGATGGGGGGCGAAACATTATTATTTTCGATCTGCGAGATAAGGGCCGGAGAAAACCCGGTCTCGGTTGCGACATCCTGCAAGGTCAACTTGCGTTCCTTGCGCAGCTTTTTAATCTTCACACCGATTTCAAATTCCATAAATTCCGGTTCCTGAGCATAAATAGAAAAGGGTTCTACATTTGAACGATATAGCTGGCATGGTAGAAAATGTCAACTATAATATTTAACAACGTTAAAAAGTTTTAGCAACACTAAACCGATTTCACTGGGGATAAAGTCCGCCGCGGCAAACAACCCTTGTGAACCGGCCGGAAAAGCCCTAAACTGGGCTTTTTCAGGCAGAGTACCAGCAACGCTGTTTTAAGCAGACTGAAAAGACACGGCGACGCCTGACGCATCGACACGCAGGAGCAACATGACCGGCACAGAACGTCGCAAAAGAATGATCCGGCTCGCCGCCGTCAAGGGAAGCCTTTCCGCCCGGGAGCTGGCGGAGTATTTCGGCGTTTCCCGCATGACCATTCACCGCGACCTGCAAATTCTGGACGCCAGCGGAGCACTCAAGTGCATTCACGGCGGCGCGGTCCCCGCCTTCCGTCCGCGGCCGGCGACGGAACAGGGCTTCTGCAAAACCTGCGACGCACCGATCGTGCCCCATCAGCGTTACCTGCTGCAATTTCCCGATCAGGCCCGGGATGTTTTCTGCTGTGCCTGCTGCGGCCTCAAAACCCACCTGAAGCAGGCGCCCATGGGGATTTTCCATGCCACCGACATGATCAGCGGCACAATGTTTCCCGCCGAGGAGGCCTACTTCCTGATCCGCAGTTCGGCGTCCCCCTGCTGTCACCCTTCGATTCTGACCTTCGCCGACGAAGCGCAAGCCGGCACCTTCCGCTCAAGCTTCGGCGGCGTCCTCGGTCGCCTCTGCGAAGCTCTCGATTTTCTCCGCACCGAACAGACTCTGGAAAACTCCCGCTGAGCCCGGCTCAATAAAAAAAGTCAGAGAAAAAGTCTTGACAATCAGTGGCGGGCGATTATTATTGGTTGCGCTGTTAGCACTCTGTCTGGATGAGTGCTAACAGCGCGAGAGACTTGCACCCTACTGTCAGGTACGGACGCCGGTCTCTTTCTTCTGTATTTTGTCCATTCAGACAACATCGACCGCAGGGTCACATTTAAACTTGAAAGGAGTTCCAGACATGAAGATCAGACCGTTGCAGGACCGCCTCATCGTTGAGCGCGTCGAAGAGGAAACCACCACCGCCGGCGGCATTATCATCCCCGACACCGTTTCCAAGGAAAAACCTCAAGAAGGTAAAGTCATTGCTGTCGGCAAGGGCAAAAGAACCGAAGAGGGCAAGACCATCCCGATGGACGTCAAAGAAGGCGATCTGGTTCTGTTCGGCAAGTATGCCGGCAGCGAAATCAAGGTTGACGGCAAGGAATATCTGATCATGCGCGAGGACGACATCCTCGGCGTCGTCGGCTAAGCACACCTTTCAAACTGTTTATTTACGGAGGATATAACCATCATGGCTAAACAAATTCTGTTTTCCCAAGACGCCCGCGCCAAGATTCTCAGCGGAGTCAACACCCTGGCCGACGCGGTCAAAGTCACCCTCGGCCCCAAGGGCCGCAATGTCGTTATCGAAAAATCGTTCGGCGCTCCGCTGATCACCAAGGACGGCGTCACCGTCGCCAAAGAGATCGAGCTGGAAGACAAGTTCGAAAACATGGGCGCGCAGCTGGTTAAGGAAGTCGCGTCCAAGACCTCCGATGTCGCCGGCGACGGCACCACTACCGCCACCGTGCTTGCGCAAGCCATCTATCAGGAAGGCGTCAAGCTGGTCACCGCCGGTCACAACCCGATGGAAATCAAGCGCGGCATCGACAAGGCGGTTATTGCCGCCGTTGCGTCGCTGCAGAAGCTCTCCAAGCCGGTTGCCGACCACAAGGAAATCGCCCAGGTCGGCACCATTTCGGCCAACAGCGACGAGACCATCGGCACCATCCTTGCCGAGGCCATGGAAAAAGTCGGCAAGGAAGGCGTCATCACTGTCGAGGAAGCCAAATCGATGGACACCAGCCTCGAGACCGTCGAAGGCATGCAGTTCGATCGCGGCTACCTCTCCCCGTATTTCGTCAGCGATGCCGAGCGGATGGAAGCGGTCATGGAAGACGCCCTGATCCTGATCTACGACAAGAAGATCAGCACCATGAAGGACCTGCTGCCGGTTCTTGAGCCGGTCGCCAAGCAGGGCCGCCCGCTGATGATCATTTCCGAGGATGTCGACGGCGAAGCACTGGCGACCCTGGTCGTCAACAAGCTGCGCGGCACCATCAACGTCTGTGCCGTCAAGGCTCCCGGCTTCGGCGATCGCCGTAAAGCGATGCTCGAAGATATCGCCACCCTGACCGGCGGCCAGCTGATCTCCGAAGAGGTCGGCTTCAAACTGGAAAACGCCACCATCGATATGCTCGGCACCGCCAAGCGGATCGTTGTCGACAAGGACACAACCACCATCATCGACGGCGCCGGCGACGAAACGGCCATCGAAGGTCGCGTCAAAGTCATCCGCGCCCAGATCGAAGAGACCAGCAGCGACTACGATCGCGAGAAACTGCAGGAGCGTCTGGCCAAACTGGTCGGCGGGGTTGCCGTGGTCAAGGTCGGCGCGGCCACTGAAACCGAAATGAAGGAAAAGAAAGCCCGCGTTGAAGATGCTCTGCATGCAACCCGCGCGGCGGTTGAAGAGGGCATCGTCCCCGGTGGCGGTGTGGCGTTCCTGCGCATCATCAAGGACGTTGCGGCTCTGGAACTGGAAGGCGAGCAGAAGTTCGGCCGTGACCTGGTGCTGCGCGCCCTGGAAGCTCCGCTGCGCCAGATTGCGATCAATGCCGGCGTCGAGGGCGCCATCGTAGCCGACAAGGTCAACAACGGCGAAGGCTCTTTCGGCTTCAACGCCGCGACCGACGAGTACTGCGACATGCTGGCAGCCGGCATCATCGATCCGACCAAGGTGACCCGGAGCGCGCTGCAAAACGCCGCCTCGGTTGCCGGCCTGATGCTGACCACCGAAGCGATGATCGCCGACAAGCCGTCCGAAGAGGGCGGCGGCATGGGCGGTGGCATGCCTGGTGGCATGGGCGGTATGGGCGGCATGGGCGGTATGGGCGGCATGATGTAAGCCGAACACCACCACCTCTGTACGTTAAAAGCCCCGTCGGCAGCTGCCGACGGGGCTTTTTTTTGATAACTTCGCGGTTGTCATGCCGCGTGACACGGCGGAACGGACCGCAACCGGTTCATGGATCGTCCGACAGCCTGCTACGCCACAATCCACTGCAGACAGTCTGCGCGGGAGGTCGGCTCAACCTTCAAGCTGAACTCCCGATCTTCCGCCTGAAACAGAACCTCGACCTCCGGCTCGTCCTTGCCCTTGCCGTACGCGGCAACGATCCCGGCCGCGCGGACGCAATCTTCATCCTCGGGATGACCGCAAAGGGTGCCGAGCGGACCGGTATGGTTATGGCACCGTAAACGCAAGCCGGAGGTTCCGAGCAAGCGCTCCATCGCGTCATTGTCCGCCTGATTGCGACCGAGCACCAGCTTGGAGCGCTCGGAAAGACGGAACTGCCTGCCGACCTTCAGCAGTTCGACATCGGTCACCGTCGAGTCCGGCTTGTAGCGGAACTGGTCACGCAGGCGGTTGGAGAAACCGACTTCGGTCAGCAGACAGCCGCCGCCGGAAGAGGGGAAGTCCGGGAAATCCCAGGCCCTGGCGTAACGCTGCTGCGGCTTGCGGGAACGGCCCTGGATATCCAGTAACTGCTCGCGATCGACCAGCCCCGCCTCTTCCATCGGCGTGACCGGCAGCAGCTTGGCGCAGAGCGGGCGCAGGATCTTGCCCGGAAAACCGGAATAGTTTTCCACCGAACGCAGGGCGTTGGCGTTCTGGCTCATCGGCCGCTGCCCGAGCACCTCGCCGGAGAAGAGAAAATCGAACCCTTCGCGCTGCATGACTTCGCCCGCCAGCCGAAACATCATGGCGTGGCAATCGATGCAGGGGTTCATGTTGCGGCCATAACCGTACTTCGGCCTTTTCACCATCTCCAGGTGGACATCACTGATATCCTGAACGATCAGGGGGAAACCGATCCGTTTTGCCGCCGCCCGGGCTTTGCCGGCGCCGAAAAAGGGGGTCGAAAAAGAAATCCCCGTGACCTCTACTCCCTGGCGCATCAAGGTGATCGCCGCCAGGGTGCTGTCGAGGCCTCCGGATAACAGGCCCAGTGCTTTACTCATCTAGCTTCTCCATCAGGTTGTTGGTTTTCGATTCCTGCAACGATAGCACAGGCCGGTTTCCGGGTTCAACGCACGGCCCGGCGCTGCAACAAAAACAGGGTGCCTTCCCGACGGAACGGCACCCCTGGTTTCCAGCTGAAGGAAGTGAGCGATAGGGCTCAGACGTCCTTTTTCTCATCCTTGCTGTCGAGCTCCTCAATCTTCGCTTCTTCGATCTCTTCGTCGCTGTCGTTCACCCCTTTTTTGAAGTTACGCAGCCCTTTGCCCAGGGCGCTGCCGACTTGCGGCAACTTGCCCGCACCGAAGACGATCATTACCAGCACGAGAATGATCAGTAATTCCTGTGTGCCCAATCCGAACATGGGAGTTCTCCTTCTTTTCTATAGGTGTCAATCGGGTAGTGTCGATTTTGTTGCCGGGCGAAAAGGCACAAGCCGCAGTCACCGGAGACTCAGGATACACCGGGACAACAAAAAAGACAATCTCTGTTGCTTCGGTATACGCGACAGCCCGGCCGTCAGCCATGCCCGACCGAGCGCCGGTCGCACTCCTGCGCGGCTGCCGCCGCCAGGGGCAAGACCGCGACCTTCCTTCCGCTCAGGGTGAAACGGCTCAGCAACGTTTTCATTCTGACCGCCTCGTCGGAAAGCTCGCTGCTGATCACCGACCCCTCCTCCGCGCTGCCGGTATTCTGCTGAATCACCAGATCGATCTGGCTCAGCCCTCGATCGATCTGGGCGACACCCTCCGCCTGCTCGCGACTGGCCGTGGCAATCGCGGCCGTCAGGTCCGAAGTCTCGGTCACTTTTTCGCGGATTGCGCATAAGGCCTCGGAGGTCTGCGCGGCGACCCGGCCGCCGTACTCGGTTTTTTCCACCGAACCCTCGATCAGTGCCGCGGTTTCGCGCGCGGCACGGGCGCTGCGCGCAGCCAGGCTGCGCACTTCCGCCGCCACCACGGCGAAGCCTTTACCGTATTCGCCGGCGCGGGCCGCCTCGATCGCCGCGTTCAATGCCAGCAGATTGGTCTGAAAGGCAATTTCATCGATCACCTTGATGATCTGATTGATATTCTGCCCGGCCGCGCTGATCTCCCCCATCGCCGCGACCATCGTCCGCATCTGCTCATGGCCCTGATCCGCGGCCAGCTTTGCCTCGGCGGAGAGCCGGTTGACCCGGCTTGCATGCTCGGCGCTTTGCCGGGTCTGTCCGGAGATCTGGTTCATCGATGCGCCGACCTCCTCCAGGGACGCCGCGGACTCACTGGCCCCCTGGGACAGGGCCAGGCTGCTTTCAGCCATCTGCAGACTGCCGGCGGCGACCTGCTCACTGCTGTCGAGAATCTCCGTCAGCACCCCGTTCAGCCGTTCCCTTGTCTCCTTCAGCGCATTACGGATGATATCCTGCTTGTCCCGGGGTTCGACGCTGACGGTAAAATCGCCGCCGGCCATCGCCTGCATGGCGCCGACCAATTCGTGCTGCAGATCATCGGCAAAGGCATTTAAGGCGCGGGCCATCGAGCCGAATTCATCGCTGCGCCGACCCAGCTCAAGACGCGACCCGACCCGGCCGCCGCGCAGATCACGCGCCATCCGCACCGTCTTGTTCAGGGGGATCACCAGACTGAAGGCAAAATAGGTGAAGATCAGCCCCATGACGATCAGGGTGACCATGAAGATCGTCCGCAGGTCGACCTTTGCCTGCCGCGTCGTTGCCGTCAGGTCGCTGCGCACCGCCTCGGTTTTGAGGTCCGCCGCGCCCAGGGCGGCCAGAACCTTCTGCTGGCCGCTCTCGACCTCGGCCATGCTGGTGCCGGCCAGCTCCTCGATGTTCCTGGAAATAAAATAATACATCCGCGCCAGCGCGACGGCGATCTCCCCCTGCAGCGCCTTGAATTCCGGGCTTCTGGTGTCGTGCGTGTAGAGTTCCGGCAGCTCGAACTCGATCAGACTTTCAATATCGAGAAAATTATTAATGGTCACTTCCGCCAGCGTGCTTTGGGTGCCGTCGATCAGACGCTCACCGCCCGGCACCTTGCGCACCAGCTCGGCCGCTTCGGTTAACGCCTGCGCTTCGCGCAAAATTGCATCGGCACCGACGCCGGTGTTGTGACCGTTGACGATCAGATTCATCAGCTCGATCAGACCCTGATTGAGTTTCCCCAGGGCCAGGGCGCGATCCTCGCTGGCGAGCGCCTGATCATAGGTTGCCACCAGCTGGCTGCGAACGCTTGCTTCACGATCCAGACCCTGCTGGGCGCCGGTCCCGATCTTCAACGTCGCCTGATAGCCGACCCAGCCGAGCAGCGACATGCCGATCAGACCCATAAGACCGATCAGGCCGACTTTATAGAAAAGCTTGAAACGGAAAAGCGGTGCTGTCCGAGCTGCCATAAACTCTCCTTGTTGCAAAATGCTGCTCCCCCCACAGAGACACCAGCGAAGGCGTTTAACCAGGCTACGACATCAGGTCATTTTCAACCAACGGGCCATACCAGACTTTTAAGCAATCAGGACTCAGGCGTGCGCCGTCCATAAATAACTTATTTCCCGATAAAAAACCAGCATTTGATGCTTTTGCAAAAAAGCATCAACGCGGATGGCTAAGCAAAAAGTACCACATGCAAGGCGCGCGATTGTCGAGCAATGAGGCGTACCCATGTACGTCGAAGCAGCGAGAGCAAG
>DASWJX010000204.1:0-4982 GCA_036396915.1 Geopsychrobacteraceae bacterium | reverse complement strand
CGGCGTGCTGCTCGATGACAGTTACAATGCCAATCCGCTGTCGACCGCGGCTGCGCTGAACATCCTGCGGCTGCAGAATGGCGCGGGACGCAAGATCGCGGTGCTGGGCGATATGCTCGAACTCGGCGCGGACGCCGCCCGGATGCACCGGGAGATCGGCGCCGTGGCCGCGGCAAATGCCGATCTGCTGCTGGCGGTCGGCAGCTTTGCCGGCGACATCTGCAGCGGTGCCGCCGAGGCGGGGATGAGCAGGCAGCGGATGTTCGAAGCCGCCGGCTGTCAGGAGGCCATCGAAAAAATATTGCAGTTGCAGCGTTCCGGGGATTGTATTCTGGTCAAGGGTTCGCGCGGCGTACAACTCGACCGGCTGGCTGCCGCACTGCAGTCTCCCGACAACAGTCCTCAGTCCAACGGGCAGGGAGGCTGACCGATGCTCTATCATCTGCTTTATCCGCTGCACACCGAATATGCCGCGCTGTATGTTTTTCGCTATATCACCTTTCGGACCATCTACGCCACCATCACCGCCCTGGTGATCTCGTTCATTCTCGGTCCCTGGCTGATTAAAACCCTCTCCGACCTGCAGATCGGCCAGACCATCCGCAAGGTCGGCCCCGAGTCGCATTTTCGCAAGGAAGGAACGCCGACCATGGGCGGCGCACTGATCCTGCTGGCGATCCTGCTGCCGACCCTGATGTGGGCCGACCTGACCAACCGCTATGTCTGGGTCACCCTGCTGGTGACCGCCGGTTACGGTGTGATCGGCTTCAGCGACGATTTTCTCAAGGTCCGCCGGCGCAGCAGCGACGGTCTCTCCGCCCGGTCCAAGATGTTCTGGCAGCTGCTGATCGCACTGGTCGCGGCCCTGCTGCTCTTTCATGGCGAGGTCAACACCTCCCTGAGCCTGCCGTTTTTCAAAAGCGTCAATCCCGATCTGGGCTGGCTGTATGTGCCCTTTGCCATGCTGGTCATGGTCGGCGCCAGCAATGCGGTCAACCTGACCGACGGCCTGGACGGTCTGGCGATCGGCCCGATGATTATCGCCGCGGGAACCTTTCTGCTGCTGGCCTACCTGGCCGGCAACGCCAACCTGGCCAGCTACCTGCAGATCACCAGCGTGCAGGGGGCCGGTGAACTGGCGATCGTCTGCGGCTCGATTGTCGGCGCCGGTCTCGGCTTTCTCTGGTTCAACACCTATCCGGCCCAGGTTTTCATGGGCGACGTCGGCAGTCTATCCCTCGGCGGAGCGCTGGGCACCGTGGCGGTGATCACCAAGCAGGAATTCGTGCTGGTCATCGTCGGCGGCATCTTCGTTATGGAGGCGCTGTCGGTGATCTTTCAGGTTATTTCGTTCCGTCTCTGGGGCAAGCGGATTTTCCGCATGGCGCCGATTCACCATCATTTTGAGCTGAAAGGCTGGCCGGAACCGAAAATCATCGTCCGCTTCTGGATTATCAGCATCATTCTGGCCCTGATCGGCCTTTCGACACTGAAACTGAGATGAAACAGACCTTTTCCGACATGCGCATCACCGTTATCGGCGCCGGGCAAACCGGTCTGGCGCTGGTCCGTTTTCTGATTGAACGGGGAGCGACGGTGACCCTCTCCGACCGGCGCCCCGCGGAGCAGATCGACGGGCTGGACCGCCTGCAGGGCTTGCCGGTGCACCTCGATCTGGGCGGCCACAGTCCGGACTGTTTCGCCCGGGCCGATCTGATCGCCGTCAGTCCCGGGGTGCCGCTCAGCAGCGAACCGTTGCAGCATGCCATCCGCCATAATGTCCCCCTGCTCGGCGAAATCGAGCTGGCGGCCCGCGAATGCCGGGCGCCGATCCTGGCCGTGACCGGCACCAACGGCAAGTCGACCACCACCAGTCTGATCGGTGAAATTTTCCAACAATGGGGGAAGCGGATTTTCGTCGGCGGCAATCTCGGTACCCCGCTGGTTGAAGCCTGCGCCGCGCAGGACTGGGACTACCTGGCCGTGGAACTGTCGTCGTTCCAGCTGGAAACCATCGACCGGTTTTGTCCCCGTTACGGGCTGCTGCTGAATCTGAGCGAGGATCATCTCGACCGTTATCCCGATCTTGACAGCTATTTCGCCGCCAAGAAACGGCTGTTTGAAAATATGGGGCCGCAGCAGGTGGCGGTCCTCAATGGCGACGATCAGCGGGTTGTGCAGCTGGTTTCCGATGTTTCGTGCCGCCGGGTGTTTTTTTCCGGCTCCGCGCATCTTAATGAGGGGATGGCCCGCCACGGAGACGAGCTGGTCTGGCGCTGGCAGGGCGAGGAGACCCGTTTTGCCCTGGCCGAGCTGCAGCTCAAGGGCGCGCATAATATCGAAAATGTCATGGCCGCCATGATTCCGGCCCTGCTGGAAGGCTGCCCGGCGCAGGTTGCCTGGCAGGCGGTCTGTTCCTTCCGCGGTCTGCAGCACCGGATGAATCTGGTGCGCGAGCTGGACGGCGTCTGCTGGTACAACGATTCCAAGGGGACCAACGTCGGCAGCGTCCTGAAGAGTCTGGCGGGCTTGGCGGCCCCGGTGACATTGATCGCCGGCGGCAAGGACAAGGGCGGGGCTTATGGTCTGCTGCGGCCGCAGCTGGAAGCGCGGGTCACCGATCTGATCCTGCTCGGCGAGGCGGCCCCGCGGATGGAGCGGGAACTGGCGGGCGCCACGCGCATCCATCGGGTCGCCGATCTGCGCGAAGCGGTCCAGCTGGCCCGGCAGGTCACCCCCGCCAACGGAGCGGTGCTGCTCTCGCCGGCCTGCTCCAGCTTCGACATGTTCGAAAATTTCGCCCGCCGCGGCGAGGAATTCTGCCGTCTGGTGCTGCAGCTCGATCAGGAGCAAGCGCAATGAAGCGGCAGCATGATATCGACACCACGCTGCTGCTGCTGGCCGTGACCCTGACCTGTCTGGGGGTGGTGATGATCTATTCCTCGTCATCGATCATGGCGGCGGACCGTTACAGCGACGGGTTTTATTTCCTGAAGCGGCAGGGCGCTTATGCCCTGGTCGGGTTTCTGGTCATGAGCGCAGCGATCTACTTCGATTATCGACACTGGCGGCGGCTGGCGGTGCCGCTGCTGCTCTTCAGCATGCTGCTGCTGATCCTGCTGTTTGTTCCCGGACTCGGCGTCAAGGCCGGCGGCGCCGCGCGCTGGCTGCGGTTGCCGGGGGTGACCCTGCAGCCGGTGGAGCTGGTCAAGCTCGGACTGGTGCTCTATCTGGCCCATTCCCTGACCCGAAAGAAAGAAAAAATTCGTTCTTTCAAATTCGGTTTCGCCCCCTATCTGCTGGTGGTCGGCGTACTGCTCGGGCTGTTACTGAAACAGCCCGACCTGGGCAGTGCCATGATTGTTTCGGGCGTTGCGCTGTCGATGCTGCTGGTCGCGGGCAGCCGCTGGCGGTTCGCCGTCCCGCTGGTCCTGACTGCGTTGCCCCTGCTCTATTTCATGGTGATGACTGTCGAGTACCGGCGCCGGCGGATCATGGCCTTTCTCGATCCCTGGGACGATCCGTTCGACACCGGCTTTCAGATTATCCAGAGTCTGGTCGCTTTCGGCAGCGGCGGCGCCTTCGGTCAGGGGCTCGGCGACGGCCAGCAGAAACTGTTCTACCTGCCGGAGGCCCATACCGATTTCATCTTTTCGGTGATCGGCGAGGAACTCGGCCTGATCGGCGTCCTGGTGATAGCGGCCATGTTTCTGGTTCTGGTCCACCGGGGCATCTGTATCGCCCTCAATACCTGTGAACCGTTCGGCAAGCATCTGGCCTTCGGTCTTTCGCTGCTGCTCGGGCTGGAAGCGTTCGTCAATATCGCCGTCTGCATGAGCCTGCTGCCGACCAAGGGGCTGGCCCTGCCGTTTATCTCCTACGGCGGCACCAGCCTGGTGGCCAGCCTGCTGGCGGTCGGGATCCTGCTGAACATCTCGTCCCATGCGGAGGCCCGCTCATGAGACTGCTGCTCGCCGGAGGAGGCACCGGAGGTCATCTGTTCCCCGCCGTCGCCCTGGCGCAGGGATTATTGCAGCGCGACGACGCGGCCCGTGTCCAGTTTGTCGGCACCGAACGCGGTCTGGAAGCGCGCCTGCTGCCGAAGCTGGGCCTGCCGCTGGCCACGGTCGACATGGCCGGGTTTGTCGGGCGCGGGCTGCTCGGCAAGCTGCGGATTCTGCCGAAACTGGCGCGCAGCCTGGGACAGTCCCGCCGCATTCTGCAGCAGTTCCAGCCCGACCTGGTGGTCGGAGTCGGCGGTTATGCCTCGGTCCCGGTCCTGCTGGCGGCGAAACTGGGCGGGATCCCCTATCTGATTCATGAGCAGAACGCCGTCCCCGGTTTGAGCAACCGCCTGCTCGGCCGCTGGGCGCAGCGGATCTGTCTCTCTTTTGCCGGCAGTGAAAAGCATTTCCCCGCCGGGCGGACCCTGTTGACCGGCAATCCGCTGCGCCAGGGTCTGGATGCGCTCGACGCGGAGCTGCCGGAAAACGGCACGCTGCTGATCTTCGGCGGCAGCCGCGGGGCGCAGGCGATCAACCGGGCGGTGGTCGACATGCTGCCGCAACTGCTTGAAAAAACCGGCCGGCTGCGGATCGTGCACCAGGCCGGCGAAGACGATCTGGAGGCGGTGCGGCGCGGCTATGCCGCGGCCGGTCTTGACCCGCGGCAGGTGGTGCCGTTCATCGATGATATGGCCGGCGCGTACGCCGCGGCCGGACTGGTGATCTGCCGGGCCGGCGCGACCACCATCGCCGAACTGACCGTCTGCGGCCGACCGGCAATCCTGATCCCCTTCCCCCATGCGGCCGGGGACCACCAGACGGCCAATGCGCGGCAACTGGCTGAGGCGGGCGCCGGCTGTCTGCTGCCGCAGACCCGACTGACGCCGCAACGACTGGCGGATCTGGTAACGGAGCTGCTCGACGATCGGCAAAAACGGCTCACGATGGCCGCCAACGCCCGCCAGATGGGACGGCCCG
>DASWJX010000203.1:0-3535 GCA_036396915.1 Geopsychrobacteraceae bacterium | reverse complement strand
TTTTACTCTGGAAGCGGCACATGGCCTTACGATAGCAAGTAACCGGCTCTTCCTGTCTTTCGGTTATGGTGTAATTTATAGCTCCATTTTGTTGCTGTTAGCTTCGTTTATTTTCTCTCGCCGGGAATTTAATTGATGCGTCGTTTTCTGCCGATAGCGATTCTTTTAGTTTTCGTTGTAGTTTACAGTCTGGTTTTTCAGGGTATTTGGGAAAATCGTGAACAGGTTCGTTCGAGTATCCCCGCTGGCTATATCATCCCTTCGAAATTCAGTCGCATGCTTGCTCTGGGGAACCAAGGCCTTCTCTCCGATTTTTTGTTCCTTAAAACATCGACCTTTATTGGTGGCAGAAGCGGATCCGGAAATCGACTGAGTGAAGAAGATTGGAATTATGTGTCCAGAAGTCTTGATGTTGTGACAGATCTGGACCCTTATTTTGTTGACCCCTATATTCTGGCAGAGGGGTTATTCGCTTGGGATGCGGGGAAGCCCGAGGAAGCCAACCGGTTGCTCAGTAAAGGTATGAAGTATCGTACGTTTGATTGGCGTTTGCCGTTTTTTGTCGGCTTTAATCATTTCTATTTTTTGAAGGATTATGAAACTGCGTCCGGATTTATTATGACGGCCTCCCGATTGCCCGGAAGTCCCGCTTATCTGGCAACCTTGGGCGCGCGGTTGGCCTATTATGGCGGCAAATCGAAGACAGCGCTGCTCTTTCTGAAAGAGATGCTGGCAGAGACGGATGATGTGTTATTGAGAAACCGTCTGGAGATGCGTATGCTGGCTCTGGAACGGGCAGTCGCTATTGAAGACGCTCTGGGCAAGTTTAAGGCTCAGGAAGGGCGCTCGCCGGAGCAACTGATCGAGCTTGTAACGGCAGGCTATCTGAGCGAATTGCCGCTTGACCCCTACGGTGGACGTTGGCGGGTACTGGAAAACGGACGGGTTTTCAGCACCAGCAAGTTTGCCAATGCCCCACCGGAAAAAGCCGTCGAAAAATGACCCAGCCTCGAAGTAGCTGTTGGTGTCCTTGAAGGAGTCAGCCTCTTGCCGTTTGAATTCTACTTTTTTCTTTGTTCTGCCTTTATCTTGGGTTCCGTGATCGGTTCCTTCCTCAACGTCTGCATCTACCGCATCCCCGCGGGTCAATCGATTGTTTCCCCCCCGTCGTCCTGTCCGAACTGCGGTGCCGGTATCCGCTGGTATCAGAATATTCCGATCCTCAGCTGGATCGCCCTGCGGGGACGTTGCGCTTCGTGCCGGGTGCGCATTTCGCCGCGCTATCCTCTGGTCGAAATGCTGACCGGCGGTTTGTTCGTGCTGGTGCTCTGGCATTTCGGTTTCAGCTATGCGACGCCGATCTACTGGCTGCTGATGGCGGCTCTGGTGACCATCACCTTTATCGATCTGGATCACCAGATCATCCCGGACGTCATCAGTCTGCCGGGGATCGTGATCGGTTTTCTCGCCTCTTTCGCCATCCCCTGGCTGCCCTGGCTCGATTCCCTGCTCGGGATTCTGGTCGGCGGCGGCAGTCTGTATCTGGTCGCCTGGGTCTACCAGATGCTTGCCAAGCGCGAGGGGATGGGCGGCGGCGACATCAAGCTGCTGGCCATGCTCGGTGCGTTTCTCGGCTGGAAGGCGATCTTTCCCGTCATCTTCCTGGCGTCGCTGGTCGGTACCCTGGTCGGCGTGCCTTTGATGTTGCTGCAAAAGGGCGATGCGAAACTGGCGATCCCGTTTGGCCCGTTTCTGGCCGCCGCCGCGACGGTCTACCTGTTCTGGGGGCCGGCGCTGATCGACTGGTATCTGGGGTTGTTTGTGCCGTCGGGCGGCTAGTTTTGCTCGCTGCGCTCCTGACGCGGAAAAGGTTTGACAAACGGCTGCTCCACTTCCTATAGTTTGCGATTACCGGCTTTATCGCCCCCGCAAGGGGGTTTTTCATTATCATAAAAATCGAGGAGCGCATGATGGCGACGACCTACAAGATTGCAGTGCTGCCCGGCGACGGTATCGGGCCCGAGGTGATGGCGGAAGCGGAGAAGGTGCTTGATGCCGTCGCAACAAAATATGACGTCCGCTTCGAGCGGACCTTTGCCCCTGTCGGCGGCATCGCCATCGACAGGGAAGGGAAGGCGCTGCCGGAGTCGACGGTGGAGATCTGCAGGGCTTCCGATGCGATTCTGTTCGGTTCGGTCGGTGGTCCCAAGTGGGAAAGTTTGCCGCCCGACCAGCAGCCGGAGCGCGCCGCCCTGCTGCCGCTCAGAAAGATTTTCGGTCTGTTCTGCAATCTGCGCCCGGCGATCATCTTTCCCGCCCTGACCGGGAATTCGAGCTTGAAGGAGAGTATCATCGAGGGCGGTTTCGATATCCTGGTGGTGCGCGAGCTGACCGGCGGCATCTATTTCGCCGAGCCGAAGGGCATTGAGGGCGAAGGGCCGCAGCGCACCGGTTTCGACACCATGAAATACAGTGACGCGGAAATCGAGCGGATCAGTCATGTCGCTTTCGAGGCGGCCCGCAAGCGCGGCAAGAAGGTCTGTTCCATCGACAAGGCGAACGTCCTCTCTACCTCGGTGCTCTGGCGCGAGGTGGTCGAGCGGGTGGCCAAACAGTATCCGGACGTCGAGCTGAGCCACATGTATGTCGACAACGCGGCCATGCAGCTCTGCCGCCAGCCGAAGCAGTTCGACGTCATGCTCTGCGGCAACATGTTCGGCGATATCATCTCCGACGAGGCGGCGATGCTCACCGGTTCCCTTGGCATGCTCCCCTCGGCGTCGCTGGCGGAAGGCAGCTTCGGCATGTACGAACCCTCCGGCGGCAGCGCCCCGGACATCGCCGGTCAGGGGATCGCCAACCCGATCGCCCAGATCCTTTCGGCGGCGATGATGCTGCGCTATTCGTTCGGGCTGAGCGAGGCGGCCGATGCCATCGATCGGGCCGTCGAGGCGACCCTGAACGACGGGATTCGGACCGGCGATATCTTCCAGGATGGGACCAGCGAGAGAAAGGTCACCACCGCCGAGATGGGTGATGCCATCGTCGCGCGGCTCTGAGCGGCTCCGGCAGGAAAAGAACCCTGTGCCGTGCCGCCCAAGCGCGACCGCAGACAGGCACGCAGCAGATGAAGGAAACAGAACGTTGACCTTCCCGGTTGTTCCGGGCGCCATGAGTAGCGCCGATCGTCAGACGTCGGGGTTGTATCGGCACGGGGATTCGTTTCTCCATCGGCTGGATCCGCGCGTGAAGCTGAGTTTTCTGTTGCTGCTGATCGTCTGTCTGTTCGCTGCGCCGAGCCCTGAACGCCTGCTGGGCCTGCTGGTCGTCGCGGCCGGTGGTGTGGCGGTCGGTCGGCTGCCGTTTCGTCAGCTGCTGAAAAGGCTGCTGCTGCTGCGTTGGTTGCTGCTGTTCAGTCTGCTGCTCCATCTGTTCTTTACCCCGGGGCGGACCCTGCTCGGCACCAGCTGGCTGTCCTACGACGGCCTGCTGCGCGGCCTGACGGTTGATCTCCAGCTGTCACTGTCGCTGGTTT
>DASWJX010000202.1:0-4170 GCA_036396915.1 Geopsychrobacteraceae bacterium | reverse complement strand
ACGCCCGCGGCGCACTCTACCTCAACCCCGAGGCCCGGGCCGTGCTCGACATCGGCGCCCTGAACGGCCGCGCCATCAACATGGATGAGAGAGGCAAGGTGCTCAACTACCGCATGACCAGCCAGTGCGCCTCAGGCTCCGGGCAATTCCTCGAGAACATTGCCCGCTATCTTGGGATCTCTCAGGATGAGATCGGTGAGCTCTCGCAGCAATCGACCAAGCCCGAGCCGGTCAGCAGCATCTGCGCCGTCCTGGCCGAAACCGACGTCATCAACATGGTCTCGCGTTCGATACCGCCCAGCGACATCCTGCGCGGCATCCACGAATCGATGGCCGACCGCCTTGCCAAGCTGCTCAAGGCCATCGGCGCCCAAGGGGTGGTGATGATGACCGGAGGACTGGCGCTCGACACCGGCCTGGTCAAAGCCATGCAGGACAGTCTGGCCAAGCATAAAATGGCGGCTACCATTGCCTCCCACCCGGATTCTCTGTTCGCCGGCGCCATCGGCGCGGCCCTGTGGGGAGCCTTCCGGTATGAGAAGTTGCGGGTGAGCGGTCTGCTGCCGAAAGCGTCTTAACCCTCTCGCCCGACCAGAACGGAGAAAAAGCTATGCCAGAGATTACGATTCGATCACTCCGTCCCGATGATTTTGACCGGGTCGCCGAAATTGAAAGCCGGATAACCGGCCGTCCGAGAAAGGTCTTTCTGGAAAAACGCCTCGCCATGGCCACGGGAGCGCCGGAGTACTTCATTGCGTGTGCGGCGGTGGAAGGCGAAAAACTGATGGGATACGGCATCGCCCGGCTCTATGAAGGAGACTTCGGCAATCCGTCCGCGGTCGCGGTTCTGGATACCGTCGGGGTTGACCCTGACGCACAGGGAAGGGGGATCGGCAAGGCCATCCTGTCCGGAATTGAACAGCGGATGAAAAGGAAGAACATCCATACTCTGAGAACTCAGGCCGTCTGGAGTAATCAGAGGGTGACCGGTTTCTTCTCTTCCGCCGACTTGAAGCTGGCGCCCATTCAGGTTATCGAGCGCGACACTTCACCGCTGGGAGAGAAGACGGCTGAAGTGAAATCAGTGAAAATGGACGGCATGTGGCGGGTCCACCGAGGGACGGGGAACGATTATGAGAGCCTGAGCAGGGACCGCATGGTGATCCGCTCCCTCAAGGAGAACGACCTTGCGGCCGTCGTCCGCATCGATGAAAAACTCATCGGCTTTGACCGCTCGGCGTATTACGGCGCCAAGTTCAAGGAAATGCTGACTGAATCAGGAATCCGCGTATCGCTGGTAGCCGAGGATGACGGAATGGTCGCCGGGTTCATCATGGCGCGGGTCGATTTCGGTGAATTCGGCAAGGTCGAAAAAGCTGCGGTGATCGACACGGTCGGCGTCCATCCCGCTTACTGGGGGAACGGCATCGGACATGCCCTTCTGTCCCAATTATTGGTCAACCTCGCGACACTTCAAGTCGAAACCGTGAGTACATTGGTCCGGTGGGAGGATTTCGTCCTTCAACGGTTTCTGCTCGGGTGCGGGTTTGGACCGTCACAACGCCTTGTTCTAAGCAAAACCATCGATTGATGGCGTACATCTTCTGATTTTTTTTGTGAAGGTACCGTCGTCCGGGCTCGGGAAAACAAAAAGCTTTCCGGTGGATTTTACCTTGACACAAAAACGGTATTGTGGTACTTGTTTACTCCATGGAGCGGCCCCTGACAGGGGGATATCGAACTCGACACCACTGCAAATAAACAGTGTTTGAAAACGCGAATGCCCATATAAAAAACAGATCGCATTGGAGACCAAGATGCAATTCGGACTGACCGACGAACAGAAGATGATGCAGGAAATGGCCCGGGATTTCGCCCAGAAGGAAATTCTCCCCACCCTCAAGGAGGATGAGGCCAATCATAATTACCGCCCCGAGCGGGTCAAGAAGATGGCCGATCTGGGCTTTTTCGGCTGCGCCCTGCCCGAGGAGTACGGCGGCAACGGCTTCGGCTTCCTCGAGTCGGTCCTTCTGGCCGAGCAGATTGCCAAGGTCAGCGGCTCCTGGCGTCTGCCCTTCAACATGCAGAACATCGGGCCCGCCTGCACGGTCAACAAGTTCGGCACCGAGGAGCAGAAGCGGCGCTTCCTCCCCGATTGGATCAGCGCCGACTCTTTCGGCTTCTTCGCCATTACCGAGCCCAATTCCGGCTCCGACGTCGCCGGCATGAGGACCACGGCGACCGATTGCGGCGACCACTGGGAACTCAACGGCCAGAAGATGTGGATCTCCAATGCCCATGTCGGCGACTGGGGGCTGGTCTACGCCTTTACGGACAAGAGCCAGAAATACAAGGGGATGACCTGCTTCATCGTCAACCTCAAGGACAACGAGGGGATCACCACCGCCCCGATCGATACCAAGCTCGGACTGCACTGCGCCCCCACGGGGGAGATCGCCTTCAATCATGCCCGGATTCCCAAGGATTCGGTTTTGGGCGAGATCGGCCAGGGTTTCCAGATCTGCATGTGGCAGCTCAACAACACCCGCATCAGCTGCTCGGCCGGGGCCCTCGGCATCGCCGGCGGCGCCATTGAGGCCGCCATCGGCTACGCCAACGAGCGGACCCAGTTCGGCAAGAAGATCGGCTCCTTCCAGATGGTGCAGGCCCAGATCGCCGAGATGGTCGCCGAGCACGAGGCCGCCCAGCTTCTCGTCTACCGGGCCGCCTGGCTCAAGGATCAGGGGCTGCCCAACCAGCACCAGACCTCGATGGCCAAGCTCTTCGCCTCCGAGGCCGCCGTGCACGCCGCCAGCGAAACGATGAAGATCTTCGGCAGCTACGGCTACAGCACCGAGTATCCGGCCGAGCGCTTCCTGCGCGATGCCCACTCCCTGCGGGTCGTCGAAGGGACCAGCAACATCCAGAAGACCATCATCGCCGGTTTCAGCCTCGGGGACGTGGCCAACCGCTGATGGCGTCGCAAAAAGTCCGCCCTACGGCGTTACGGCGCTTTTTCAGGACCTCGACATACCTGATGTATGCCTTCGCCCCTGAAAAACCACCAGGCCTTGTAGGACGAAATTTTTGCTTAGCCATCTTCTGAGTTTGCGAAGGCATCAATCGTTGACACTGATTCGCCCAGAAGCCTATACGGGAGCGCTTCGGCAAGGCATCAGATTTAAAGGAGCAAGTAAATGGCCATCGACTGGTCCAAGGTATTTGAAGTCTTCGGCAGCGGCGTGATCGGCGTCTTCACGGTCATGTTCCTGCTGATGGTCCTGACCCAGCTCAGCACGAAGATCATCGACCTGATCGAAAAAAACTGGAACAAGGCGGAGCAGCCGGAGCCGGAACCCAAGTCGCAAGTCGCGCTAGCCAAAGAAAAGCCCTGAGGGAGCCCCCATGTTCGACATACTCAACGACCTTATTTTTTCAAGCGGCTTGCTCAGCCTGACCGGAGGGAACCTGGTCATGTGGCTGGTCGCCTTCGTTCTTCTCTATCTGGCCATCAAGAAGCAGTACGAACCGCTGCTGCTTTTGCCCATCGCCTTCGGGATCCTGGTGGTCAACCTGCCGCTCACCTTCCTGATGGAGCCCGAGCACGGGCTGATCTGGTTCTTCTACCGCTACGGAATCGAACTCGACATCATCCCGCCGCTGATCTTCCTGGGGCTCGGGGCGATGATCGACTTCGGCCCGCTGATCGCCAACCCCAAGACGCTGATGCTCGGCGCCGGCGCCCAGGTCGGCCTCTACGTCACCTTCTTCGCCGCCATCCTCTTCGGCTTCGACCTGACGGTGGCCGGATCCATCGCCATCATCGGCGGAGCCGACGGCCCCACCACCATCTACCTGACCTCCAAGCTCGCTCCGCAGCTGCTCGGCGCCACGGCGGTCTCCGCCTACGCCTACATGGCCCTGGTCCCGATCATTCAGCCGCCGATGATGAAGCTGCTCACCACAGGCGATGAGCGCAAGATCGTCATGGGCAAGATGCGTCCGGTCAGCAGGCTGCAGAAGATCTGCTTCCCCATCATCACCGCCATGACCATCATGCTGGTGGTGCCGCCCGCCGCTCCCCTGATCTCCATGCTCATGCTGGGCAACCTGTTCAAGGAGTCGGGCGTGGTCGAGCGCCTCACCAAGGCCTCCTCCAACGAGCTGATG
>DASWJX010000201.1:0-11884 GCA_036396915.1 Geopsychrobacteraceae bacterium | reverse complement strand
GTACCTCCTACAGGGAAATTCCCTGAGCCGGACTGGAGCGAAGTGCCTAACCAGAAATAGAAATTTCCCCGCTTGCTCTTCGGGAGACGGACATGGATTTTTCTGAACTGCACGGCTGGGATCTGACCCCCCGCGAAGCGATCGAACTGCAGCGGAAACTGGCCGGCCGGGTCGTCCTTGAGGACTGCCTGCCGCGGGCGCCGGAACTGGTTGCCGGGGTCGATGTCTCCTATCGCCGCCACGGCGCGCTGTTTTTCGCTGCCGTGGTGGTGCTGCATCTGCCCGGCCTTGAACCGGTTGCCGAGGTCTCGGCCGCCGGGCGGGTCAGCTTCCCCTACATTCCGGGCCTGCTCTCGTTCCGGGAATTGCCGGTGCTGCTCGAAGCCTTCCGGCATCTGCCGTTTTCGCCCGATCTGGTCATGGTCGACGGCCAGGGGATCGCGCATCCGCGCCGGCTGGGGCTGGCCAGTCATCTCGGGCTCTGGCTCGATCTGCCGACCATCGGCTGCGCCAAAAGTCGCTTGTGCGGAGATCATCTTCCGGCCGGAGACCGGCGTGGACAGCAGACGCCGCTGTGGGATCGCGGCGAGCGGATCGGAGCGGTGGTCACCACCCGCGATCGGGTCAAGCCGCTCTTCGTCTCGCCGGGGCACAAGATCGACGCCGAACGGGCGGTCGCGCTGGTCCTCGCCTGCGGCGGCCGGTACCGGCTGCCCGAGCCGACCCGGCAGGCGCATCTGTTCAGCAATCGTCAGCGGCGGGCGGCGGAGGAGCTGTCTGCTTCGGCTGGTGAGGCAGAAACTTCGGTGGATATTTCGCCTGTTCGGCGGAGTAAAGACGGCTGACGGCGAGCATCTCCTGCTCCAGGTCCCCGGTCGGTTGCAACGGCTCGAGGATGGCGATTTCCTGGTGCTTGTAATCGATACGGATCGGAACGAGCGGAATCCCGGCCTGACGAGCGATCTGCCAGGCCCCGCTCTTCCAGCGAGCGACCGGACGACAGGTGCCTTCCGGGGCGATGGCGAGCAGAAACCGGTCCCGCGCGTTGCAGACGGCGACCGCCTTTTCGATGATCCCCTGCGGCCGGCTGCGGTCGACCGGAATGCCGCCGAGCCTGGTCAGCAGCCAGGCCGCGGGGCGATATCTGAACAGGCTGTGCTTGCCGAGCCAACGGACATCCAGATCCAGCGTCAGGGCCGCCGCCATGCCGAATATGAAATCCCAGTGCGAGGTGTGGGGCGCCGCGACCACCACCGCCTTCGGCAGCCGCGGCAGTTCCCCTGCGATCCGCCAGCCGAGCAGGCGCAGCATCAGCCGGCCGAGCCATCGACCGGTCCGGGAATTCCGTCTGGGCAGTGTGTCGCTCATGATCTATATTTTATACCGTTTCGGCTCCTGTGCGCAGGCGCGCTGCGCGGCCGGAGCTAAATTCCCGGCCGGGGGTTGATTTTCCGAACCATCTGGGCGAGAGTAAAAGGATTACGACTTAACAAGGAGGAGCCTGTCGGACGATCCGTGAACAGGCTCCCAGGGGGCACAGGCACTCTCCCCGAGTAATGAGTGCATCTATTTCAAGGAGATGGCATGTCTGCAGCAGCAGGGAGCAAAGTGAAAGTTCACTATACCGGAACCTTCGATGATGGCGAGGTGTTCGATTCCTCCCGCGAAAGAGAGCCGATGGAGTTCGAGGTCGGCGCTCAGCAGGTGATTCCCGGTTTTGATCAGGCCCTGGTCGGCATGAAGACCGGCGAGTCGAAGAGCGTCCGGATTCCCGAAGAAGAGGCGTACGGTCCCTATAATCCCGAGATGGTCATGGAGGTCGCCCCCGACCAGTTCGAGGCGGGGATGAAGGTGGAGATCGGTCAGCAGTTCCAGGTCGAAATGGGCGAGGGCAATCCGGTGGTGCTGATGGTCAAGGACGTGCGTGACGACAAGGTGGTGCTCGACGCCAATCACCCGATGGCGGGCAAGACCCTCAACTTCGAGATCGAACTGGTCGAGATCGTCTAGGACGATCTGCAATTTGCAGCGAACCGTAAGCGCCCCCTGTCATCGCCGGTGACAGGGGGCGTTGTTGCAGACGGTATCGAGTACCGGAACCATGACCGAGCAACGTAAAATTATCCATATCGACATGGACGCCTTCTATGCGGCGGTGGAGCAGCGCGACCGGCCCGAGCTGCGCGGCAAGCCGGTGATCGTCGGCGGCGATCCCGGATCGCGCGGGGTGGTCGCCACCTGCTCGTACCAGGCGCGCCGCTTCGGCATCCATTCGGCCATGTCCTCGGCGCGGGCCTATCGGCTCTGTCCGCAGGCGATCTTCGTGCCTCCCCGCTTCGAGGCCTACCGGGAGGTGTCGCTGCAGATCCGCAGCCTGTTTCATGAATACACCGAGCTGGTCGAACCGCTCTCCCTCGACGAAGCCTATCTGGATGTCACCCGCAACAAGAAGCAGATGCAGTCCGCCACCTGGATCGCCCGGGAGATCCTGCAGGAGATCGAAAAACGCACCCGGCTGAGCGCATCGGCCGGGGTTTCCTACAACAAATTCCTGGCCAAGATCGCCTCCGACGTCAACAAGCCGGCCGGCCTGACGGTCATCACCCCCGAGCAGGCCGAAGATTTTATCGCCGAACTTGCGGTACGGCGCTTTCACGGCGTCGGACGGGTCACCGAACAGCGGCTGCTGGCCCGCGGCATCGAAACCGGCGCCGATCTGCGCCGCCGCTCTCTTGCCGAGCTGGAGCGCCTGTTCGGCAAGTCCGGCAAGTATTTTTACGGGATTGTCCGGGGCATCGATACCCGGCCGGTGATGCCGAACCGGGTGCGCAAGTCGATCGGCAAGGAAGACACCCTGGCGGAAGATTGCGCCGACAAGGGGCAGCTGCTGACCATCCTCGGCGACCTGGCGCAGCGGGTTGCGGCGCTGGTCAAGGCCCGCGGCACCAGCGGCCTGACCCTGACCCTGAAGGTCAAATACGGCGATTTTCAGACCGTCACCCGCAGCCACAGCCAGGTCGAACCGATCGAGGAGGCCGACGTCATGCTGGCGCTGGCGGAACAGCTGCTCGCTAAAACCGAAGCCGGCCGGCGCCCGGTCCGGCTGCTCGGCCTGACCGTCTCCAACCTGACCACCGATATCCCGCTGGCCATCTCGCCACAGCTGGAACTGCCGTTTCCGGACTGCCGCGGTCTGCGCTACGGGGTGAAAAGCTCGTAGGGTTCGGTCTGTTTGCCGTCCGGGTTGCCGACGCGCAGGATCAGCGTTTTGTCCTGGCGGCTGTAGGGGTGACGATTGTAGATGAGGGTGTTGCAGTCGATGTAGATCACCGCTTCCGAAGCCTGCTGGCGGGCCTGTTCGCCGCGAAAGGCCGGACCGCCCTGGCCCGGGACGATCCGCTGCTGCGGCGGCAGATCGATCAGTCCGACCGGGTACTCGTAGACGATCAGCGCTGAGTTGTGGACAAAATTAATGCCGCTGATGATCAGCTGATAGGAACTGACGAAATCCTCGCCGCGGCTGACATCGTAAATATGCGGGATGTTGTTGAACCAGAGCGAGTGCGGCAGCGATGCGCCGCCGTCGGGGTTGAGCACCTCAACGCCGTAGGTGCCGGCTTCCAGCGGCGGCACGGTGACGTTGATTTCCGTGTCGCTCAGGCGGGTCGACGGCACGATCTGCCCGTTCAGCAGCAGCTGCGCCCCCGCCCGGAAATGCGCTCCGCGCAAGGTAATCATCCGTTGCTCCGGTGTGGAGCAGGCGTCGACATTCGACGGCTCAAGGGTGCTGATTTGCGGCAACGGCAGGCTGACGCGCAGGCTGACGGTCTGCTGCGACTGCTGCCGGTCGCCACGCAGGTAGAGGGCATGTTCCCCGGCCTCCAGTGGCGGGACGATAAAGACCAGCTGCCGCTCATCGACCAGCTGCGGCACGATCTCGCGGCCGCCGATGATCACTGTGAGCGGCGGGGCAAAGGGGCCGCCGATGACGGTGACCGGGCTGCCGACGACGGCCGGGTCGGGATAGACGGAGGCGATGTCGAGCCCCGCCGCCGGGACCGCGACCAGCAACAACGCCGCCAGCACTGCGGGAATCAGGCTTTTCATGGGTCGTTCCTTGTCGCTGAGTTACTACCATTTAAGCACAGATGGGGGTGAGTACAAGCACCGGCGAGCCGCTGCGCGGCAGGCGGAAACGATTGACAGCTTGCGCTCAAGTCGGGATAATGCCGCGAGCTGCCCATGGCGGTTCGGATCGCACCGCGAAGCGGCGGGAAACGGCAGTGCGTTTCGCGCCGGTCCCGAGAGAGCCTTACGAAGGAGCCGGCAAAACTATGCGCGTCTTAAACGAACTTTTTGAAAAAAACAAGCAGTGGGCAAAGAAAATCAAGGATTCCGACCCTGATTTCTTCACCAAGCTGTCCGGGCAACAAACCCCCCAGTATCTGTGGATCGGCTGTTCCGACAGTCGGGTACCGGCAACCGAGATTGTCGATCTGGCGCCGGGTGAAATATTCGTCCACCGCAACATTGCCAACCTGGTCATCCACACCGATCTCAACTGTCTGTCGGTCATTCAATATGCGGTCGAGGTTCTGAAGGTCAAGCATGTCATCGTCTGCGGCCACTACGGCTGCGGCGGGGTGAAAGCCGCCGTAAGCACTCAGGAGCACGGCCTGATCGACAACTGGCTGCGCAACATCAGGGATGTCTATCGGCTGCACCGGACCGAAATCGATGCCCTGGACAATGAAAAAGAGCGGGCAGACCGGCTCTGCGAACTCAATGTCGTTGAGCAGGTCTACAATCTCTGCCAGACGACCATCATTCAGAAGGCGTGGACATCGGAGCAGGAATTAACGGTTCACGGCTGGATTTACAGTATTGAAGACGGGATTCTGAGAGATCTGAACGTCTGCATGTCCAGCCTGGATGAAATAACCAAACTGCATCAGCCCGCCTGATCTTCAAGCAACCATCAAGCAGCACCGGTTCCGGCAGTATTCATCAACACACGACAGCAGGAGGGGGAATCCATGCGTCAGCGTTCAATCCGTCTTATCGTTTTTTTTCTGGTCATCCTGTTTCTTCCCGCGGGTTCCGAAGCGACCTGTCCGGACCTCTCACCGGCCGCCGCCCAGCGGCAGCTCGACAGCCTTGGCGAAGAGATTCGCTATCACAACCAGCTCTATTACCAGCAGGCCAAGCCGGTCATCAGCGATGCGGACTATGACCGGCTGTTCGCGCGACTGGTGGAACTGGAAGGCTGCTTTCCGATGCTGGCGGCGGCCGACTCGCCGACGCGAAGCGTCGGCGGGGTCGCTCAGGAGCAGCTGACGATCACCCATGACCGGCCGATGCTGAGTCTCGATTCGACGACCGGCCGCGAAGCGGTGGACGCCCTGCTGCGGCGAATCGCCGGGGAGGATGAAAAAGCCGGGCAGGTGCGCCTGCTGGTGCAGCCCAAGGTCGACGGCCTGCCGGTGGAGCTGCTCTACCGGCAGGGGCGACTGGTTTCGGCGGCCACCCGCGGCGACGGCCAAAAGGGCGAAGACGTCACCGCGCGGGTCCGCGCAATCGAGGGGATTCCCGAAACATTGACGGCACCGTTCCCCGCCCGCGTGGTGGTGCGCGGTGAGATTTATTCCGATCTGACGCTCTTTCGGCTCGGCAACAGCGCCCAGGCCGACCCGGACAAGCGTTACGCCACACCGCGTCATCTGGCGGCGGCCACACTCCGCTCGCAGCACCCGCAGCCGTGGGCGCTGCAGAGTCTGCGCCTGTTCCCCTTCGCGCTGGTCAATGCCGACCGCATCGAGCGCCTGCATGCGGCGGAAAAAGGGCTGGACAAACTGGCCGGCTGGGGTTTCCCGGTGTTGCCCGAGCGGACGCAGCGGGCGACAACCTTTGTCGAGATCAGGGAGATCTACCGGCAGTATCTGATCGATCGCGATAGCTTGCCTTTTGCCGTCGACGGTATCGTGGTCAAGGTTGACGATCTGCAGCTGCAGCAGCGCTTGGGGCTGGGGCAGCGCGCGCCGTTCTGGGCGGCCGCCTGGAAATTCCCGCCGGAAACGGCAGTGACCGAGGTCGTGGGGATCGACTGGCGCATCGGCCGCACCGGCAAGCGGACGCCGGTTGCCGAACTGAAGCCGGTCGGGATCGGCGGGGTGCAGGTCAGCCGGGCCTCGCTGCATAACGCCGACGAACTGCTGCGGCTCGGCGTGGTCGAGGGGGCGCGGGTGGTGGTGGCGCTGCAGGGGGATGTCATCCCGCGGATTGTCGAAGTGGCGAACCGGCCGCCGGAAACCGCCGACCTCAGCCTGCCTCCCGAATATCTTCCGCCGCCGGCGATCGATGCCTGTCTGAGCGACGGCGACGGCTGCCGCCAGCAGTTCGTCGCCCGCGCGGTCTATTTCGTCTCGAAAAACGGCCTGCAGATTTCCGGGCTCGGCAAGGGGCGGGTAGAGCGTTTGGTCGAAGCGGGCCTGGTCACCGACCTGCCGTCGTTCTTTGAACTGCAGATTCCGCAGATGGCGGCACTGCCCGGCTTCGGGGCGCGTACCGCAGAGAAGGTCAGCGCCGCGCTGCGGGCGGCCAATCGCCCCGATCTGGAGCGGCTGCTGGTGGCGGTCGGGGTGCCCGGCATCGGTCCGGCGACCTGCAAAAGTCTGGCGCGGCACTTCGACGACTTCGATGAACTGCTGCTGGCCGGTCGGGAAAGGCTGGAGGCAGTCCCCGGCGTCAACGAAAAGGCCGCAAACAACCTTCGCGACTTTTTCGCTTCGCCGGGCGGGGAGCGGTTGGTTACCCGGCTCAGAAAGCTTGAAATGCTTTAAATTCAGGATTGGGCGCACGCTTATGGTGCGGAAGACTTAGGGCAATCGATTGTAGCCTGGCAGAACAGCTCAAAAGAGCTGCGGGCTTCAATGTCCAATCTCCTGCAAATTCCGGAGGGGGTCGACAAGGGAGCATAAGTCGGGTACTCTTTGACACAAAAATATGATTGTTTTTGTGTCAGGATAGCTATGGATAAAAAAGAAAAACCAACAGATAGTAAGGTGCTTAGCAGGATTTATGGGCATGGAAGGGGTTGGGTATTCACCCCAAATGACTTTAAGGACCTTGGCAGTCGCAATGCAATTGCCTCGGCCCTTAAGCGCTACAAGCAATCCGGGCAGATACGTCAGCTCGCTCGGGGGCTCTATGACTATCCCAAAAGTGATCCGCAGTTGGGCTCCCTGCTCGCGTCCACAGACGATATCGCTAAGGCGCTGGCGGGACGGGACGCCGCACGGTTGCAACCGACAGGGGCGTATGCCGCAAATCTGCTGGGGCTCTCCACCCAAGTGCCGATGAAAGTGACCTATCTCACGGATAGCCTGTCTCGTACTGTGCAGATCGGCAACCGGCAGATCATTCTGAAGCGTACGACACCGCGCAATATGGCAACCGCCGGCCGGATCAGTGGTTTGGTAATTCAGGCGTTGCGGTATCTCGGCCAGAAAAATGTGGACAAGCAGGTCATTGCTCAGCTTAACCGCCGCCTTGATGCAGAGGCCAAGCGTCAATTGATGAAAGATATTCGCTACGCACCCACCTGGATCGCAGAGATATTCCGCAACCTGTCGGGCAAGGAGACCTCTGCATGAAAAAATTCATAGAGATGGCAGAGGACCGCCGCAACCTGGTTTGTACGCAAGCGGGCGCACAATTAAACCTGGCCGACGTGGCGGTAGAAAAGGATTTCTGGGTTTGCTGGACGCTCGACAAGCTGTTTCGGCTGCCGACCTGGGGTGAGCATCTGACATTTAAAGGCGGAACCTCACTTTCTAAAGGCTGGAAACTCATCGAGCGGTTTTCAGAGGACATCGATATTGTTATCAGCCGTGGTGCCCTCGGCTTCGACGGCGAAAATTCTCCGGAAGCAGCTCCGAGCAACAAACAGAAAAAAAAGCGTCTTGATGATTTGCGGGTCGGCTGCCAGAAGTGCGTGAGAGATGGGATTCATCCGGCTCTTCAGGTGGCAATTGCTGCCGATATGCCTGCTGACCTCGACTGGGAGTTGATCAATGATCCGGCTGACCCGGATCAACAGACTCTGTTGTTTAACTATCCGACAGCATTTCCAGAAGGGGCCACATATCTGCGGCGGGCAGTCAAGATTGAGATGGGTGCCCGAGCGGACACCGATCCGTCAGAAACGATCGTGGTTACCCCATACATCAGTGACGCATTCCCCGATCTTCTCACCGCTGCAAATGTCGAAGTGAGCGCGGTGATGCCCAAGCGCACCTTCTGGGAGAAAGCCATGCTGTTGCATGAAGAAACCTTCCGCCCTGCCGACAAACGCCGAAAAGAATTCATGGCTCGCCACTACTACGATCTGTATCGACTGATTGAGGCTGGCGTAGCCGATGAGGCGGCAGCAGACTTGGACCTTTTTTCGAGTGTTGCAGGGCACCGTGTGGTTTTCTTCCGCTACACCTGGGTTGACTATTCAACGCTGGTTCCAGGGCAGCTTCGCTTGTTGCCGACAGAAGAGCAGATGGCGGATTGGCGATCGGATTATAACAATATGCAGCAGGAAATGTTCTATGGCCAGCCACCGGGATTTGATGACGTTCTTGAAACGGTGAGAGGGTTTCAAGATAGGTTCAACCAGGGATGTGCGTAAATAAAGAAAATTGTGAAGAACAAAATGACATCAGACTGGTTGAGGTGATCTATGCCGGACCTCACGAAAAAGCCCCCCACTGACGAGATGGTCACGGTGCGGGTGCGGGTTCACCGCCACAACGCACCAAAGATCGTGGAATACGCTCGCGCCATCGAGGCGGGCGAAGAGCCCACCTACACCGTCGCCGAGGTCTTTCCCGAATATCTCGGCAAGGAATCACAGGTGGCGTTGCGCGCCTACCGCACCCGCGAGGACCTGACCCAGAAGGAACTGGCGGCCCGGACCGGCATCCCGCAGCATCACATCAGCGAAATGGAGAACGGCAAGCGCCCCATCGGCAAGGAGCGGGCGCGGAAGCTGGCCGAGGCGTTGGGGGTGGCGGATTGGCGGATGCTGGTGAATTGAGGAGGCAGTTGATGGGCAGGCCCCTGGAATCTGATTGGAAGACCTTCCGCAAGCGGGTCCCGGAGTGGCGGGAGCGATATCTTGAGGAGCAGAACAAGCGGAACGCCGCCATGCTCGTCGGCGGGAAGAAGACACCGACCGAGCGGTTCTGGGACACGGAAAAGGAGATGAAGGCCGTGACCCGGATTCTGGTCAACTGCCTCGACGGACATTCCCGGTCGAAGATGGAAATGCACCTGTGCCTGATGGTTCGGCACAAGATGATCAGGGAAGTGGATCTGGAGGAGTTCAGCGGGGAGCTCAGGGAGCGGATTCTGCGGGTGGTCGAGGCTTTTTCTGGATAGAGGCGAAAAGGCTGGAACGGGGTGGGCTGATCCATGCCCCGCTTATCAGGCTTGACCCTCTATTCGTTTTCGTGGCCGAAAATCCGTCTATATGGGCAAAATACGTCCATTGTTGGGATGTTTCTTGATGAAGATCAAGAGGTTGCCTTGGTCCGACCCCGGAGAAGTCCGCGCACATCTGCCGGGAGCCAGGTCGTGACTCGTAGCCATCGCTATACAAAAGCCTTCTTTTCTATAAATGTCGCAGGTGATATGTATAGAAAACAGCAAGTTTCTATGCATATTGTCAGGGGGAGCCGCTGAGCATGACCCAGATTCCGCCATTAACCCAACTGTCGCCAGAACGCTTTGAAACCCCGGCAATCTTGAAAAAGTTGACCCTGGCCAGCCGCAAGCTGGCTGAACTCAAGGGTGTCGCAGCCTCCATCCCCAACCAGGGCATTCTCATCAATACCCTCGGCATGCAGGAAGCCAAGGACAGTTCCGCCATAGAAAACATTGTCACCACGCACGACGAACTTTTTCAGGATAGCGCAAAAAACAAGAGCCCAGCAGTTTCCGGCTAAGCCCTTGTTTTTACTTGGCGGAGGGGGTGGGATTCGAACCCTCTCCGGGGCAGCACCCAAGGAAAGGCACTTCGCAAGAAGTGCCAGTTAAGTCAATAGGTTGTGACATTCCTAAAAGAAGCACTCCTGCCTCCTTTCCCCGTATTTCCCCGCCCAGACCCGCCTCTCCCAGGAAAGTTTCAGGAAAGTTTTTGGTTCCGGGCCGGCGAGCCTCCATCGTTTGAATGCCCCATTCCTCCCTACGCAAACCGGACCCGCCGGGCCACGTCGAGGAAGAATTCCCGCGACCATACCTCCAGCGCTTCCGGGTTCCGGGCGAACGGCAAGACGTCCCCGCGGGCCTGCTCGACATCGAGGCGACCGATGGCCTCGGTGATCAGGCCCCTACAGTCATCCGGGCCGAGGCTATCCGATCCTTTCCAGTGACCGCTCTGGCGCATTCGCTCCTCCAGGTGCGCCAGGTGCAGTTCCGGATGGTGGGCGCAGTACCAGATCAGGTCGTACCAGTCCCTTCCCTTGACCCGGTTCTTCCAGCGGCGGCAGAGCACCGCGTGCATCTTTCCGGCGAACAGGTCGGGGAGCCGATAGGTGCGGACGCTGAAAGGGATCGGCAGCAGAAGGAACCGGTTCTCCGTGGCGAATCCCGGCGGGGGGTCGGTGTCGACCTCGATCTTGATCCGTGTGAGCTGACCGGCTGGGATCTGCCGCAGAATGTGATCGCCGGGCTGAATGACCAAAAGCTCGTTGGCGGTATCCGCCTTCAGAAAAGCCGACTGCACCGCGGTCTCGACCGCCTTCCCCTTCTTTTCCACCCGCACCTCGAAACCGAAGGCCGCCAGCTCCCGCTCCAGTGCACTGCTGTAGCGCTCCAGCTCGAAGTCGGGCATCGGCTGCAGGAGGGAGAAATCGAGGTCTTCGGAGAAACGGTCGAGGCCGTAGAGGATGCGCAAGGCGGTGCCGCCGTAGAAGGCGGCCTTCTCGAAGAACTTGGCCCGCCACAGGCCGAGCAGGGCCAGCTCCTGGAGAATCTCCCGCAGGGCACGGGTGGTGTCTTCCACCCGCTGGCAGTCGTACCTGGAGAACATCTGGGCGACGGCTTCGCGCATAGCTATCCTTTCCTCCGGGCCAGCCGCCGCACCAGTCCGGCCAGCAGGGCGACCCGCGGGGAGCGGTAGACTCTGGAAAGCTCATCGACCAGCCCGACATCCAGCTCGCTCAGGGCCGCCTCCTCGATCCGCAGGTCCTCCACCAGGTACTCCAGGCACTCCTTCTGGCTCCTTAGCCCCAGGCCGCGTCCCTGCAGCAGCTTGTCCGCCAGAGCCTTCTCCGGAACGGCGATCAGGAAGGCCCGGCCGCCCTCCAGCTCGACCCGGCCGAGGCCGACGGAGAAGCCGGCCTCCGGGACGCTGCTGTAGAGAAACAGTCCGACGGGGGTGGCGAAGCGCGCGCCGCGCTTGGGAGTCACCGAGGTGACCGCCTCGACCCACTCGGGGGTCAGGCCATGGTAGTGCAGGGCGTAGTCGAGGGATACGCAGGAGGGGCCATAGAGCAGGTTGGCGAGGATCTCTCGCGAGTAGGGCTTGCGGCGCCATTTCTCCCCGAAAATGTACAACCCCTTCTTGACGCGAATGATGACCCCCTTGGCCAGCAGGTCGGTCACCTTGTCCCGGGGTCGGGCATAGTCCGCCAGCGCCCCCATCAGGGCCTGATAGTCGAACTCCTCAAAAGGGATAGCCTGGCGCAGGTCTTCGTTCATGATCCAATCGATCGAAAAATGGTTTATTAAACATAGTAAGTCGAAACATTGTCGACATACTACACACTAGATAACATAATTTCAATCCATTTCGCGCGTCATCGCTCATCGCCTCCGACCCCTATCTCACTGC
>DASWJX010000200.1:0-3719 GCA_036396915.1 Geopsychrobacteraceae bacterium | reverse complement strand
TGTTGGTTTTCGGCACCATCGAGCGCGGCGACTTCATGTGCTGGTAATGCCAGGCATCGGGGTATTTGCCGCCCAGCCGGGCCAGGTCGGGACCGGTCCGTTTCGAGCCCCACAGGAACGGGCGGTCGTAAACGAACTCGCCCGATTTCGAATAATCGCCGTAGCGCAGGACTTCCGCCACCAGCGGACGGACGGTCTGCGTGTGGCAGTTGTTGCAGCCTTCGCGGATGTACAGGTCGCGCCCTTCCTGCTGCAGGGGCGTGTAGGGGGTGACCCCCTCGATGCGATCGGCATCCGTGTTGACCCAGACAAAGGGCAGAACCATGGTCACGATGGTGCCGACCAGGATGGCGGCGGTGGCCAGGACCATCAACAGAACCGGTTTCTTTTCCCACATGATCAGGCCCTCCCTGCGGCGCTTGCGGCGGAAGCAGCGGGTTCGCTCTTGCGGGCCGTCATATAGATGTTGTAGATGAAGACGACGATCCCCAGCAGGAATATGACGCCGCCGACGACGCGCGCCCACCAGTAGGGATACATTTCGACCATGGTCTCCATGAACGTGTAGGTCAGACTGCCGTCGGCATTCATGGCGTTCCACATGCCCGCCTGCACAACGCCGGCGACCCAGAGGCTGATCGTCCAGATCAGCTGGCCGACCAGGACCAGCCAGAAATGCAGGTTGGCGAGCGGGATACTGTACAGTTCGCGACCGTAAATGCGCGGCGCCAGGTAGTAGATGGCGGCAAAGCTGATCATCGACACCCAGCCCATGGTCCCCATGTGGATGTGGGCGGGGACCCAGTCGGTGTAATGGATAAAGGCCGAGAAGGAGCGGATCGCCTGCATCGGCCCCTGCAGGGTCTGCAGTCCGTAAAAGGTGATGCCGAGGATCAGGAACTTGACCAGATAGTTCTCTTTCATCTGGTGCCACTGACCGTTCATCGACAGGTAACCGTTGATGACGCTGCCCCAGCTGGGAGCGATCAGCATCACCGAGAAGGCCATGGCCAGAGTCTGGACCCAGTCGGGAACCGGGGTCCAGAGCAGGTGGTGGGCGCCGGTCCAGAGATACATGAAGATCAGCGACCAGAAGGCGACGATCGACAGGCGATGACTGTAGATCGGCACCCCGGTGGATTTGGGCAGAAAGTAGTAGAACATGGCCAGCGGCGGAGCGGTCAAGGCCATGGCGACCGCATTGTGGCCGAACCACCAGTGGACGTTGGCATCGTTGGTTCCGGCGTAGGCCGAGTAGGATTTGAACAGCGAGGCGGGGACCGCCGCGGCGTTGACCAGGTAGAGAATGGCGACCCCGATCAGCGCCGCCATCATGTACCAGAGCGAGATGTACATCTGCTCTTCCTTGCGTTTTATGATGGTCATGATGATATTGACGGCGAAGGCGACCCAGAGCACGACGACCATGATGTCGATCGGCCACTCCATTTCATGGTACTCTTTCGAGGTCGTGTAGCCGAGCAGCAGGGTCACCGCGGAAGCGATAATCGTGGCGTTGAAGAACCAGAGCTGGAATTTCGCCAGCTTGTCGCTCCAGAGCGGCTGTTTGCAGAGGCGCTGGACCATGTAGAGAAAGGTGGCGAAGATGGTGCCGACCCCCCAGCCGTAAATGCCGGCATTGGTATGGATCGGGCGCAGTCTGCCGAAGGTCAGATAGGGCGGGAAATTCAGGTCCGGGTCGACCATCTGCAAGGAGACGATAACCCCGACCAGCACCGCCACCAGGCCCCACACGAGGCTCCAGGTGGCGAAACTCCGGACGATATCGGTGTTGTAGGCGGTGTTGTAGGACGGTTGTTCCATGTGACCTCCTGTAGGCGAGCAATTCGAGTGATCAGTCTTAAGTCATGGCGCAGGCAACACAGTTTAATAGTCTAGGGCAGTACGCACGACTGTCAAATGTGACAAAATCGGTAATAATTCTATGGAGTCGTGACCGGGATGTCAATACAAAAATGTTATAAATAACCCTGTTCATCATAATTCACCGGGCGGAAACTGTTCAAGAAAAAGCTTTGACTTATGGCGGTCCGATTTTTATTATAACTCGCTGGAATCATGTCAAATTCCCTAAACACCCCGGTTGGTCCCGCTGGGACCGGCCGCACCTGAGGAATCTCTTGGACTTATGGATAACGTTGTCGCTCTGCTGCAAACTGAACTGGATGGGGTCGAGGCTCGCTTCAAGGAACATCTGAGCTCGGATGTGCCCCTGATCAATCAGGTCGGGCACTATGTCCTGTCGAGCGGCGGCAAGCGGATCCGGCCGATGCTGCTGCTGCTGGCGGCGAAACTCTGCGGCTACCGCGGCGACAACCATATCGAGCTTGCCGGAGTCGTCGAGTTTATCCATACCGCAACCCTGCTGCATGATGACGTGGTGGACAGCGCCGAGCTGCGGCGCGGCAACCAGTCCGCCAACACCGTTTGGGGCAATCAGACCTCGGTGCTGGTCGGTGATTTTCTGTTCGCCAAAACCTTTTCGCTGATGGTCTCCTGCGGCAACCTGGAAATTCTGCGCCTGCTCTCCGATACCACCACCCGCATGGCGGAAGGGGAGGTCCAGCAGCTGCTCAATACCTGCGACATCGAGGTGGACGAGAGCCGGTATCTGGCCGTGATCCGCAGCAAGACCGCGATTCTGATCGCCGCCGCCTGCGAAGTCGGCGCGGTCCTCGCCGAAGCGTCCCCCGAGCGGGTCGCGGCCCTGCGTGAATTCGGTCTGGAGATCGGCACGGCCTTCCAGCTGATGGACGACGCGCTCGATTACGTGGCGGACCAGGAAGACTTCGGCAAGGCCAGGGGGCATGACCTGGCCGAGGGCAAGATGACCCTGCCGCTGATCTACGCCTGCAGCCGGGTCGACGCGCGGCAGAAACAGGAGATCGCCCGCATCATCGAGGAAGAGGAACTCTCCGAATCCGAT
The DNA here is from genome assembly GCA_036396915.1 of Geopsychrobacteraceae bacterium. GTDB lineage: Bacteria > Desulfobacterota > Desulfuromonadia > Desulfuromonadales > Geopsychrobacteraceae > BM509. Next base: position 772 of record DASWJX010000200.1, on the reverse strand, counting down.
CTGCACTATATCTGCGAAGTGATCGCCGCCGCCGGCGGCATCGAATATACCCGCCTCAAGGCCGCCGAACGGGTGGCATCGGCCAAGCACCATCTGCGGATCTTCCCCGACTGCGCGGTCCGCACCGCACTGTTCGATCTGGCCGATTACGTGGTGGCCCGCAATAAATAAGCTTTTTTCAACAACCTGCTGTTATGGCCGACATTGCAGGATAGAAAAATACCTTAAAGAGGATGGCGTCGCAAAAAGCCCGCCCTTGCGTTACGGCGTTTTTTCAGGACCTCGACATACCTGATGTATGCCTTCGCCCCTGAAAAACCGCCAAGCCTTGCAGGACGAAGTTATTGCCTGTCCATCCGCCGAGTTTTTGCGAAGACCTCAAAGATATCTTCGGAAAATTATTGACATTTTGTCATTGTGAAAATATATTCATGAAATTATTGAATTAAGTGAGTATCTTCTTTGCCGGAGGGGGCAAGATGTCGGGGATTGCTAGCCAATAAAAACAGCTTCAGGTCGGACTTCAGGGTTCGGTCTGAAGCTGTTTTTTTTTTGGTAAAAACAGGACAGACTACGGCCAATTAAAATACTGCAAGAACTGCCGACGAAAAGGTAAAGCCCGGGTAACCGGGCGGCACAAAGCAACCTTCCTACCGGATACAAATGGAGGAAAGAGGGGCTGTCGAAACGGCTTGGGGTGTATTCTCCAGGATATTTCACATGTGCTGCAGGCCTGCCTTTTCGAGGGTAGGCCATTTTTTGAACACACGTA
>DASWJX010000199.1:0-17085 GCA_036396915.1 Geopsychrobacteraceae bacterium | reverse complement strand
CGTATCGGCCTTGATCAAGCCGCGCTCGACGCCAACCCTGCGCAGAATCGCCGGATCGATGCCCCGCCCGTCATCGCGGACCTCAACGGCGACATGGTTCCCGCGCGGCGATGCCGACAGGGTAATCGTTCCGACCTCGGGCTTGCCAGCCGCCAGACGCTCCGGACCGGCTTCGATTCCGTGATCCAGCGCATTGCGGATGATATGCATCAGCGGATCAGCCAGGTCCTCGACAATCAGCTTGTCGAGCTCGGTATCCCCCCCGCGGATTTCCAGCTGCACTTTCTTTCCCAGTTCCTGCGCCATCCGCCGGATGATCCGATTCAGCTTGTCGAACAGTTGCCGGACCGGAACCATGCGCACATCCATAACCGCCGCCTGCAATGCCGAAAGTCGGCGTTCCAGCAGATGGGTCGATTTCTCAAGATCCTTCCCCTGCGGCAGCCCGCCGGCAATCAGTTCTTCACCGATCCGAGAGATCTCCCCCTTAGCCAGCGACAGCTCGCCGACAATATCCATCAAATGATCGAGCTTGCCGATGTCGACCCGTACCGTACTGCTGAAGGAGCGCAATGAGCGCACCGGCGCGGCGGCACCCGCGCCGTCGTCGGTCGCCGGGTCGGGCTCGGTCAGTATCTCTTCGGCAACGGTCGGCAAGCCGCTGACCAGCTCAACCTGAAATGCTTCGTTCCCCAGTTTTTTGTGGACGGCCAGGTCCGAGTCGGGGGTGCCGCAGAGGATCTGGAACGCCAGACAGTCCGGGCGATCGCTGTTGGCTCCGGGGAGGGTACTGATCACCTCGCCGAGCAGCTTCAGCTCCGCGGTCAGGGCCGCCAGATCCACATCAAAACTGTCGATGGGGAAGACCGCCTTCACCAGCAGCAGGTAGCGACCCTGGTTGAGGTTTTCCTGCAACCGGTGCTCTTCATATTCGGTCAGGACATTGAGCAGTTCAGGATCGATATCCAGACCGGCGAGCGGATCGGCGGTCGCCGCGCGGCGACCGCTCAACAAGGTCTGGATCGCGGCAACACTGGCGGAGATATCATGCGTCCGCCGCGGATCCACCCCTTTCCCCTCGACCAGGCCGATCAGGTCGGCCAGGGCGGTAAACAGGCAGTCGACCAGCAGGGTGTCCGGCAGCAGCTTGCCGAGCCGCAGATGGTCGAGCAGGCTTTCCAGGTGGTGAGAGAGTTCGGCGATATCATCGAAACCGAACATTCCGGCCAGCCCTTTTATGGAATGGGCATCGCGAAAGATCCCGTTCAGCAGTTCGGGACCGACCTCCCCGCGTTCCGCCTCTTCGGCAAGGGTGGAAAAATTCTGGCTCAAATTCCCCAGCAGATCTTCAGCCTCGGCGAGAAACTCGCCCACCGGCTGCTGTGAACCTGTACCCATCGGCTTCGTCCTTACGGCAGCAAGCGGCTGACCAGCCGCTGCAATGCTTCGGGCTGGAAAGGCTTGATGAGATAGGCATCGGCGCCGAGAGCCAGACCCTTTTCCCGGTCTTTTTCACTCCCCTCGGTACTGATGATCAGCAACGGTGTCGACCGGTAGCGGGGATTGCTGCGAATAAACCGGACCAGTTCGAGCCCGTTGATATCCGGCATATTGATGTCGGTGATCACCAGATCAACCTGTTCCCGCGGGAGAATACGCAACGCCTCGAAACCGTTTGCGGCCTCGACGATGGTAAAATCATCCATCGCTTCCAGGGTGGCGACAATCAACGCCCGCATCGTTGCCGAATCCTCGGTGACCAGAATTTTTCTCAAAACATCTCCACACTCGATTGAAGATCCACGGAAGCTGCCGGCCGGTCATTGCACAAATCGCTTCAGCCCTGCTGCTGTCCGCTCAGGCGCCGTTCCAGAAGAACCTTTTCCATGGCCATTCCGGCCTGCGAAAGAAAAACTTCAAACGCCTCGACATCGCCGATCACCTTCTTTTCAGGCAGGTTGTCGCCATAAAGAATCGCAACCACTTTTCCTTCACTGACCAGGGGCCCGAGAAAGATTTCGCCGGCGTCCTCTCCGCCCAGTTGCTCCCGCAAGCGACAGTCGGTCGCGCCGTTCCCCAGCTCGGCCTTCAGCGCAACTTTCTGGGTCAGCACCTGATGCAGCAGGGAGTCAGCGGACACCTGCAGGCGCATTTTTCGTACCATCTCATCGGCATGCTCGGTGACGGAATCGAGCCCGAACTGGCCGAGGCCGACAATATGATCGTCCCGCACATCGAAAATCACCGCCCGGTTCATCAGCTCGCTGGCGAAACGCAAGGTGAGCAGAATAATCCCGCCGCCCAGCAACGGACTGGCCAGCTCCTGCAGCATCCCCTTGAGCAGATAGAGCCCGGGGGATCCCGTGGCCGGCAGTTGGGGCGCTTGGTCCGAGGTGGAAATGCCGAGCAGATCATCGCCGAAGCGATATTCCACCTCGGCGGCAGCGGACTGCTGTCGCGGCAGCAGCGACAGAACCGAGACCACCAGCCCCTTCAGCAGCTCAAGTCCGACCGGCTCCCGCACATCCTCTTTCCTCGGCTTTTGCAGGACCGCGAGGGCTCCCTGCTCGTGAGCTCTCGCTTCGGCTTCGGCGCTGGGATGATCGGTCATCAGCAGCAGCGGCAGGTGCGGATATTTCTGTCTGACCAGTTCCACGACCTCAAGGCCGCCGAGGATCCCGTGGCCGTCAAGGCGCGGCATGATCAGATCGACCAGCAGGGCCGGCCTTAAGCCCTTTTTGACACAGCGGTCACAGGCTTCAAGGAATTCCGCGGTCCGCGCATGGATTTCAACCTGGTAGCCGACGCGCAGAAATGCCGCGGACATGGCGGACGCGGTCGGGTAATCATCGTCGATGATCAGCAACCGGCCGGCATCCGACGGGGCCTGCTCTGCTTCGGTGCTCGCCGGCGTTTGTCGTGAAGCGGCGGGGATCAAAAAGGAAACGACCGCATCTTGACCATCCCCATCCGCCCGCTCTTCACCCGGCCAGTCAGGCAGAATGCGCCCTTCACTGGCCAGGCGTCCCCCTTCTGCCGCCAGCCACTGCGGGCTGAGCCCCTGCTCCAGCATGAAATCGAGCGGATCGAGCCGGGCCGGACCGAACGCTTCGGGCTCTTCCAGATGGAAAGAGAACATGCCGTCCGTCCAGGCAAAAAAACTGTAAACGATTCTTTCGATCTTGGCCTTGATCGCGGCTTCGATTTTATCCCGCGGCACGCCGAAACGTTGCGCAAGAATGGTCCCCAGCGGTTGATGATGGGCGAGCCCGGACTGGATTTCTAGCGCCTGCGCCAGCTCCGGGCGCCCGATCAGCCGGTATTTCTGCAGGATGTCACCGAGATGCTCCTTAAACTGGCTGGACGTGGCGCGTACCACCTGCCCCTCAAGGAACATGATCGTGCCGCTCTGTCCGCCGCTGTCGAGCGACAGGACACCAGATTTCTTGCTGAGGCTGACGATCTGCAGAATATCGCCGAGAGCCAGATCTTCAAGATTTCCGACCAGTCCCATAATCCTTGAGTTCCCGTTTTCGTACCTCGGTGTTCCGGGCGACAGAATGAATTCATGCTCCGGGTGCATCAAACTCAGGCAACACCGGCTGCGCAATCGATAATGCCGGTTGCCGCATGACAGACGAACCTTAAGACGACTTTAATATAGCGAAGAAGCCGCTTCCCGTAAAGGACAACTTCCGAAAACGCCGACTGTCAAATGCCGACTGTCAAATAAATGCTGCCGGAACCGGAGCCGGGCATGGCACGCCCGGCGCTATCGCTCTTTGTTACCGCGACCCTTGAAACGGATGCGGATCGGCGCCCCCTTGAAGCCGAACGCCTCCCGGAAACAGTTGCCCAGATAACGCTCATAAGAAAAATGGATATCGTCGGGGCGATTGGTAAAAATGACAAATGTCGGCGGCCGCACCGCCGCCTGGGTGGCATAGTAGAGCTTGGTCCTGCCGCCGCGCACCATGGCCGGCGGGTGTTTCTGCACCGCATCCTCAAGGGTTTTGTTCAGCAGGCCGGTGGTGACGCGGCGATTGAATTCCTCGGCGACCTCTGCCACCAGCGGCATGATCTTGGCGATCCGTTGTCCGGTCAACGCGGAAACGAAAAGAACCGGTACGAAAGGCAGGTACTTGAAACGACGCTTCACCTCTTCGACATAGCGCCCCATGCTCTTTTCGTCCTTTTCCGGAAGATCCCACTTGTTGACCACCAGGATCAGCGCCCGCCCCTTTTCATAGGCGTAGCCGGCAACGGCCAGATCCTGATCGGTGATCCCCTCTTCGGCATCGATCACCATCAGCACCACATGCGCCCGATCCATCGCCTTGAGCGCCTGAACCGCGCTGAATTTTTCAAGCGTCAGGCTGACCTTCCCCTTGCGCCGGATCCCGGCGGTGTCGATCAAGACATAACGTTGATCGTTGTAAACAAAGGGCGTGTCGATGCTGTCCCGGGTGGTTCCGGCGATCGGATTCGCCACCACCCGTTCAAAGCCGAGCAGCCGATTGACCAGCGACGACTTACCGACATTCGGGCGACCGATCACCGCCAGGCGCACCTCCCCCGCGGTATCCGTTTCCTGGTCCGACTCGGGCAACAGCGGCTCCAGAGCGTCCAGCAAACCGTTGACGCCGTGGCCGTGTTCGGCGGACAGGGGGTAGATCTCCTCGACACCCAGCGCGTAGAACTCCGCGGCCAGCGCTTCCTGACGGGTGCCGTCGACCTTGTTGACGACATAGAACACCGGCTTGTTGGTCCGCCGCAAGCGGTCCGCCACCTCCAGATCCGAAGGCGTCAGACCCTGGCGAACATCCATCAGGAAGAGGATGATATCGGCTTCCTCGACCGCCAGCTGCGACTGCTCGCGCATCTGCATCAACAGCCGATCTTCGGTCACCGGCTCGAAGCCGCCGGTGTCGATCAGCAGAAACGGGCGCTCAAAACGGGTCACCTCGGCATAATTTCGATCCCGGGTCACGCCGGGCAGATCCTCGACAATCGCCTTGCGTTGACCGAGGATCCGGTTGAACAGGGTCGACTTGCCGACATTCGGGCGACCTACGATAGCGACAACGGGCAACATAATGGGCTCTTTTCCTGGATATTCAACAAAACATGTCGTTAATACATGCCGTTGCAAGGTTTCTTTGTAACAGACGACAAACCGCCGATGCGGGCTGCCCGGTTATTCATAACCGAGTTCGCGCAGGATCCTGTCACTCTGCGTCCAATCCTTCTGGACCCGGACAAACAGCTCAAGATAAACCCGGGTTCCCAGGAAACGCTCAATTTCACGCCGGGCATCCTGGCCGAGGGTGCGGATCATCTGGCCGCGCTTGCCGACGATAATTTTCTTGTGGCTGTCCCGCTCGACGTTGATCACCGCCTGGATCACCACCAGATTCTTCTCCGGTTTTTCGGTAAAGGATTCGACCTGAACGGCAACCCCGTACGGCAGTTCCTCATGGGTTCGACGCATGACCTTTTCGCGGATCATTTCGGCGACGATCACCCGCTCCGGCTGATCGGTAATCATCTCCTCCGGATAGTAACGCGGCCCCTCCGGCATGCAGGGCTCGACAACCTTGATCAGCCGCTCCACACCGTCGCCGGTGAGCGCGGAAATCGGCACCACTTCGCAAAAATCGAAACTGGCGCTGTAGGATTCGATCAGCTTCAGCAGCCGCGGCGGTTCGATCAGATCGATTTTATTGATGATCAACGCGACCCTGGCCGCGCTTTTTCTGAGGATATTCAGCACATATTCGTCACCGCCGCCGGGCTGGTCGTCAGCTTCAACCAGAAACAGAACCAGGTCGATATCGGAGCAGGCGGAGACCGCCTGATCAACCATGAACCGATTCAGTTTCCCTTTCGGCTTGTGGATACCGGGCGTATCGATGAACAGAATCTGGCCCTGCTCGAAATTATGGATACCGAGAATCCGGTTGCGGGTTGTCTGCGGCTTGTCCGAGGTAATCGCGATCTTCTGGCCGAGAATCCGGTTGAGCAGGGTCGATTTTCCGACGTTCGGCCGGCCGACGATCGAAACGAATCCGGAATGAAATGCAGTCTCTGTCGTCATAACGGGTCGACCTTTCCTTGACCGCTCAGCAGCGGGTGTTTAAGGGCCGCGGTCGCAGCCTGCTGTTCGGCGATTTTCTTGCTCGAGCCCTCTCCGACTCCGAGCAGTTGCTCATCGAAGCGAACCTCCATCTTGAACAGCCGCTGATGGTCGGGACCGGACACCTGAATCAGTGTGTACTGCGGCAACTGATTGAAGCGGGCCTGAAGAGCCTCCTGCAGACAGGTTTTGTAATCCGTTCCGTACTGGCTGCCGGCCATCTGCTCGATGGTTGCGGCGAACAACCGTTCCACAACCCGGCCGGCCGCGGCAAAGCCGCCATCACAGAAAACCGCGCCCAGCAAGGCCTCCAGGGCATCCGAGAGGAGACTGGGCTTGCGGCGTCCGCCGCTCTTCTCCTCCCCCTTGCCCAGCCGCAGGCCGTCACCCAACCTGAGCTGACGGGCGACGCTCAGCAGCCCCTTCTCGCTGACGATCTCGGACCGGATCCGGGTCAGCCCCCCTTCGGGGATATCCGGATAATGGTTGAAAACCCGGTCGCTGACTGCCAGCTCCAGGACGGCATCACCGAGAAACTCCAGCCTCTCGTTGTGCATGACCGGATCACCCGCCTGTTCATTGCTGAACGATTTGTGGGTCAAGGCCTGTTGCGGCAAAAGCCGGTTCTGAAACCGGTAGCCGATCTGTTGTTCAAGATCGTCCAGAAAATTGTCCTGCATTCTCTATCATCACCTCATGGTGTATACTGCGCAAATAAAAAGGCAGGCAGCAATCAACGGCGCTTCCCCGCACCGGACCTGCCTGAACGATTGGGCGAGTATATAGGAAAGCGCACGGCAGTTCAATTTGTTTACGGACGGCAACCGCCTGCAATCGGCAGACTTCTTACCCCCGCCGCCCTTTCTCCTTGATTCCGGCGGGCTCGTTTCATTATAATACAGAGTTCAACCATAAACTATCAAAGGCTTCGAAACCTCCCGTTGCCGGGCGTTTCGAAGCCGCGACGGGGACGCTGACAACCATGGCCTGCTTCATCACCTTCGAGGGGATCGAGGGTTCGGGGAAAACCACCCAGATCCGACTCCTGAGCGAGCAGATGCAGCAACAGGGCCATCCGCTCGTTGTCACCCGGGAACCGGGCGGATGCCCGATTGCCGACCGGATCCGCGGCATCCTGCTCAACCCCGAAAACAGCGCACTGGTACCGCGGGCCGAACTGCTTTTGTATGCAGCGGCCCGGGCTCAGCACGTCAGTGAAATCATCCGGCCAGCCCTGCAGGCGGGAAAGACCGTCCTTTGTGATCGCTTTACCGACGCCACCCTCGCCTATCAGGGGTACGGTCGCGGCCTTGACCACAGCCTGATCAAACAGCTGAACCTGCTGGCGTCGGAAGAGATCCAGCCGGACCTGACCCTGCTGCTCGCCCTGCCCGTCGAGCAGGGGCTGGGGCGCGCGCTGCAACGGGAAGTGATCGGGCAGGACAGCAGCGAAGGCCGCTTTGAACGTGAAGCCCTGGCCTTTCACCAGAGCGTCCACGACGGCTATCATGCCCTGGCGGAGCGGGAACCGGAGCGTTTCAAGATCATCAACGCGGACCGCTCCCGGCAGCAGATCCGGAGCGAAGTCGCCGCAACGATCGCTCAGTTCTTGAAAAAACGGCAGAGCCGATGACGTTTGCCAGTATTACCGGTCATGATCAACAGAAAGAGATTCTGCGGCGGGCCTTGCAGAACGGTCGGATCGCCCATGCCTACCTGTTTGAAGGTCCGGACGGCATCGGCAAGCGACTGGTGGCGCTGGCGCTGGCCCGCGCCCTCGTCTGCCGGACCGGGAAAGGGTGCGGCGACTGCCCTGCCTGTCGCAAGATCGACCACAACAATCATCCGGATCTGCATCTGCTCGATGCCGAAGGCGCAACGATCAAGATCGACCAGATTCGCCGGATCCAGAAGGAGCTGTCGCTCCGGCCGCTGGAAGCGGAATATAAAATCTGCCTGATTGACGGCGCGCAATGGCTGAATCCGGCGGCCGGCAATGCGCTGCTGAAAACCCTGGAGGAACCGCAGGGTAAAGCCTTGCTGATCCTGTTGACCGGCCGCCCCGAGGCGCTGCTCGACACCATAAGGTCGCGGTGCCAGCGCCTGCCCTTTCGCCGTTTGCCGCAGCAGCGTCTGGCGGAGATCCTGGAATCGCGACTGGAATTGGGAACGGTCGAGGCGCAAGTGCTTGCCGCGCTCTCCGAAGGAAGTTTTAAAAAGGCCCTCGGCAGCAATCGCGAGCTCTATCTGGAACGCCGCCGGGATCTGATCCGCTCGCTGATCGCGCTCTCTTCGGGCAGCATTTTTCCGTTGATGGAACTGGCGCAGGCATTGGCGGACGACAAGGACCAACTTCCGGAAATCCTGGAAATTTTCCAGGCGTTCTTCCGCGATCTGCTGCTTATGCTGCACGGACGCCCCGAAAGCGATCTGGTCAATCGGGATCTACGGGAAACCCTGCATCGGCAGGTGAAAAGAGAAACCGTCGGCGGACTGATACGCAAACTCGAAGCGCTTGAGGAGGGACGACGGCACCTGACGCGCAACGTTAACCGCCAATTGGCGATGGAAGTGATGCTCATGCGGATCTCCACTGCCGCCTGAGCGTGACAGACCCAAAAGGACTGATTTACATTTATGGATAAAGTCAATATCGTCGCGGTCTCGTTTCAGATCGCGGGAAAAATCTTCGATTTCAACGCCTGCGATCTGCAACTGACTGTCGGAGACCGGGTTATTGTTGAAACAGAGCGGGGCCGCGCCCTGGCCTCGGTGGTCACAGCTGTGCGCCAGGCGACCCCGGACAGTTCGCACCCCAAATTGAAAAACGTACTGCGGCTCGCCAACGCCGCCGATCTGGAGATGGCCGAAAAGAATGCCGCCAGAGAAGCGGAAGCCCTGCAGTTTTGCAAGCAGAGGGTCCGCGAGCGGAAAATGGAGATGAAGCTGGTGCGCGCCGAGTATCTCTTCGACGGCTCGAAGATCGTCTTCTATTTCACCGCCGACGGTCGGGTCGACTTCCGGGAACTGGTCCGCGACCTGGCGCAGCATTTCCGCACCCGCATCGAAATGAGACAGATTGGTGTCCGTGACGAAGCGAAACTGGTCGGCGGGCTCGGCGTCTGCGGACGGGAACTCTGCTGCTGCACCTTTTTGCGCGACTTTGCTCCGGTCTCGGTCAAGATGGCCAAAGCCCAGGGGCTGGCCCTGAATCCGAGCAAGATCTCCGGTCAGTGCGGCCGTCTGCTCTGCTGCCTGGGCTACGAATACGAAACCTACAACGACCTGCGCAAGAACCTGCCGAAGTGCGGCAAAAAAATCACCATCGCCAGCGGAGCGGCCGATGTTGTCGCGGTGAACGTCCTGAAACAGTCGGTCGTTGTCAATGAGGGCGGTCAGCGTCGTGAAGTATCGCTCTGTGAACTGGAAGGCCGCGGCGGGGAAAAACCCTGCTCCCAGCAACAGGAGCCGGAACAGCCAGCGGCCGCAGCGGCAACCGTGCCCGCCCCCAAAGACGCCGAAGCTCTCCGGGAAGAAAAGAAACCGGGCAGACGCAGGGGTAGGCGCCGCAGCGCTTCGGGACGCAGCGGCGACAGCAAGGAAGCGGGCGGGCGGCCTGACGAAAAGCGCGTCAGGGAACGGCGCGAAACCGACAAGACCAGGCCGCCGGCGGCAAAAGCGGAAGCGAGTGAATCTGCCCCAAAAACCGCCGCCCCGCAGGAGGACGCCGCGAGCCGTCCGCGCCGGCGCAAGCGGCGGCCGCGCAACCGCCCGAAACCATCGTCTCAGAACGATAACAGTTGATAGCGTCGCAAAAACGCACCAACTGCAGCAACGCTGCAGTTGGCGCTTTTGCTTCGTCATCTGCCATTTTGCTTTCTTGCGAAGGCATCAACAGTTAGCCGCAAACACATCACTTGAGGAGCGTCTGAATGGACAAGACCTTTTACATCTCCACGCCGATCTACTACGTCAACGACGTCCCCCATATCGGCCACGCCTACACGACCCTCGCCTGCGATGTGCTGGCCCGCTACAAAAGAGCCCGGGGCTATCAAGTTTATTTTCTGACCGGAACCGACGAGCACGGCCAAAAGGTGGAAACCGCCGCCAAGGCGAACGGCGAAACCCCTCTGGAACTGGCGGACCGGGTCGTCAAACGCTTTCAGTCGGTGTGGGACAAACTCAATATCTCTCATACCGACTTCATCCGCACCACCCAGGAACGGCATAAACACACGGTCACCGAGCAGTTCCGCAAGATCGAAGCAAGCGGCGACATCTACCTGGGCTACTACGAAGACTGGTACTGCACCCCCTGCGAGACCTTCTGGACCGAGACTCAGCTGCTCGACGGCGCCTGTCCCGACTGCGGCCGAGCGACCTCGAAACTGAAGGAAGAGTCCTATTTCTTCCGGATGAGCAAGTACCAGGATCAGTTGCTCAGGCACATTGAAGAGAATCCCGACTTCATTCAGCCCAAGAGCCGCCGCAACGAGATTCTCAGCTTTGTCCGTGAAGGCCTGCGCGACCTGTCGATCTCCAGAACCTCCTTTTCCTGGGGGATTCCGGCTCCGGACAACGACAAGCATGTCATCTATGTCTGGTTCGATGCCCTGACCAACTACATTTCCGCACTCGGCTACCCCGAGGACAGCAATGGTCTGTTCGAAAAATTCTGGCCGGCGGATGTCCATGTCATCGGCAAGGACATCCTGCGTTTTCACGCGGTTTACTGGCCGACCTTCCTGATGGCCGCCGGGTTGCCGCTGCCGAAAAAGGTCTTCGCTCACGGCTGGTGGACCGTCGAGGGGCAGAAAATGAGCAAGAGCCTGCGCAACGTCGTCGAGCCGAACATGCTGATCGACACCTACGGCGTCGATGCCATCCGCTATTTCCTGCTGCGTGAGGTCCCCTTCGGCCTCGATGGCGATTTCTCGCACAGTGCCCTGATTTCGCGGATCAATTCCGATCTGGCCAACGACCTGGGCAATCTGCTGAGCCGTTCCACCGCCATGCTCGGCAAATACTTCGACGGCATGCTGCCCGAGGCCGGACCTGTCGAAGCGATCGACCAGGCCTTTATCGATCGCTTCCCCAAAGCCATTAAACTGCTCGACAAGCAGTTCAGCGAACTGGCCTTCAACAAGGCCCTGCAGACCGTCTGGGAGCTGATCTCCGCCGGCAACAAGTATATCGACGAAACCGCTCCCTGGGCGCTGGCCAAGGATCCGCAGCAGAAAGAGCGACTGGCAACCGTTATCTACAACCTGCTCGAAGGCCAGCGGCTGATTGCCCTGCTGATCGCACCGTTCATGCCCGATAGCGGCGCTGAAATCCTCGGGATTCTCGGCTGCGACCGGGAGGACGTTGCGCTTGACGGCCGCGATCAATGGGGCGGCCTGCCGGCCGGAACCAGAATCGAAAAAGCGCAGCCGCTCTTTCCGCGGATTGAGTCGGAGTAAGGTTTTAGAGTAAAATACAGAGAAACAAGAACCGGGGCGCTGCTTGCGCCCCGGTTCTTGTTTGACGCTTTCGCAAAAACTTAAGAGGATAGCTAAGCAAACAATGACGACGCAGCAACCCGGCCTGGTCGACACCCATGCCCATCTCGACGGCAGCCAGTTCGATCAGGATCGCAACGAAACCATCGCCAGAGCCCATGCCGCCGGCATCAGTCACATCCTGACCGTCGGCTGCGATCTGCAAAGCTCGGCCGCCAGCATCGCCCTGGCCGAGCAGCACGAGCAGATTTATGCGGCCGTCGGCATCCATCCGCACGATGCGGTGTACTGCGACGCGGCCGCCCTTGAGCAGTTGCGGCAGCTGCAGCTGCATCCGAAAGTTGTCGCCATCGGCGAGATCGGCCTCGACTTTTATCGCGACCGCTCGCCGCGCGACAAGCAGCGCGAGGCCTTTTGCAGCCAGATTGCCCTGGCCGGAGAGGTCGGCAAACCGATCATCGTTCACGATCGCGATGCCCACGACGAGGTGCTGCAGATTCTGCGCCGGGAAGCGGCGGCCGGTGTCGGCGGTGTCCTGCACTGCTTCAGCGGCGATGCGGCGATGGCCCGCGCCTGTCTCGACCTGGGCTTCTACCTCTCCTTCCCCGGGACCATCACCTATCCGAAGAACGCAGCCGCCCGTGAGATCGTCAGGGCCATTCCGGTCGACCGGATGCTGGTGGAAACCGACTGCCCGTACCTGGCGCCGCAGAAGTTTCGCGGCAAGCGCAACGAACCGGCCCATGTCCGTTTCACTGCCGAGAAGATTGCCGAAATCAAGGGCCTGACCATCGAGGACGTGGCCCGGGTGACCAGTCGCAATGCGTTTGATCTGTTCGGTATCGGCGCCGTCGACCAGTCCGCCAAGATCGCCTATCGGATTCGCGATTCACTCTACCTGAACATCACCAACCGCTGCACCAACACCTGTATCTTCTGCGCCAAGTTTGACGATTTTGTCGTCAAGGGTCATGAATTGAAACTCGATCATGAACCGGACGCCGCGGAACTGAAAAAAGTCATCGGCGATCCGACCCGCTACGCTGAAGTGGTTTTCTGCGGTTACGGCGAACCGTTGCTGCGTCTGGAACTGGTGATCGAGATGGCCCGCTGGCTGAAGGCACAGGGGATAAAAATCAGGATCAACACCGACGGTCAGGCCAATCTGGTCCACGGCCGCGATATCCTGCCGGAACTGTCCGGACTGGTCGATGCGGTTTCCGTCTCGCTCAATGCTCCGGATCAAGCAAGCTACCAGAAGCTCTGCCGGTCGGCGTTTGCCGAAGAAGGCTACCAGGCCGTCAAGGACTTTCTGCAACGCGCCAAAGAGTATATTCCCGAAGTCATCGCCTCGGCCGTGACCTACCCCGGTGTCGATATCGCGGCATGCCGCCAGGTTGCCGAGCAGCTCGGGGTTGAATTCCGGGTCCGGGAATACCAGGAAGTCGGCTGAAAACCCCTGACCGCCGCCCCGGGACTGCGCCGACAGCGGCGCAGTCCCGGTGCCTGGCGCGCCGCGACCAATGCAAAACCACGGTCTAGATATGCCGGTCGCATTTTTTTTCTGGAATATCGACAGGCGCCGCCCGGCGCTCCCCCCTCAAAGCAGCTGACCTTTCCCTTAGAAACAACGCCAAACCGCTGTTTTATATGATTTTTATCGACTTTCTCCGGTTGACAGGGGAAATCGCGAAGAGTATATATGCGCTAATTTCCCACATGGAGTATTTCTGAAAAAGGAGAGAGTTATGACCAAGGCAGGCAAGCACGGTCCCCTCAACTGTCGTTGCGGTGGCAGTTGCAAGGTTTTCGGTCCCAGCGAATTCGCACCGACCAGTCACTGGGGCGTCTATTGCTCCAACAACGCCTGCGACAAGATGGCCAGCAGCACGTCGCTGGAGGGCGCCATCGAGCAGTGGAACGACGTACAGATCAGCATGTCGATCCTGTAGCGGCTACGGAAAAAGGCGACCGCAACCGGTCGCCTTTTCTTGTCCTGCAAATGCGCACGTGATCCGCTACCCGCCCAGATAGGCCCTCTTCACCTCCGGGTTGCCCAGCAACTCTTCACTGGTCCCCTCGGCAACAATCTTTCCGGTATCCAGAACATAACCGCGATGCGCCAGATGCAGGGCCAGGTTGGCATTCTGTTCAACCAAAAGGATCGTCATCCCCTCTTCATTGAGCTGCTTGAGCTTGCGGAACAGTTCATATTTCAACACCGGGGCCAGCCCCATGCTCGGCTCGTCGAGCAACAGGATGTTACAGCCGGTCATCAGCGCCCGGCCGACGGCGAGCATCTGCTGTTCGCCGCCGCTGAGCGATTCGCTGCGCTGCTTGCGCCGTTCCTGCAGCCGTGGAAACAGCTCAAAGATCCGCTGGTACTCCTGCTCCAACGGGGCTCCTTTGTCACGGGCGTAGGTGGCCAGTTGCAAATTCTCCATCACCGTCAGGTTGCCGAAGATCCGCCTCCCCTCGGGAGAGAGCGCCAGATGCAGATTTTTCACCACATCGCTCGGCCTGGTCTTGAGGATCGATGCGCCCTGAAACCTGATATCTCCTGCCACCACGCGCGGGGCTTCCGGCGGCGGCAAGCGGGCGATGCTGTGCAGACTGGTGGTCTTGCCGGCGCCGTTGGCACCGATCAGGGTGACGATCTCGCCTTGGTTGACGTGAAAACTGACCCCGTGCAGAGCCTGGATATTGCCGTACTTGACTTCCAGATTTTCGACTGACAGCATCATCAGATAACATCATCTCCCAGGTAGGCAGTAATAACCGCGGGATGGTTGCGGACCGTTTCCGGATTCCCTTCGGCGATGGTCTGGCCGAAATCGATGACCTTGATCCGGGTGCAGAGTTCCATCATCACGTCCATGTGGTGCTCGATCATCCAGATGGTGACATCGAACTTTTCATGAATCCAGCGCACCAGCCGGATCAGCTCCTGAATATCGGAGGAGTTGAGTCCGGCGGCCGGTTCGTCGAGCAGCAGCAGCCTGGGATGGCTGGAGAGCGCGCGGGCGATCTCCAGTTTGCGCTGCGTGCCGTAGGCCAGGTTCTTCGGGAAGTCGTCGGCATAACGCTGCAGATCGAAGACCTCGAGCAGTTCGGCGGATTCCCGGGCAATCTCCTCCTCGCGCCGCCGGTAGCGCTTGCTGCGGGCGATGGCGTGGAAAAGGCCGTAGCCGAGCCGGTAGTGCTGGGCGACACGGATATTGTCGAGCACCGTCATGTCGTTCCAGAGGCGGATATTCTGAAAGGTCCGGGCCACGCCGAGGGCGGTGACCTTGTGCGGTTTGAGCCCGGCGGTAGCAATGCCGTCGATCAGAATCCGGCCTTCGCTCGGCTGGTAAAAACCGCTGACCAGATTGAACACTGTGGTCTTGCCGGCGCCGTTGGGACCGATCAGCCCGGAGAGTTCCCCCGGCATCAGCTTGACGTTGAAGTCGTTGACCGCCGTCAGCCCGCCGAAGCGCTGGGTCAGGCCGCGGATTTCGAGGACCGGTGCCTGTTCTGTAGGTAGCTGTGTTTGCATATCAAACTTTCCTGTTACCGCCGAGCCCGCGCAGCGACCGTCCGGCGTGGCCTGCGGTGAACGCCCTGGTTACTTGAAGCGATAATACTTCTTCAGCCGCGGGAACAGATCACCCAGTTCCCGGTTGCCCATGATCCCTTCGGGACGGAACTGCATGAGGATGATCAGCAGCAGCGGGATCACGATCCACTTGATGATCTGCAGGGGGCGCAGCAGTTCCAGCAGGATGGTGAACAGAATCGCCGAAAGGACCGAGCCGGAGAGCGAACCCATCCCCCCCAGGTAGACCATGACCAGCACTTCGGTCGACTTGAGAATGTTGAAGCTGCCCGGATTGACGTAGCCGAGGATGTAGGCGAACAGGCCGCCGCCGATTCCGGCCATCCCCGAAGAGAGCATGAAGGTGATGGTCTTGATCTTGTTGGTGTTGACGCTCATGATCTCGGCGGCGACTTCGTCCTGACAGATGGCGGTGACCCCCTTGCCGAAGGTCGATGAAACATAGCGCCGCATCAGCCAGACACAGAAGACCGTGAAGGCAAACACCCAGATCGGCATCCACGGCAGGTCGGCGATATCCTCCATCGAGTTGACCAGCCGCTTCATCCCCATGAAACCGCGCGAACCGCCGATGGCGCCGATATTCTCGATGGTACTGATGATGATGTAGTTGGCGGCAATGGTGATGATCGCCAGATAATCGCCGCGGGTCTTATAGGAGGGGATGGCGACCAGCAGCCCGGCCAGGGCAGCGGCGACGCCGCCGGCAATGATCAGCAGCGGAAAGGCGTAGAGCGCATACTCCGGATCGAGCAGCGGCGCCCCGAAGACCTTGTCCCTGGCGAACAGCCAGACCCCGAGCAGCGAGGAGACATAGGCGCCGACGCACATGAATCCGGCGTGACCGCAGGAGAATTCGCCCATGTAGCCGTTGACCAGATTGAGGCTGGTCGAAAGGATCACGTTGACCCCCATGAACATCAGCACCGACATGATGTACAGGCTGAGATATTCCTGGTAGGCCGAATAGATGATGGCGCCGCCGACCAGCCCGAGCGTCAGGTGGACGGAATAACGTTGCAGCATGTCGTCCCCCTTAAATCTTGGTGGTTTTGGCGATACCGAACAGACCGGTCGGTTTCCAGGTCAGTATCGCCAGAAGCACGGTAAAGGCAATCAGGTCGCGGAAGGTGGACGGAAAGAAAGCGACCACCATGATCTCCACCGCGCCGAGCAGGAAGCCGCCGAGGAAGGCACCGCGGATATCGCCGATGCCGCCGACGACCGCGGCGATAAACGCCTTCCAGCCGATCAGCGCGCCCATGTACGGTTCCAGCACCGGATAACTCATGGCAAACAGCAGACCGGCCAGGCCGGCAAAGCCGGAACCGAGCACAAAGGTCACGACAATGATCTGATCGAGCGGAATCCCCATCAGCGGAACGGCGAATTTGTCGTAGGAGATCGCCCGCATCGCCATCCCCACCCGAGTTCTGGTGACCACCCAGTGGAGGAACAGAAAGACCAGAAACGCCGTGACGATAACGGCAATTTTCAGATTGGTGAAGGTCACCCCGCCGACCGTGTAGACCTGCACATCGATCAGCGGCGGAAACGCTTTGCGGCTGGCGCCGAGCAGCGCCAGATTGGCGTGTTCCAGGATCAGCCCGCACATCAGCGCGGTAATGACCACATACAGGCGATGAGCGCCCTTCTTGCGCAACGGACGATAGGCAACCCGCTCCAGAGTGACCCCGACCAGCGAGGTCAGAATCATCGTCAGCGGGATGCAGAGCGCCAGCGCCGCCCAGCCCGGCAGGCCGAGCGCCGAGAGCAGAAAGGTCGCCACGAAGAAGGCGATGTAGGCGCCGACCATAAAGACATCGCCGTGAGCGAAGTTGATCAGG
>DASWJX010000198.1:0-6598 GCA_036396915.1 Geopsychrobacteraceae bacterium | reverse complement strand
AGTGCCGCTCCAGCTCCTGCCGGCTGCCGGTCAGAAAGGTCGGCGGCAGCGGCAGCGCGCGGAGTTGCAGCCGGTCGTCGAGACTGGCCAGCACCCCTGAAGCGAAAATGTTGCCGACCTCTTTGAGGGTCGAGCGCAAAGACGCTCCGGCGAGATCGAGCGGGGCGTCCTGGCGCAGCAACAGGCCGGCCAGCCGGCAGGCGCTCTCCGCGGAAAACAGCAGCAGGACAGCGCCGCTCACGCCACCTTCGAGTGTGAGGCAGACCCCCGCCTGCGCCTGCTGCGTTCCCCCCGGCGGCTCCGCCTGCGCCGCGCTCAAGCAGATCCGAAACTGCTGGCGCGGCTGCAGAAACCCCGACAGCATTGCGGCCGCCCGCTCCATGCCGATGCGCAGCTGGGTGCGCAAGAGATCGAGCGCAGCGTCCGCGACCGGCGGTTGCGGCTTTTCGTCTGGCCGGATCATTCAACGCCGCCGTTCGAGAAAGCTTTGCACGTCGAGGATGAAAACGACCTGCCCGTCACCGAGCACCGCTCCGCCGTTGCTTCCGCGCAACCGATCGAAGGGGGGCGGCAGTTTTTTGACAAACACTTCCCGGTGGCCGACCAATCGATCGACCGCCAGGCCGACCTTGCGACCGAACAGTTTCATCACCACCAGGGAAATCCGCGCGGCGGCCGGCGGCACCGGCATCCCCAGAATTTTTCGCAGCGACAGCAGCGGCAGCGTTTCGTCCTTGAGCTGGATCAGCAGCTGTTTGCCGCTGCGCCGCAGCTCCTGACGTTCAATTTGCCGGGTCTGCAGAATCCGCGAGAGCGGCAGCGCCAGAAGCTTGCCGTCGCACTCGAGCAGCAAAACCCTGATAATGGCCACCGACAGGGGCAGCTGCATGGTGATCCGGCTGCCGCGCCCCAACGTCGAATCGATCAGCAGGATGCCGCCGAGTTTTTCGACGGCGGCCTTGACCACATCCATGCCGACGCCCCGCCCGGAGGTTTCGGTCACCTGCTCGGTGGTCGAAAAGCCGGGCCTGCAGATCAGCTGCAAAACCTCGGCAGTCCGCAGCGCCTGGGCCTGTCGGGCGCTCAACAGGCCTTTTTCCACTGCTCGTTGCCGAATTTTTTGCGGATCGATGCCCCGGCCGTCATCCTGAATCTGAATCTGCACATGGGAGCGTTCGCGCCAGATCCTGAGCTGGATCGTGCCCTGCTCGGCGATGCCGTGGTCGACGGCGTTGCGCACCAGGTGCATCAGCGGATCGGCCATCTCTTCGAGAATGGTCCGGTCCAGCTCGATTTCCGCCCCTTCAATGAGCAGCTGGACATCCTTGCCGTTTTTACGGCAAAGATCGCGCACCACCCTGGGCAGACGCTCGGTAATGCTGCCGACCGGCGTCATGCGCACCTGCAGAACCTGCCCGTGCAGGCTCTGCACCAGTTTGCCCAGCTGCCCCAGGCCCTCGTTCAGTTCCCGCCAGTTCTGCGCCCCCAGGGCGGTCTGCAGGCGATGACGATTGGTCACCAGCTCGCCGGTCAGGTTGATAAAGCGATCCAGCAGTGCGGTGTCGACCCGCACCGTTGCGCCGGCCACCCCCTGCTGCCGGCGATCGCCCTGCCGGCGGTCGTCCCGGCGCCGGTCCTGGCCGCGCGTTGTCGCGTCAGGCGCTGTCGCGGCAACGCGCAGTTGCAAGATTTCGGGATAATCCGCAAAGGCCTGTTCGATATCCCGCGGCGTCAGTCCGGTTTTGAGGCGGAGCTGCAGTTGCCGGTGATCCCGGCCGGCGGCGCTGAGCTCTTCGAGGTCGGGAGACAGTTGCTCCACCGCCCCCAGCACCTCAAGCTGTTTGACGATCAGCAGCAGGCGCACCGCAGGCGCGACGACATTATCCTGCAGGCTCAGCGCGACATGCAGAGCCCCCCCGGCCGCCGGCGGCTCCGGCGTTTGCTCGCCGGCCACTGCGGGGTGGTCGGACCCCTGTTCGATAAACTCCGCGATGTCCCGTTCCGGGAGATTGTCGCTGATGTCTTCGCGCAAGTCCTCGAGCAGGTCGACTCCGCTGAGCAGGCGGCCGACAGCGGCGGGACTGATCTCCCCCTGCTTGCGGAAACCATCGAGGGTATCCTCCAGGTGGTGGGCCAGGCGGGCCATCCGCTCATACCCCATCGAGGCGGCCATCCCCTTGATCGAGTGCGCTTCACGAAACAGCGCATCGATCCCCTCCCGATTCTGCGGTTGCCCTTCCAGAGCCGTCAGCAGCGTGCTCATGCTCCGCAGGTGCTCCGCGGATTCCGTCAGGAACATCGCTTTGAATTTGGACATATCCATGGGGCAATCCAATCCGGCTCCGCTCGGATCACAAAGCGGGGCAGATCCCTTCTCAGCGCTAGAGCATGGCCCGGGCGGCGATCCGCAGTACCTGCTCCGGCTGGAACGGCTTGACGATAAAGTCCTTGGCGCCGGCCTTGACCGCTTCCATCATCATGCTTTCCTGACCGAGGGCGCTGCACATCACCACCCTGGCGTCCGGCTTGGCGGCAATGATGTCGCTCAGGGCGTCGATGCCGCTGCGCAGCGGCATTACGATATCCATGGTCACCAGATCGGGCTTCAACAGCTGAAATTGTTCAACCGCCCGTTTGCCGTTCTCCGCCTCGCCGACCACATGCCATCCCGCCTGCTCGAAAATATCCCGCAACAGCTCGCGCATGAACTGTGCGTCATCGACAATCAGAACCCGTTTCGCCATTTTATCCTCCCGAAAGTTCGCACAACCG
The DNA here is from genome assembly GCA_036396915.1 of Geopsychrobacteraceae bacterium. Classification (GTDB taxonomy): domain Bacteria; phylum Desulfobacterota; class Desulfuromonadia; order Desulfuromonadales; family Geopsychrobacteraceae; genus BM509. The sequence goes on along the minus strand of DASWJX010000198.1, from coordinate 3,826 downwards.
GCCGACCCTCTTTCGCAACAGGGTTAAATCGACCAGACGGATCCGTTGTCCGTCGAGGTCGAGCACCTGCTGAACCGTCTCTTCCGCAGCAACATTCAGACAGGGTTTGATCTGCTGCGCATCCGCGCTGAGCACCGAGCGCACACTGTCGACGGCGAGCACCAGCGGACAATTCCGATCGGTCGGAACGATCATCCGTGCGGACCGCGGGCCCTTTGCAAAACCGAACTGCAACGGCAGGTCCAGCACCGGCAAGATACGGCCATGGAAGTTGAGCGCGCCCATGATCCCCTCCGGCGCACCGGGCAGATAATAGACCGGAGCGGCGTCGACAACTTCCTGGATCTGCGTCAGCTCGAGCCCGTACAGTCCGCCTCCGAGCACAAACGGCAGGACCTGGATCATGACGGCTCCGTCGCGCCTTCCGCGCCGAGCTGAAAGCGGCTGACGGAGACCAGCAGCTCATCCGCCAGCTGCGCAAGTTTCAGCGAAGAGGCGGACATCCGCTCCATCGACATCGACTGTTCTTCCGTGGCCGCCGCCACCTCTTCGGTGGAGACCGCATTCTCTTCGGCGACCCGGGAAATTTCCTCTATCGCTTCGACAATATCCTGAGCGCTGCCGATCTGGCTCTCGGCCAATTCATTGATACTGATGGCCTTGGTCTGGGAGTTTTCCGCCCGGTCGGTGATGGCATGAAACGCGTCGCTGACGGTATTGATCGACTCCCGGCCGGCGTCGATCACCGTGCGGCTGCGGCTCATCGATTCCTGGACCTGGATACTTTCCTGTTTGGTGGTTTCGATCAGCCGGGTAATTTCCGATGCCGACTCGCCGGCGCTTTCCGCGAGCTTGCTGATTTCATCGGCAACGATGGCAAACCCGTGGCCGTATTCTCCGGCGCGGGCCGCCTCGATCGTGGCGTTCAGGGCCAGCAGATTGGTCTTCTGGGCGATATGGGTAATGACGTCGACAATGGTGCCGATCTGCTGCACATGCTCGCTGAAGGCGACGATCTGGGTGCCGTTTTCGTCGACCTGGGCCAGCACCTGTTTCATGTTCTCCACGGCGGTGCTGGCCATCTGCTCGCCCTGCCGCGCGGTATCGGTCGTTTCGGCGGCCGAAGCGGTCAGCGTTTTCGCCGAAGCGGCCACCAGCTCGATCGACATCGCCATATCCTTGACCACCCGCAGCACCGTCTCCACCATCGACGCCTGAGATTCGGCGCCCTTGCTGATCTGTTCGATGGTCCCGGCGACCTGATGCGAGCTCGTCGTCATCTCTTCCGCCGTGGCGGAGAGCCCCAGCGACGATTCGTTGACGCGCAGCGAAGAGGTCCGAATCTGTCCGACCAGATTACGCAGACTGTCGACCACCAGATTCAGGGAGTTGGCCAGATCTTCCGTTTCATCGCTGGCGATCCCTTTGCGCAAACGGATTTTTCGGCTCAGATCCCCGGTGCTCAGACGTTCCGCGCCGGTTGTCAGGACACCGATATTCGAGGTAAAGGCCTTGGAGAACAGCCAGCCGAAGACCAGTCCGACCAGCAGCGCCCCGAGCGTCGCCACCAGTTGCTGCAAATGCTCCGGGATCCCCAGCCGCGGAACCAGGCCGTTGAGCAGGACGATGGATCCGACCACGACAATGAAGCCGACAATGAACTTGTGACTGATCTCGATACGCATGGGTGAATCCTCCAGAGCAGATGTTCTGGTCAGAACGGTCCATTAAACTGATTGCGCTTGATCGTAAAGCCAGCTCCGATTATAGCCGCCGGGCGGCCCGGTAAAAAACCAAAGCGGCTTTTTTCAGAAAAAATCAGCCGCCGGTCCCATGCGCAAAATGGTCAAATCCGCCTTGGCGCGGCTGATAGCGGCTTCCGTCGGCCCGCAAGACCTGCAACCCCGGCCGCTCGGACACGGAGCCGATGCGGGTCAGCGGCAGGCGCAACTGTTCCGCCAGCAGAAGGATTTCGGTTTCGGCGGCGGGGGGGGCGCAAAACAGCAGCTCGTAGTCTTCGCCGCCGGTCAGCGCCAGATCGAAGAGCTCCGGCTGCTTGCGGCAGGCGTCGCTAAACAGCGCGGAAAGAGGGATTTTTTCAAGATTGAGGGTCGCCCCCCTGCCGGAGGCCGCCAGGATATGACCCAGATCCGCCAGCAGCCCGTCTGAAATATCGATCATGGCATGCGCCAGCTTGCGCTCCGCCAGACGCCTGCCGAGCCGGATTCTGGCTGGCGGACAATGATGCCGTTGCGCCAGTTCGGGATCCGGCTCGCGGCCGGCCTGCCACTGCCGAAGCGCCAGGGCGCTGTCCCCCAGCGCTCCGGAAACAAAGATCAGATCTCCGCTCTCGGCGCCGCTGCGACGGACCGCCTGCCCCTGCCGGACCGTTCCCTGAACGGTCACCGCAATCATCAGAGGTCCGCCAGAGCGGCAGGTATCGCCGCCAGCCAGCACCGCATTGTAGCGTCTGGTTTCCGCCAGAAAACCCGCGACAAAGCGCTCCAGATTCTCCACCGGGAGCGCCGGAGGAACGGCAACCCCCAGATGCAGGCTTTTGGGGCAGCCGCCCATGGCGGCAATATCACTGACATTGACGGCCACGCACTTGCGCCCCAGCTGCTCGAAATCGGTCCAGGACAGATCGAAATGCACCCCCTCGATCAGCAGATCGGTGCTGGTCAACAGCTCTTCCTCGCTGCCGACCGTCTGCACCGAACAGTCATCGCCGATGCCCAGCCGAAGATACGGGGCCGTCCCCGCCTGCCGCTGAATGCGTTCGATCAGACCGAATTCCCCCAGCTCGGCAAGGCCTTGTTTCTCCGTCATCTGCTGTCGGTTCTCCCAGGGTGTATTGGGCAGGCGTTTCTTTAACAGCTCATTATTATTTTTCTCTCACCTGCTGTCAAGCAAGGGAGTGCAAAAAAGGCGCTCGACTGTGTCGACCGCCTTTTTTGCCGTATCCGCTAAAGTGCCGGCGCGCCCTTATCCTTTGGGACCCGCCTGGGTGAAGTCGAAATCATCACTTTCGGAGGTGTACTTTTTGAAATTTTCGATAAACATGCCGGCCAGCTTGGCCGCCGTCGCATCGAATGCGTCCTTGTCGGCCCAGGCGTTGCGCGGGTTGAGCAGGGTACTGTCCACCCCCGGCAGCTCCTTGGGGATATGCAGGCGGAAGAAGCGGGTCGTATCGAACTCCACGGTATTGATACTGCCGTCAAGGATCGCGTTGATGCAGGCGCGGGTCGCCTTGATGCTCATCCGCTTGCCGACCCCGTAGCCGCCGCCGGCCCAGCCGGTGTTCACCAGGAAGGCATTGACGCCATGCTGTTCCATCTTTTCCCCGAGCAGCTTGGCGTAGGCGGTCGGATGCAGCGGCAGGAAGGCCTCGCCGAAGCAGGCGGAGAAGGTGGCCTGCGGTTCGGTAACGCCCCGCTCGGTGCCGGCCACCTTGGCGGTGTAGCCGGAGAGGAAATAGTACATGGCCTGCTCTTTGCTCAGCCTGGAAACCGGCGGCAACACCCCGAAGGCGTCACAGGTCAGGAAGATAATATTTTTCGGATGATCGCCCTTGAGGCTCGGCTCATGATTCACGATATGATCGATGGGGTAGGAGACGCGGGTATTTTCGGTCTTGGAGCCGTCGGAAAAATCGATCACGCCGGCGGCGTCGGCCACCACATTTTCCAGCAGGGCGTCACGTTTGATGGCGTGAAAAATTTCCGGCTCGCTCTCGGAGGACAGGTCGATGCACTTGGCGTAGCATCCGCCCTCGAAATTGAAGATGCCGGCGTCGTCCCAGCCATGCTCGTCATCACCGATCAGT
>DASWJX010000197.1:0-4219 GCA_036396915.1 Geopsychrobacteraceae bacterium | reverse complement strand
TGGCGCTGCTCGGTTTGCGATTATCTGCACAGCGGACCGCAACCGCCGGACGTCTGTCCGAAGTGCGGGGTCGGTCCGTCGCAATTCGAGCTGGTCGTAAAGCAAAACGAAACTACAGCTGATCCCTCGGGGCTGCGCGGTTTTACCCTGGACATGTGGCGGACTTTTGAACTGCATGCGGTTGCCGCCCATTTTCCCAACGGTCTGCTCCCCTCCGCCGCGCTCTTTCTGGTGCTGTTCCTGAGCGAGGCCGGAGCAGCGTTTGAAACGACCGCTTTTCATCTGGTGGTGCTGTGCGTGCTGGTGACGCCGCTGGTCTTCGGCTCCGGCCTGCGCGACTGGCGGACCAGGTATCGTGGTGCGCCGGGCCGCATTTTTTACAAGAAGATCGTGCTCTCCATGATCCTGCTGGTGCTCGGGACAGCCGCGGTCAGCCTGCGGGGCGCTGCCGGCAGTTGGGGCGACCTGGGCCAGACGGGGCGGATTGTTTACCTGGCGCTGATTGCGGGGATGCTGGGCTCCGTGACCCTCCTCGGCCATTACGGCGGCCAGCTGGTTTTCAAGAAAACCGCCTCTTAAGTTTTTACGAGAGCAGCAACCAAGAGCGGACAAGGAACAACCATGAAACAAGACATACCTGACAAGGGGGCCGTTATCCAGCGCGATCGTGAAAGCTATGCCATTACCCCGCATCTGCCCGCCGGGCTGGTGACGCCGGAGCAATTGCGCAGGATTGCAGCGACGGCGGAAAAATTCCGGGTTCATACCATCAAGGTGACCGGTTCCCAGCGGATCACCCTGATCGGCCTGGCCGAAGAGGATCTGGATGCCGCCTGGCAGGATCTGGGGACCCCGCCGGGGCGGACGGCCGGCCTCTGTGTCCGGTCGGTCAAGGTCTGCCCCGGTACCGACTGCTGCAAGCGCGGGCTGCAGGATTCCGTCGCCGTCGGCCTGGAACTGGATCGCCGTTTCCACGGCCGGCAACTGCCGTGGAAGATGAAACTGGCGGTGTCCGGTTGCCCCAACGATTGCGCCGAAGCCTGCATCAGGGACGTGGGATTGATCGGCTCGCCGCAAGGCTGGCATCTGATGGTCGGCGGCAACGGCGGCAGTCAGCCGCGGCTCAGCCGGCGCCTGATTGCGCATATTCCGGACCAGGACCGGGCCTTGTCCGCCGTGGAGAACCTGCTCGACTGGTTTGCCGCGCAGCAAAGAAAGTGCCGGCTGGGGAAACTGGTCGAAGAGGTCGGTCTGGATACGCTGCGCCACGTCGCCCTGGGGGGCCGTCAAACGCCATGACCGGTTGCGGACCGCATTCCACTGTACCTTGTTGGCGATAGTCAATTCGGTTGTTGATTTGAATGGTAGACTTTTGCCCGCGGGCGTGCTTTTCTGGTCATGAATCAGAATATTGTCCTCCGGGAATGTTGTCCTCCGGGCCGGAGGCGTGGAGAGAAGGAACGATCGATGTTCAAACTGCTGTGCGTGCTGGTCCCGGTTTTTCTGCTGACGATATGCCTCCCCTTTTCCGCCGGCGCCGAGAGGCCCCTGTCGATAACCCTGGCGGGAGCAACCGTCGCCGACGCCCCCCGCAGCATCAGCGTCGCCCGGCTGGAGGAAATGCCCCGGATTGAGAAGCTGATCTTCGATCCCTACCTGAAAAAAGTCATTCGCTACGGCGGGGTGCCGCTCAAGGAGTTTGTCGCCAGGTTTGCCCGGCCCGAAACGAGCAGGGTACGCATCAGCGCGATCGACGAATATGTGGTTTCCTTCACCCGCGAGGATTTGCAGGCCGGCGCGTACCTGCTTGCCACCCGGATGGACGGCGCCCTGATGACCCGCGGCATGGGCGGTCCGGTCAAAATTGTTCTGCAAACCGAGGATCCCGACAACTCTTTTGTTCAGAAGTGGATCTGGATGATCAATCGTATCGAGTTTTTGACCGACTGAAGGGGTTTGCATTGTCCACGCTCGGCCTGTCCCGCTTCTTTTCCTCGCTGATTATCGGCGCACCCGTCATTATTCTGCTGGTGTCGATTTTTATCGCGCTCTACGTTTACGATATCTCCCGTACGGCTGACGATTTCCTCGACAACAACTATCGGCGTCACATGGATACCCGCGGCATCATCAAGGCCAACCTGCTGGTACAAAAGGGGCTGGGACAGGCGACCCTTGCCTTGCAGGGCGATGATGAGGCTGCATTCTACGCTGCCCTCGACCGGCTTGAGGGGGGACAGACGTTTTTGTTCGGACGGATTGGTGGAACCATCGGCGAACTCGACAACGTCTCTTTGCTCATGGCCGAGCTGGTGACGGAGCTCGGCCGACTGGGAGCAGAGCGTTTTTCCGGCGGACCGGCGCCCTCCCTGGCGGTAGTGAGGGGATTGCAGCAGCGGGCCGACGGAATTTTTTCCCTGCTGGCGAGCGCAGACAACCGGAACTGGAGCGAGACGGTTTTCGAGAGTGCCCGGAAACACAAGAGTCTCGACCGGCTCTACGGCTTCTTCTTTTTCCTGTGCGTATTCCTGGGCGTTACCGTTGTGCTGATCACGATTGCCGCCGGCAAGAGCCGCAAGGCCGAGCGGGCCCTGCAGCGTCTGGCTCAGGAACTTGAGGCACGCATTGAGCAGCGAACCGAGGAGCTGAGTTGGGCCTATCAGGAACTGGTGACCCAGTCGTCGCTGCTGCAGACGATTCTCGACACCATCCCGGCGCCGATTTTCTACAAGGACGCGCAGGGGGTTTATCTGGGCTGCAACCAGGCGTTTGAAAACTTTATCGGGCTGCCCAGGGACAGGGTCATCGGCTCAACGGTCTTTGATGTCGCGCCGCGGGAACTGGCGGATGCTTATCAGCGCGCCGATCTTGAATTGATCCGCCGGGGCGGGACCCAGATCTACGAAACCACGGTGCGCCATGCGGACTCGTCACTCCATGACGTCCTCTTCCATAAGGCGGTTTTCCATAATCAGGACGGCTCCCCCGGCGGGCAGGTCGGCGCCATGCTCGACATGACCGAGCATAAGAAGGCCGAGGCCGAATTGCTCAAACGCGAGCAGATCTTCCACGGCATTTTCGATCAGACCTTCAGTTTCATGGGACTGCTGTCGCCGGAAGGGGATCTGCTGGAGGTCAACCATACGGCGCTGGCGTTGATCGACGTCGCGCCGGACGAGGTGCGCGGTCGCCCGTTCTGGGAGACCGCCTGGTGGAGCTACAGTCCGAAAGGGCAGCAGCAGCTACGCGAGGGTGTCGGGCGAGCGGCCGCCGGACAGGTGGTGCGCTTTGAAACCGCCCACCAGCGCGGCGACCGGTTGCTGGTAATCGACTTCTCGCTCAAGCCGATCATGAACGACCGGCAGCAGGTCATCTACATCCTCGCCGAAGGGCGGGACATCAGCCGGATCAAGCAGCACGAGAAGATGCTGCTGTCGATCGCCGAAGGCATTTCGTCCCACACCGGCGAGGAATTTTTCCGGACCCTGGCCGCGGTCATGGCCGAAACCATGAACGCCGATTATGCCTTCGTCGCTCAGTTCAAGGACGGTTCAAGCGATCTGATGGAAACCCTGGCCTATTGCGCCGAGGGCCGCATTCGGGAAAATCTCGAATACCGCCTGGAAGATACCCCCTCCCGGGACGTGATTGCTCGGCAAACGATCTGTAGCTATCCGGCCGGGGTTGCCCGGCTCTTCCCCGCGGATCTCAGGCTGCGGCAGCTTGAGGTTGAGGGTTATGTCGGTTTCCCGCTGATTGCCACCTCCGGCAAACGCCTGGGGGTTCTGTCGGTCCTCTTTCGCAGGCCGCTGACGGATGTCCCGACTGTCGAGCATCTGGTCAAGATCTTCGGCGGCAGGGCCGCCGGTGAAATGGAGCGGCTGCGCAATCGCATCAGGCTGGAGGAGAGCGAGGAGAGTTTCCGGACTATTTTTCAAGCCGGCCCCGACACGGCCGTCGTTGCCCGTCTCGATGACCAGTGTATCGTCGATTGCAATGAAGCGTTCAGTCTGCATACCGGCTATGCACGGGATGAGGTGCTCGGCAAGTCTGCTCTTGAGGTGGGCATCCGGGCCAATCCCGAAGATTGCCGCCGGGTACACGAGCTTTTGCAAAAGCAGGGGCTGGTCGAAAACTTCGAGTTTGTAAGCCGTAAACAAAACGGTCAGCTTGCCAATTCGCTGCTCTCCATGCGGGTCATCCAGTTACGGGGCGTTGC
>DASWJX010000196.1:0-11047 GCA_036396915.1 Geopsychrobacteraceae bacterium | reverse complement strand
AGGTGGGGTTTTCAAAACTTACATCTTGGGAGACAGAAAGCACTAAAGTCATTCATGCAATTAGAGGAGACAACTACAAAATTGCACACGGTGTTGGTTACTATACAAAAGTAAAAGCATTGCTGAACGCCGAAGAAGAGGCGAAAAAGAAAGAAACTGAAAGCAAATTGTAAATACCTGAACTTTAAGTTTTGCCTAAAAGTTAACGTTCAAGAAAATAAAGGGGTCCTGCCTTCTGAGAGGACATAAGCGGATGGTCAGACAAATAACAAAGATGATCGAAGGATAACTGATATCCTGAATCAGTGAGCGCTTAGTCCACATTTCTCGGGTTTGTCTCGCCAAGTCATTTTCGCGAAAAATTTGCCGCCTGATTCCGTTGTCCGGTGTCGGTTTTTCTGTCAGGCTGAGCCGTTCTTTGACAATTTAGCTGATTTTATTTCATGTTGGTGACGATCTCCTGTTTTTGGACGAGCGACATTAACCACACCCTTTGTTGTGGTTTTTCAAGTCACTGCTGCGTTGTTTTTTGCTCAACCATAGGCAAACCGCGCGTAGGTTTTGGCAAACGCCTGGGCCTGGTCGTTAGCATGACAACTAAAACGCAGGGTCAGGCCATGGGCATGACGGATAAAACGTCCGGCAAAGTAGATCAGGTCCTGCATCACCGTCTTGATTCGACGGCGCTGCTTGGCGCGTCGGGCCTGTTTCTTCCCCATTAAGCCCACCTGACCCACGGCCCGCAAAATATTGTAGGCCAATCCGGCACAACACATGACCAGGTCATTGGTGGCAAACTTTCCCGACGGCAACCGTTCCAGATCCATGTCGGTCTTGAGTTCAGAGTGATACTGCTCACACAGGGCATGCCCCTTGTAGAGTTCGATCACGTTATCCTTGGCCACGCTGAGGTTGGTCCACCAGCCTTCGATCTCGACATCGGGAATGAGCAATGGAGTGCCATCCTTCTCAAAGTTTCGTTGGGTAGCCCGCAGCACACGGCGCAGCTTGAGAGTCTTTTCTTCATCGTTTTCGTCCTTGTAGGTACGCTCGACAGTTTCAGTCATGATGGCAACGCGACCCTTCTTGTCCTGCTTCACCATCTTGCCGTGGGCAAAGACCTCAGAGGCCCGCGCCGGAACATCGGCCCTCCGGGGATTCCACTTGACGATGAAATCGACTTTCTCCGTGTTCAGGGTCACCAAGGTGGAGATTGCATCATGAGCGCTGTCCAGCCGCACCAGCAAAGGGGCCTGGGTCAACTGCTGGGCGTTGTTGATTGCGCGTAACAGGAAAGGGATGAAGCCCTCTTGAGAATGCTGCGATCCGGGGCGTTGTTCGATCTCCAGACACCAGCCCTCCAGACCCACCCAGGCCGCAATCGGAGCAAAGCCGTTGAACTTGCAGTAGGTCCAGGAGACGCCCTCTTTCTTGGTATCCGAGTTATCTTGCGTGAAAACATCCATATCCAAAGGCATGTGTCCCGAAGGCAGCGTTGAAAGCTGGGCCTTGACCTTTTTGATAAACTCGACCGTACAAAAGTTGACAATCCAGCGTGATGCCTCGGCGACCTTGTCCATACGTTGACGCAGGGTTTCGGGAGAAGGAATGTTCTGCACGCCCAGCGCGGCGGCAAAGAACTCATCATCGTCCCAGAAGGGGCGGATCGCCGCAAAATCGCTCTTGCCTTGGCAAAGCAGGCCGAGATAACTCCGCACCACATCGGCGGTGGCGATCCCCTGACAGGGTGCCGCCTTGGCCAGACGTGAGGCCAGCGTCGTGTAGCGGTTGATGGCCAGCCCAACCAGCGCCATGCCGGACTGTGATGAGTAGAATTCGGTGTCGGATTGCTCGATGGTGAATCGCGGAAAAGTCACGAAAAAATCTCCTTGGGTGAATTTTGATGCGACTCCAGTATGGCATAAAACATTAACAAAATCAGCTAATTATCAAAGAACTTACTGGAAATTACTAATGTAAACTCACTGATTCAGGTACCTGTTATCCTGGATTCCAAAACAGATGAACCATTCTCGGGGAGAGATGGGAAAGAAATAAGTAGATCGGGTGTCAGTGAATTCCTGACCCCAGCATCAAAAGTCTGAGAGGTGCAGTCCATAGTGGATTGCATCTCTTTTTTTAGGCTCGTCAGCAGAATCTGTGGAGAAAATCAAGTGGGCCAAGGGGACGTTGCTGTTTTAGTGATTTAAGATCTCTCTGGCTGCCTGCTCAGACTTTGCGCAAGGCCTTGTCCAGGCTGTCTCTAATAGTTGGATTATCTTGTAAAATCAACTCCCCCCGCCGTACCGCCCGACTCACTGCAGAGGACCCCATGGAAAGGAATTGCCCGGCTTCGGTACCCGCCATGCCCAGCAAACGGACTGCCGTGTAGCAGAAGACCGCTCGGGCCGCCGATACCGGACCGCCCCGAGTTCGTCGGGAAAAGTATCCTGGGGCACTTCGAACACCTCGCATATGAGCTTCCGAAGATCGGCCAAGGACACCTTCGGCGGCATTACCGGGCGAACATCCGCCGAGTTCGTGAGACACCATACTTAACTCCTTCGAACTCCCCGAACGGCGTCCGCGTTATCCTTTCCCGGTCTGCAGGCCGAGGCTTGCGCACCGGGTCATCGGCAACAGCGGATCGGAGTTCGCTGCCGCGCTGCGCTGGTCCGTCAGCGGGTCGCTCGGCGCAAAGTTTTCGGCCGGTCGGCCGATATGGTAGCCCTGCGCGTAATCGATGCCGAAGGCGTTGACCAGCTGCAGGATCTCTTCCGTTTCCACAAACTCGGCGACGGTTTTGATGCCCAGTTCCTGCGCCAGGGTGACCATGCTTTTGACGAACGCCTGATAGGTCTGGTCATACGGCAGGCAGGCGATAAACTCGCCGTCGATCTTGAGAAAATCGATGGAGAAGCTTTTGATGTACTGGAAGGAACTGTAGCCGCTGCCGAAATCATCGACGGCGAAGCGGAACCCTTCGTTTTTCAGCTCGACGACAAACTTCTCCAGCGCATTGAGGTTCTTGCAGGTTTCCCGCTCGGTAATTTCGAAGACGATGTTGTGCGGCACCACGCCGTAGGTCTGCGCCAGTTCCCGGATGGCGCGGATGAACCGACCGGTGATCAGGGATTTGGGCGAGATGTTGACAAACAGCACCCCCTGGTAGCCGACGGCCTGAATCTGTTGAAACGCCTTGCGGATCAGGATCAGGTCAAAGCGGTGCATCAGCCCCAGATTCTCGGCCTGCTCGACGAATTCCCCGGCCGGCACCACCCGCTCACCGTCGACGATGCGCATCAGCAGTTCGTGGATCTGAATCTCGTTTCGCGCCACCGCAACGATCGGCTGGAAATAGGGCAGGATCAGCTCTTCATGGTCCAGCGCCCGGTAGATCAGGCTGTTGCGCTCTTCGTTCTTTCTGAAGATATCCTCCAGATCCGCGGCGCAGGGGCAGCCGATGGCGTTTTTCCCTTCTTTTTTCGCCTTGTACATCATGTTGTCGGCGACCAGGAACAGGGTCTTGGCGTCGCCGGCGTGCTCCGGAAAGGCGGCCAGGCCGATGGAGATGGTCGCTTTCACCGTGGAACCGTCGGGAGCGGCGAGGGCCAGCGTTTCGATCGCGTTGCGAATCCGTTCGGCCGCCGCATACCCCTGTTCTTCACCGATTTCCGGCAGGATAACCGCCAGCTCATCGCCACCGTAGCGGGTCAGGATATCCCCGTCCCGCAGCACCTGGCGGATCTGCCTGGTCGTTGCGACCAGGAACTGATCGCCGAAGCTGTGGCCGTAATTGTCATTGACCCGCTTGAAGTTGTCCAGATCGATGAACAGCACGGTGAACTGATACTCATGCCGCATCGCCCGGAACAGTTCATAATCGAGCAGTTCCCAGAACATGCGCTGGTTATACAGATGGGTCAAGGGATCGCGGGTGGCGTAGTATTCGAGCTCCTTGGTGTAGATATAGATGGCCCGCACCGAGCCGACCACGTTCAGCAGCGAGGTGAGAATCCCGTCGATCACCAGCGCCATGACCGGATCCTGCGGGTTGAGCGCCTGCACGCCGATGCCGATCACCCCGCCGATGCGCGGCGCATCCATGATCAGCGACTTGGTCTGCAGGGCCAGCTCCTCAACATCCGCCGCCTCGATCCGAACGTCGGTGTCGACAATGGTATGCTTGACGCTCACCCCGACCATGCTGATATTGCAGTCGTTTTCGGCGAGCACCGCGGCGATCGCCGCGGTAATCTCCTGCTTCATCGCTTCGCTCGGAACGCCCCGCCAGAAAATATCCAGATCGTACAGTTCGTCGTCGACCTTGAAGATGGAAAACAGCGTATGGGCGGGGAGGATGGTATTGATCTCCCGCAGCAAGCGGCCGATATGCTGCTTCCAGTCCTTGACCACCGCGGAGGTGATGATGAACTTTTCCAGCAGCCGGATTTCAAAGGCCAGGATTTCCCTGTCGACGGCGACATGCTTGACCTTGTGGATAAATTTGCGGAATTGCAGCAGGATCAGGTTCAGTTCGACAAAACCCAGGTTGAGGCTCTTCAGGTCGAGGCTGGTCAGTTCGTCGATATTGCCGGCATCCTTGATTTTATCGTGCAACCGGTCGGTGGCGTGTTTCAGGCGCCGGTTGACCGTGCTGGTGACCAGCAGGGCCATGCCGAAGGGGAAGGGGGCGAGGCAGATCAGCAGCAGCAGCAGATCGGTCCATTTGCCGTGAACCAGCGCCTGCAGATCCTGCGACAGTTCGATATAGCCGAGGATCTCCCCCCGGCGCGCTTGCTGGTGACAGCCGAGGCAGGCGGTCTCCGCCGGCAGCGGGTAATAGTGGGTCAGCGTGCCGAACTTTTCCTGGGCCACCGCTTCGCCCCGCTGCAGCTGCAGGCGCAACAGCTCGTCGTCGAGCTGCTGCCAGAGCCCCCCCGCCGGGTGCAATTGCGCGCCGGGGTGAATCCGGATCCGCAGGTTGAGCGCCTGCCCCTCCTGGTCGGTCAGCACTTCCGCCAGGTGGTGACGGTCCTGTTCCCCCTGTTCCATCCGGGACAGGATTTCATTTTTCAAAATCGGAAACAACAGCCGCGAGGAGGCCAGACTGTTGCCGCGCAGCACGTCGCTGAAAAACAGCGAGGCAATCAGATGCCCGGCGACAAAGCTGAGCAGCGACGCCCCGATAAGCGCGATTATGACGCTCCGCCGCAGACTGATCTTCCCGGAGCGGATCGCGGTGCCTACTTTCTTGATGAGGCGAATTTGCATGAACAGCCCTTTGTTGGTACGAGTGTGTTTCGACCACTATGAACGTCACGCCCGGCACAGCGAAAAACCCTGCAGCAGCGCTTCTTCCTGAAAAAAAACCGGCGTACGGAGGCCCCCGCTCCGCCTCTCGACAACTGGGTGACCCGGGCACTGCAAGCCGACCTGGAGCCGCGGCAGAAAGTGGCGGGCATGCTGCGCAATCGCAAGCCGCTGGTTCTCGACTGGCTCAAGGCCAAGGGTCGGCTTTCCGGAGGCGCGGTAGAGGGCTGGAGTCTGCCAAGCCAAACGCACGATGATAAAAGCCCACGGTTTCAAAACCCTGAATTGCTTGGAAATTGCCTTGTCTCATACACTTGGATCGTTGCCGGAGCCGGAATGTCACCACAGATGCTGCTGACGAGCCCGGAAAAACACAGAGCCGCCGGACCGTTCAACAACGGCTCGGCGGCTCTGTTATGATCTTTTCAATGCTGCCCGGTAAAAACATATCCCCCTGCCTTTCCCAAGAATTTCAACACGATAGCTGTTCCGGCCCGGTCACGTCAACGCAAAAAGCTCCTCAGCGAAACGATCCGCACGGCCGCGCGGTCGGTGGATTTTGATACAAAATCCACCGGGTCGACAACATCACCCTTCCTCGCCGCCCAATAAAAAATAATACGCAGTTCTACTGGCTCATTGTTTTATTTTTTGACTTGAAGATGGGTTTCATGAATCAACTATGAATTGATTTTATAAAGTATATAAATAAAAATTTAGTGCTTATAGCCACATAGTTCATAAAATCTGTGATTTTTGGTGGATTTTTTTACGTTTAAATATAATTTTTTAAATGTTTTATTTTTGTAATGCAAGTGTAATTTTATTTTTAAATATTTGTAATTACCTATAGGTTCATTATATTGGATTTTCTTTTTTTCTTTTCCAGTATACCCAGTAAAATATAGATTGAATAAAAAACTAGAACCGTAATTTTAGCATGAGTAAAAAATTTAAAATTAATAAAAGTTTTTTGTCAGCCTTAATAAAGCGAAATAATCAGCGTTTTCAGAATAGAATACTGTTTTTTTTGTTGACCGGGAATCAAGAGATTGCTAGTCTTTAGATCGAAATTTATCACAAATATGGTCGAAAGGGCTGGTGACTGTCATGAACAATCTTGTTTTAGGCTTTGAAAATATCGTATACGCAAACGGCGTTACCATTGCGCTCATGGGAATGCTCATTGTTTTCGCCGCGTTGCTGATTATCTCTCTCTTTATTGTCTTGCTTCCCAGGGTATTGCCGCTGCTTGAGAAGATTGTTCCCGAGAAACACCACCAGCACGCACCCACCTCCAGTACGCCAGCGGACCATGAGCAGGTCCTGGCGGCCATCGGCTACGCTCTGTTCAGAAAGAACGCAGAGTCGTTACCGGCAAAATAGGAAGTCGCCAAGGCTCCCCCCCCTACGACCGAACAACAAGGACTGAGGACATCCGGTGGATATTTTTCTGAGCTTTATCACAACGACGGCTTTTTTTACGATGACCTGGGCGAACCTGCTGATGATTGTCATCGGTATCGTCTTCATTACCCTGGCGATTCGCAAGGATTACGAACCGCTGCTGCTGGTTCCGATCGGTTTCGGCATGATCGTCGGCAATATCCCTCCCGTCGAGGGGATGGCGCTCAGCGTCTACGACCAGGGCAGCGTGCTGAGCATGATCTATTACGGCGTCAGCCAGGGGCTCTTCCCGCCGCTTATTTTTCTCGGCATCGGTGCGATGACCGACTTTTCCACCATGCTTTCCAATCCGAAGCTGGTGCTGCTCGGCGCCGCCGCGCAGATCGGGATCTTCCTGACCTTCATCGGCGCGCTTTATCTGGGCTTTAGTCCTTCGGAAGCGGGGGCCATCGGCATTATCGGCGGCGCCGATGGTCCGACGGCGATCTTCCTTTCCGCCAAGCTGGCCCCCCACCTGCTCGGCTCGATTGCCATTGCGGCCTATTCCTACATGGCCCTGGTGCCGGTCATTCAGCCGCCGATCATGAAGTTGCTGACGACTCGCAAGGAGCGCTTGATCCGGATGAAGGCCCCCCGGGTTGTGTCCCAGCGTGAGAAGATCATCTTTCCCATCGCGGGTTTTCTGATTGCCACCTTGATTGCTCCGGGCGCGATTGTCCTGGTCGGCATGCTGTTCTTCGGCAATCTGTTGAAAGAGAGCTGCGTGACGGAACGCCTGGCCAATACGGCCAGAAATGCCATGATCGATATCGTCACCATCCTGCTCGGATTTTCGGTGGGTGCGAGTACCCAGGCGCAAACCTTTCTCACGCCGCAGTCGTTGCTGATCTTCGGCCTGGGCGCGCTCTCCTTCGCCGTTGCCACGGCCGGCGGGGTGCTGTTTGCCAAGTTCATGAATCTGTTCCTCACGGACAAGATCAACCCCCTGGTCGGCGCCGCCGGTGTTTCCGCGGTTCCGGATTCCGCGCGGGTGGTGCAGGTCGTCGGTCAGAAGGAAGATCCCCATAACTTTTTGCTGATGCACGCCATGGCACCCAATGTGGCCGGTGTGCTCGGCTCAGCCATCGCCGCCGGTATCCTCTGGTCGGTGCTGGTTCTCTAAACTTACTACATAGTTCTTTTCAATTTATCTAAGACAAGGAACCGTTATGAGCAAAAAAGTGAAATTCATGTGTACGGCTTTCCGGGACGGACTGCAGTCCGCCTATGGTGCACGTGCCTACACCGAGGACTTCATGCCTGCGGTAGAGGCGGCTCGGCACGCGGGAATCAACTATCTTGAGGCCGGCGGCGGGGCACGTTTCCAGTCGCTCTACTTTTATTGCAACGAAGACGCCTTTGACATGATGGATCGTTTTCGCGAAGTGGCGGGGCCCGACGCGGAGCTGCAGACCCTGGCCCGCGGGACCAACGTGGTCGGACTGGAATCCCAGTCGAGCGATGTCATCAGGATGCACGCCGAACTGTTCAAGAAGCACGGCATCAGCACCATCAGGAACTTCGATGCCCTCAACGATCTCAACAACCTGAATTTCAGCGGCAAGTGCATCGCCGAAGCCGGGCTCAATCACCAGATCTGTGTCAGCATGATGGAGCTTCCGCCGGGCTGCACCGGCTCCCATGACCCCGATTATTATGAATCGGTGCTCAAGAAGATTATCGCCTCCGATATCCCCTATCATTCCGTCTGCTTCAAGGACGCTTCGGGAACCGCGACCCCCGCAAGCGTCTACGAGTCGATCAAGCGGGCCCGCCGGATGCTCCCGGGCGATACCGAGATTCACTTTCACACCCACGAGACGGCGGGAACCGGCGTGAGCGCCTATCTGGCCGCCCTCGAAGCGGGGGCCGACACCATCGACCTCTCGCTGGCGCCCTGCTCCGGCGGGACCTGCCAGACCGACGTGCTGGTCATGTGGCATGCCCTGCGCGGCTCCCGATTCGACCTCGATGTCGATATCGACAAGGTCCGCGAGGCCTCCGAGGTCTTCAAGGACTGCATGAAGGACTACTTCATGCCGCCGGAAGCCACCGCCGTAGAGCCGCTGATCCCCTGGAGCCCGATGCCGGGCGGAGCCCTGACGGCCAACACCCAGATGCTGCGCGACAACGGCATCATGGACCGCTATCCGGAAATGATCAAAGCCATGAGCGAGTGCGTCCGCAAGGGGGGCTTCGGCGCTTCGGTCACCCCGGTTTCCCAGTTCTATTTCCAGCAGGCCTTCAACAATGTCCTGTTCGGTCCCTGGAAGCGGATCGCCGAACCGTACGGCAAGATGATCCTCGGCTATTTCGGCAAGACGCCCCTGCCGGCCGATGCCGAAATCATGAAGATCGCCGAGGAGCAGCTCAAGCTGCCGCCGACGACGCTTCCCCCGCTCGAGATCAACGATGCCGATCCGGCCAAGAGCGTGGCCCATGTCCTGGAGATGCTCCGCAAGGAGGGGCTCGAAGAGACCAGGGAGAACATCTTTATCGTCGCGACCTGCCGTGAAAAGGGGATCAAGTTCCTCAAGGGGGACGGCGAGATCGGGGTGCGCAAGGTCGACAAGGAAAAGGAACATGCCATCGGCGGCACCGCGGACCACGGCGATTTCGTGGTCACCGTCGATGGAACCGACTACCAGATGTCGCTGAACGGGGAAACCGTTACCGTCAACGGCAAAGTGTTCGCCACGGGCATCCGCCGGGACGAGCATGGCTCACACAGCCCGCAAGCCGTCGACGCTGCCGCTTCGGGGGGGACGTCGGTCAACGCGCAGATGCCGGGCGCGGTATGGAAAATCCTGAAAAAAGCGGGCGACCCGATTCAGGAAGGGGACTCGATTCTTATTCTTGAGGCGATGAAGATGGAGGTTCCGGTGGTCGCTCCGGCCTCCGGGCGCGTCACGCATATTGAGGTCAAAGAAGGCGAGCAGGTGGTCAACGGCCAGGAGCTGGCCCGCATCGCGTGACCTGTCCTGCTCATCGCCATGCAACAAAGAACCGGCAGCGGAAGGCCTTCCGCTGCCGGTTCTTTGTTATCGGCGTACGCCACCTCCCTCCGCCCCTCACGTCAGCTCAGCTCATTGCGCAGTCCCTCCAGATCGAGGGGCTCGGTGAACATCCGGATCTTGCCCTGTTCCGTGCGCGGCCACTGCTCATCCGGACGGTCGCAGTAAAGTTCCAGGCCGTTGCCGTCGGGATCGCGCAGGTATAAAGCCTCACTGACCCCGTGATCGGCGGCGCCATCCAGGGGGATGTGCGCCGCATCCAGACGCAGCAGCGCATCGGCCAGAGCGGAGCGCGTCGGGTAACGGATGGCGACGTGATAAAGACCGGTCGTCCCGGGCGGCGGTGGCGCGCCCCCCTTGCTGTGCCAGGTATTGAGCCCGAGATGATGGTGATAGCCGCCCGCCGCCACAAAAGCGGCATCCTCCCCGAGGCGCTGGATCAAGGCGAAACCGAGCACCCCGCAATAGAAATCGAGCGCCCGGCCCAGCTCCGCGACCTTGAGATGGACATGGCCAATGGTGACGCCGGGATCGATCGGATCGAACGTTTGGCGCGCATGCCTGGAGTCGGAAGGTTTCTGGGGCATAACCTGCTCCTTTCCCGGTTTTTTTCACATGACCGACATGGACAGCCGGGTTATGTCCGACAGTATACCAGTCATCCAGGAACACTCTCACAGTCGGCGCTAATAGCGCGGCACCTCGGGATCGACTTCCCGGGACCAGGCGTCGATCCCGCCGCGCAGGTTCTTGAGCTTCCGGAAGCCCGACTGCCGCAGGAGTTCGAGCGCCCGCCTGCTGCGCTCGCCGGTGTGGCAGTGCAGGACGATCTCCTCGCTGCTGTCGAGTTCGCCCAGGCGCTCGGGCAGGCAACCGAGCGGGATAAGGCTGGCGCCCTCGATGTGCGCGATTTCGTACTCATGGGGCTCGCGCACGTCGATCAGCGTCGTCTCGCCGTGTTCGAGCGCCGCCGCGAGCTCCCGCGGCCCGATTTCGAACAGCTCGGCGTCGTCCGGCTCCTTGGTCAGGCCGCAAAAGGTCTCGTAGTCGATCAGCTCGCGGATCGTCGGCTGATCGCCGCAGATGGGGCAGGCCGGATCCTTTTCCAGCCGGACCTCCCGGAAACGCATGGCGAGGGCGTCGAAGAGCAGGAGCCGTCCGATCAGCGTCTCGCCGAGATCGAGCAGCAGCTTGAGAATCTCGACCCCCTGGATCAGGCCGATCACCCCCGGCAGGACCCCCAGCACGCCCCCCTCGGCGCAGGAGGGGACGAG
>DASWJX010000195.1:0-7911 GCA_036396915.1 Geopsychrobacteraceae bacterium | reverse complement strand
GGTTGCTCCGGTTGCTCCGGTTGCTCCGGTTGCTCCGGTTGCTCCGGTTGCTCCGGTTGCTCCGGTTGCTCCGGTTGCTCCGGTTGCTCCGGTTGCTCCGGTTGCTTCGGCTGCTCCGGTTGCTCCGGTTGCTTCGGCTGCTTCGGCTGCTTCGGCTGCTTCGGCTGCTCCGGCAGACGCAATCAGCGAGCGGTCCGCTGCGATCGGCTTCCCTGCCGCCGTCAGGGTGGAGTTCAAGTTTGATCGGGCGGCGGTTCCGAAAACCTTCGGCGCGGGATTGCAGAGGATAGCGCGCGACCTGAAAGCGGCCGCGACGCAGCTGGTGGTTGTCGAGGGGCACACCGACAGTCTGGGGAGTCATGTCTACAACGACCGACTTTCGGGGCAACGGGCCGCCAGCGTCAAACGCTACCTGGTCGCTCTGGGCGTCGACCCGGCCCGGATTGAGACGGTGGGCTACGGCGAGCGCAGGCCGATCGCCGATAACGCCACCGCGCAGGGGCGCCAAAAAAACCGTCGCGGCATGATCATTTTTCTGCCGACCGATGAATGATGGCTGAGCAACCCCCCTCAATCCCCCCTATAAAATAGGGGGGAAGGGAGCGTAGCGGAAAGGGGGGTCGTTTCTACCCCACTTCGCAAGGGTGACCTCCCCCTTGAAAGGGGAGGAAATCAATTCATAAGTGACTGCTGAATAAGTCACCAAGAATTTCGTCCTACAAGGCTGGTGGTTTTTCAGAGGCGAAGGTATCAACGTATAAGAGCGTCCCATAGTTTGCCATGGGGGATGGCGTCCCCCGCTCCGATCACTTGCGGCAAAGGACAGCAGCGATGAAGATTGATAAAAATGAATTTTTTCGGGAGGCCTCTCTGCTGATCTGCAGCAGTCTCGATTTCTGCCAGGCGTTGGGCAAAGCGCATCAATACCTGGCGACGATCATGCCGCTGGATCACCTGCACCTCAACCTTTACCAGGAAAAGGGGAAGGAGGTGTGGACCTTTACCCGGGGGGCGGACGACAATGTCTGTCAGAAGAATGTTTTCACCGCCACCAACAACGCCAGGGTTCAGGAGTGCCTGGAACGCTACGCGGGGTTGAACCGCAAGGGGGTGCTGCTCTACCGGACGGCCGAAGAGTCTCCGCTCGGTTCGGTGGTGGCGCCTTTTCTCGGCTATCAGGGACGCTCGATCATGGTCATGCACCTGAACATCGGCGAGCACTACCTGGGGTCGGTGGTGGTCGTCGCCCGACAGGGCTGTTTCTTTACCGAGGAGCATGTCGACCTGCTGCAACGGCTCAATGCGCCGTTCGGGATCGCCGTGTCCAATGCCCTGGCCTATGAGCAGCTGACCCGGCTCAAGGAACGGCTGGCCGACGACAATCGCTTTCTGAGCAATGAGCTGCGGCGCGCCTCCGACGGTTCGGTGATCGGCGCCAACAGCGGCCTGAAATATGTCATGGAGCTGGTTGCGCAGATCGCGCCGTTGAGCAACACCGTATTGCTGATGGGGGAGACCGGCGTCGGCAAGGAGGTGATCGCCAACGCCATCCATCATGCCTCGCCGCGCCGCAACGGTCCGCTGATCAAGGTCAACTGCGGCGCGATCCCGGAAAACCTGATCGACAGCGAACTGTTCGGTCACGAAAAGGGCGCCTTTACCGGCGCGGCCACGCGCAAGCTGGGCCGTTTCGAGCGGGCCCACGGCGGCACCATCCTGCTCGATGAAATCGGTGAGCTGCCGCCGGCGGTCCAGGTCCGCCTGCTGCGCGTGCTGCAGACCAAAGAGATCGAGCGGGTCGGCGGCAGCGAATCGATCCCGGTCGATATCCGGGTGGTCGCCGCCACCCACAGGAATCTGGAGAAAATGGTCGAGGAGAACGAGTTCCGCCAGGATCTCCTGTTCCGGCTGAACATCTTTCCCATCGAGATCCCGCCGTTGCGCCGCCGCCGGGAGGATATCATGACGCTGGTTCATCACTTCATGGAGCAGAAGGCGCGGGAGATGGGGATGCGTACGCCGCCGCCCGTCGCCGAAGGCGCTTACGGGCCACTGACCCGCTACGACTGGCCCGGCAATGTGCGCGAACTGGAAAACGTGGTGGAAAGGGCGTTGATTCAGAACCGCGGGCGCACCCAGCCGATCGACCCCTTCGCCTCGTCGCGGACGGCGCAAATGCCCGAAGCGGCCAAGGGGGAGAGCGTCTGTGCCTTCCCCTGCCTGGCGGCGCTGGGTGCCGGAACGCAGGCGCAGGCCGACAGTGACGAGGGCTGCCTGAGTCTGGATGAGGTGGTCGCCCGGCAGATCGAGAGGGTTCTGGAGCAGACCAGGGGGAAGGTCAACGGGGCCGGCGGCGCGGCGGAGATTCTGCGGATCCATCCCAGTACCTTACGGCACAAGATGGAAAAACTGGGGATCGTCTACGGCCGCGAGCGGGGGCTTCAGTAGTCCGCAGGCTTTCCGCATGCGGCAGTTTTGCGACGGCGGAGCGGTGCGCGCGGGCCGCGCTCTCCATATACGGTAATCGCGGTCCGCGTCCGGTCAACAACCTACTGTTTTAACTTGAGGTTCGGGTTGGCCTGCTTTTGGCAGATGACGGACGGGGCCGGCAGCGCTCGGCTCGGTGCGGCAAGAGGTTTGTTCAGGAAGGAACTCCCCAGTGAAAGCGCGTTTATTTCTGTTTGTTTTGCTTGCTCTGCCGCTTCTCGCTCTGCCGGTTGCCGCCGCGGAATCCTGCATGACCGCGAGCTGCCATGCCGATTATGCCGCCGCCGCTGCCGCCCATCAGCCGGTCGCAGACGGCGAATGTCTTGACTGTCATGTTCAGCTGCTGGACGAGCATCCGGCGGCGGACGGCGCAAGTTTCGAACTGGTCGAGAGCGGGGCCGCGCTCTGTTTCCTGTGCCATGATGCGCCAAAGCAGGGTCAGCTGCATGCGCCGTTTGCCGAAGGGGACTGTCTGGTCTGTCATCAGGTGCATGGGGCGGACAACCCCTCGCTGCTGGCGGTCGGCAAGGACTGGTCCGAACTCTGCTTCGCCTGTCATGACGATGCGGCGTTTGCCCTGACCTTCCGGCATGGTCCGGCGGCGGTCGGCGCCTGCGGCAGTTGTCACGATCCCCACGCGTCGGAGCACGAGGCCTTGCTGAAACAGCCCGCCCGGCAAAGCTGCCTGGGCTGCCATGACGACTTTGCGCGACAGATGCAAACCGCCGCCTTCGTCCATCCGCCGGTGAAAGACGCCCCCTGCACCGACTGCCACAATCCGCACGCGTCGGAGCTCCGCTTCAATCTCAAGCAGAAGATGCCGGATCTCTGTTTCAGCTGTCACCCGGCAATCGGCAAACAGGCGGCCAAGGCCCGGGTCAGTCATCAGCCGATGCTTGAGGCGGGCAGCTGCGGCGGCTGTCATTCCACGCACTTCTCGCAGCAACGCGGCCTGTTGCCGCTGGACCAGCAGGGCCTGTGCCTGAACTGTCATGGCGCCGATTCGCCGCTGCAGGACATCGGGGCCCAGCTGGCGGGCGAGAAAACCCTGCACGGGCCGCTGCGGGACGGGCAGTGCGCGGACTGTCACGATCCCCACGGCAGCGACTTTTTCCGCCTGCTGCGGGGGCGTTATCCCGCAGGGCGTTACCTCCCCTACCAGGACAACGCCTATGACTTCTGCCTGGGTTGCCATGAAAAAAACCTGCTGCGTTTTGAAGATACGACCCTCTACACGAATTTTCGCAACGGCAACCGCAATCTTCACTATGTCCACGTGGCCGATGTCCGCAAGGGACGCACCTGTCGCCTCTGTCATGAGCCCCACGCCGGCGCGGGGGAAAAATTGATCAGCCGCACGGGCAGCGCGTTCGGCAGCTGGAAGGTTCCGATCGGCTTCGAGCCGACCGCGACCGGCGGCAGCTGCGCGCCGGGCTGTCATCAGGTCCTGGGCTACGACCGTGAAACGCCGGTCAAGAACGATTTTCAAGCGCCTGATCAGTGATGGCGTCGCAAAAACTCAGCAACTGCTGCGTTGCTTGCTTGCGAATAACTACACACCTGTCGTTTGTGAATTTATCTCCTCCCCCTTCAAGGGGGAGGTCGGGAGGGGGATGGGGTGCCGGCATACTGGAACCGACCCATCCCCACCCCAGCCCTCCCCTTGAAGGGGAGGGAGCTTAGCCTTAAGTGAGGCATCGATGTCAGGGTGCTGAACAGTTACAAAGGTTACAACGGTTTCATTCATCCCTCTTTGTCTGGAGTGAAAAAGATGTCGCTAAATATCGGTAGCAAAGTAGTCCATGTTCTCTTGCTGGCACTGGCCGTCTGCGCCCTGCAGGGGTGTGCCGGCAGTCGGCCGCAGGCTGATGAGGCGCCGGTTTTCTTTCCCCCGCTGCCCAACGAGCCGCGCCTGCAGTATCTGACCCACATTGAAAACTCCAAGGAATTTGCCGGGGAGAAGGACAAGTTTTCCCTGTTCGTTTACGGCGCCACCGAAGAAGAGAAGGTCAGGCGCATCCACAAGCCGTTCGGCATCAAGACGCACAACGGAAAGATCTATGTCAGCGACCTGGGCGCCAGCAACATCGTCATTATCGATCCGGCCGAGATGACCTTCAGTGACCTGAAAGGCAATTACAGCCTCGGCAAGCTGATGAAGCCGGCCAGTCTGGCGATCGACGAAGAGGGGCGCATCTATGTCGCGGATACCATGCGCAAGGATATCGTGGTCTACAATGCCGAAGGCGACTATCTGACCGCCTACGGCAAGGAGCTGGGGATCAAGCCGGTGGATGTCGAGGTCGACGACAAGTTCATCTATGTGCTCGATCTGCCGAGCAACGAAATCAAGGTCCTGGATCGCAAGACCGGGAAGTACCTGAGAAGCATCGGCAAGGCCGACGGCAAAGGGGAGGGGATCGCCCTGGCGACAGCCATGACGCTGGGGCCGGACGGTCTGCTCTATGTCAGCAATGCCGGCAGCGGACGGGTGCTCAAGTACGATCGTGACGGTCACCTGCTCGACGCGTTTGGCGAGATGGGCGACAGTTTCGGCATGTTCGCCCGCCCCAAAGGGCTCGATGTCGACGAACTGGGGCAGATCTATGTGGTTGACGGCGGCCACCAGAATGTTCAGATTTTCAGTGCCGAGCAGCGTCTGCTGCTGTTTTTCGGCGACCCCGGTCTGAATCCGGAATTCAGGAGAGGGGTGCTGAACCTGCCGACCGACATTGCCGTGACCCGGGATAACCTGGAGTTTTTCAAGCGCTATGCGGATCCCGCCTTCGAAGTGGAAAAGCTGCTGTTTGTCATCAACCAGTACGGGCCGCACAAGGTCGCCGTCTACGGATTGGGACAGCTGCGGGATGGCGGGATCGCCGGCAACTGAATCGTGCCGGGAACCGGTTGATGTTTTTTTTTTGCGAAAGCATCAGGATTGATGCTTTCGCAAAAACTCAAGAGGATGGCTAAGCAAAAATTTCGTCCGCCCTTGTCTCGTGGGGGCTTGGTGTTTTTTCAGGGGCGAAGGCATACATCAGGTATGTCGAGGTCCTGAAAAAACGCCGTAACGCCGTAGGGCGGACTTTTTGCGACGCCATCAGGGATGCATAGCATGGCAGACAAAGCGTTATCTCTTGCCATCCTGGTTGCCATGGCTGCGCTGTTGCTGGCAGGGTGCGATCCTGTGGCCAGGCACAAATTCACCACCGCACTGCTCGACGGCTATCCGAGCCTGCCCTCTGCCGATCAGTATTTCGCTTACTATACCGAGCAGCTGGCGCTGCAGCAGGCCGATGCCGAAACGGCCGCCGAAACCGCTGTCGAAGAAGACGGCACGAGCCGTTCGGCGCATCGCCCCTACGAAGAAAAGTCCTGCAACGATTGCCACGACAAGCGCAAGACCATCGGTCTGATCGTGGAAAAGAACCGGTTGTGCGGGGTGTGTCATGAGGATTTTGTCCAGGGCAGCGTCGTCCACGGACCGGTCGCCATCGGCGCCTGCCTGGCCTGCCATCTGCCGCATTCTTCCCGGTATCCGGTCCTGCTCAAGGCATCGGTCAACGACATCTGCGGCAATTGCCATACGGAAAAGCGTCTGGCCGAACAGCTCCATGAGACCGTCAGGAGCCGGGGCATGATCTGTGTCGACTGTCATGACCCGCATTTCAGCAATTCACGTTATCTCCTGTAGCCGCTATCTTGGTGATTTTCAGGACAAAAATAATCCTCTGCTGCCTGGGCATCATCGTGCTGATGCCCCTGTCCGATGCCGGGGCGGCCACCAGGGGCCTGTTTCTGTTCGACGGCCTCAGTCAGCGCGTCGCCTTCGATTACCGGTATCGGGCCCTGACGCTGTCCGAGGATGGTAGCGGCACCACCCGTTCGGTCCGTCAGCGCTTCGAGGAAACCTACAGCGTCGGCATCAACTACGTGCTGCGCGGCCCCGATCTGTTGCTCGGCGGAGCCAGTATCGAAGCCGGCTGGGACCAGCTGGAATCTTCGCTGTCCGGCGCGGCCTCCGACCGGAACAGCTCCACCGACGGCTCGCGATTGTTGTACGACGTCTACGGGACATTTTTAAGATACCGTCCGCTCAGTCTGCGTTTTTTCAGCAACTCCCGGATGAGCCATGTCGGCAGGGAATTCTCGCCAGGCTACGATCAGACGGTCCATGCCGACGGCCTGAGCCTGCATGTCAAAAACCTGAGAATTCCGTTCAATGTCGATTATCGGCGGACCACAGCGCAAACCGAGGGGCTGAGCGCCGACTACACCAGGAAAAACCGGTCGCTGCAGATCGACGCCAAACATGACGTGGCGGGTTTCAGTCAGACCTTTCTCGATCTTCGTTTTGATGAGTATCGGACCCTGTACCGCAGCCAGCTGGACGATTATCAATTGCAGTCGAGCCGTTTTCTGCTGACCAACGATCTGACCTGGGCATCGGGGAAAAATCCCCGGAGGCTCTCGTCCCGGGTGAACTATATGGAACAGGTCGGCACGCCGGACGCGCGCGGCTACGACTGGTCGGAAAACCTCGATTGGCATTTCGGTCGGGCGTTGACCGGTATGCTGTACTACAACCGGGTTTATGCGAACCGGGAGCGCAGCGATCTGCTCAGAAATCAGGGGCGGGCGGCGCTCGGCCATCAGTTTCTTGCCTGCATCGACAGCCGGATCGGGATCGAGCTGCGCGATAGCGCGCAGAACGACGGAACCGAAACCGACCGCTCCGGCGATGTCAGTCTGGCCTATCGCAAAAAACTGCCCCGCGACAGCCATCTGCAGGTCAACCTCTACCAGCGCTACGGTCGCGCCGAGCGGGATTTCAGCACCACGCTGCAAACGGTGCTTGACGAAGCGCACAGCGCCGCTGCCCTGGTCCCGGCGACGCTCGACCGCTTGCATGTCGTCAGCGAAACGATCGTGGTGCGACATGCGGACCCGGCTGCGCGCCTCAACCCCTATGTGCGGGATGTGGACTATCGGGTCGATCAGGCGGGGGCGACTACGCTGATTGCGGTCCTGCCGGGTTCGGATATCCTGGACGGCGACACTCTGCTGATCGATTACAGCCATCGGGACAGCGCTCGGGAAGCGTATGATTATGGCAACCGGCGAGCCGGCGTTACGCTGAATTTTCTCAAGCGCTATCGCGTCTACGGCCGTTGGGAGGAGACGCTGCGCCATTATCGTTCCGCCGGCGATCCGTTTTCCAATGCCGGCGGAGACCTGACCGAAGCGGTGCTCGGCGTCGACGGTTCCCGCCAGGCCGCCAGTTTCGGCCTGGAATATAAAACCCGCAGGACCTATTATGAAGCGCGGCGCTCCTTCGAGGCTTTTTATCAGTGGTCGCAACGGCTCAAAAAGGGGCTGCTGGCCTCCGGCGTGGGGAATTATTACGCGAGGATCGAGCCCGCT
>DASWJX010000194.1:0-3182 GCA_036396915.1 Geopsychrobacteraceae bacterium | reverse complement strand
CCCCTTTCCTGAAGCAGGCCTTATGTCCCTGAACAAAGCAGGACGCAAAGCGCTCCCCTGGCAATTGGTCGCGACCGGCAAGATCCCGGGTCAAGGGACCGAACTGCAGCTTTTTCAACGCGCCGGAGAATTCTCCATCAGCATCGTCGGCGGCGGGGTGCTGATGAGCACCTGGGCCCATCAGTCCGAGGATGCGCTGGCCGAGCTGGCTTGCGGAAAAATCGCCGATCGGCCCCGGCCCCGGGTGCTGATCGGCGGCCTGGGCATGGGCTTTACCCTGGCCGCCGCCCTGCGGCAGCTGGGGCCGGATGCCGAAGTAGTGGTGGCCGAACTGGTGCCGGCGGTGGTGGAATGGAACCGCGGCGCGCTCGGCGAATATGCCGGCCATCCGCTGCAGGATCGGCGCACCGTCGTTCGCGAGGGCGATGTCGCCAAGATCCTGCGGGCCGAGCGGCAAACCTTCGATGCGATCCTGCTCGATGTCGACAACGGACCCGAGGGGCTGACCCGCAAGAAAAACGACTGGCTCTACTCGGACGACGGCTTGAGCGAGGCCTACTCGGCGCTGCGCCCGGAGGGGACGCTCGCCGTCTGGTCGGCCGGGCCGGACCGCGACTTCATGCAGCGGCTGAAAAAGATCGGTTTCAAGGTCACGCAGTCGCGGGTTCGCGAGCAGGACAACCGGGGCGATCTCCATGCCATCTGGCTCGCCGAACGCGGCCCGTAGCGGAATAATCAGCAGCTGACAACAGTCCGCGTCCGGCCTGCGGATCGGCCGGCAGCGCGCAACCGGTTGCAAGAAAAGAGGTTTCAACCGGAACTTTACCTGAAGGGGAGCAGGAATGGACCAGCAGATCGATAACCGGTTGTCGTCGACCCGGGAATTGCCGTTGCGCGTGCCCGTTACCGAGGGCAGATGTCTGCCGCGGTCGCTGTTCTGGGGCCTGCTGCTGATCGGCCTGCTCTATCTCAGCCGGGAAAACTACCTGCTCTATCACGGCATCGTCGAGCTGCTCGGTGTGACGGTCGCCGTTACCATTTTCAGTATCGGCTGGAACTCGAAACAGTTCGTGCAGGACAACAGCCTGCTGCTGCTCGCCGTGGCCTACCTGCCGGTCGCCGCTCTCGATGTCCTCCATGTTCTTAGCTACAAGGGGATGGGAGTCTTTCCCGACCGCGGTCCCGACCTGGCGACCCAGCTCTGGATTGCGGCCCGTTATCTGGAAAGCGCCGCGCTGCTCTGGGCCGCCGCGCTGCTCGGCGGGCAGCGGCGCCTCAATCCCTGCCTGTTGCTGGTGGCCTGGTTGTCGGCAGGGGCGCTGCTGATTGTTCTGATCGTGCCGCTGCAGCTGTTTCCTTCCTGCTTCGTCGCGGGGGAGGGGCTGACCGCCTTCAAGGTCGGCAGCGAATATTTCATCTCCGGCCTGCTGGGCCTGGCCGCCCTGGTTTTCTGGCACAAACGGCACCACCTTGAACGCAAAATACTGCTGCTGCTGATCGCCTCGACGGTGCTGACGGTGCTTTCGGAACTCAGCTTCACCCTCTATGTCGATGTCTACGGCCTGTCCAACTTCATCGGCCATACCTTTAAACTGCTCTCGATCGCAGCGCTCTATCTTGCCCTGGTGCAGGGCTCGTTGAAATCCCCTTACCAGTCGTTGTTCCGCACGCTGTCCCTGGAACTGCATCAGCGCCAGCAGTCCGAAGAAAAACTGCGCACGGTTAATCGTGAGCTTGACGCGTACCTCTACACCATCTCCCATGACCTGCGTTCACCGCTGACGCCGATCATCGGTTTTGCCGATTATCTGCGGCACAAACACCGTGAGACGCTGGATAGCGAATCTCTGGGCTTTCTCAAGGAGATCGGCGATCTCGGCAACAGCATGTCGACGATGATGGATGATCTGCTGACCCTGGCCAGGGTCGGACACCTGGCAGCGGTCGACAGTCCGGTGCCGACTGAAGAGGTCGTTGACCGGGTGCTGCTCACCCTCGGCAGCAGCTTGATCGAAGCCGGTCGCGAGGTGAACCGGAACCCTCTGCCCGCCGCCCGCTTTCACGAAAGCCTTTTGTTCCAGCTGTTCAGCAACCTGATCGGCAACGCCCTGCACTACGGCGCCGGAACCATTGAGATCGGCGGCGAGCGCCGGGGCAACCAAGTTCGTTTCTCTGTCAGGGATCATGGTCCCGGCATCCCGGAAGCAGAGCGCGAACGCATTTTTGAGCTGTTTTACCGGGGATCCGGCGGCAACCGGACCGAGGGGACCGGGATCGGCCTCGCCATTATCCGGAAAATCGCCCGCCAGTACAACGGCACGGCCTGGGCCGAGGCAACACCGGGCGGCGGGGCGACGTTCTGGGTGGAGATGCGGGAGCCGGCGGTGGAGTAGGGGAGGAAACATGGCTCGACCAGCAAGCAGCGGTCTCAGCAAGTCGCTGATCCTCAAAGGTCTGCAGTGCCGGAAGGCGCTGTGGCTGAGTAAAAATCCCCCCGCTTTCGAGTTTCCCCCGCGGCCGGACCGCGAAGCGAAATTCAAAGCCGGCAGCGCGGTCGGTCTGCTCGCCCGGCAACTGTTCCCCGGTGGCGTCGAAGTGCCCCACGACGGTCTGTCCTTCCCCGCCCAGCTCGCCCGCACCAGGCAACTGATCGACAGCGGCGCCGAGGTCATCTACGAGGCGTCCTTCTCCTTTTCCGCCATCTTCGTCAAGGTCGACATCCTGGTGCGCGTTGGCCGCGGCGCGAACAGTCGCTGGCAGATCCACGAGGTCAAGATGGGCACCGGCGTCAAGGAGGTCAACCTCGACGATGTCGCCGTGCAGCATTATGTGTTGAACGGCTGCGGCCTTCAGATTAGCGGAGCGTTTCTCGTCCACATCGACAGCAGCTACGTCCGCCACGGCGCGATCGAGGTCGACAAGCTGTTCACAAGCGAAGACGTCAGCGCCAAGGTCGCGGCCCGCCTGCAGGGCTTGCCGGAGATCGTTCCCGAGCTGCGCCGGACCCTGCGCCAAGCGGAGGAGCCCGCCATCGATATCGGTCCCTGGTGCAGCGATCCCTACGACTGTGATTTCATCCCCTACTGCTGGCGGCACATCCCCGAGAATTCCGTCTTCGACCTGCGCGGCAGCGGCATCGACAAGTTCGCCTGTTACCGGCGCGGGCAGATCAGGCTGGAGGA
>DASWJX010000193.1:0-12297 GCA_036396915.1 Geopsychrobacteraceae bacterium | reverse complement strand
TTTATCAGAAAGTACCTTGGTTAAAGTTACTCAAGAGGCCAAACCTTGACCGCGATCAAAGGCATTTATAACAGGGATGAAGGGGATACCGGGGATAAATCAAGGGCTCTACGTCAAGGACAAATGCAGATCAATCTTTTTGTTTTTGCCGTGGCTAAGGCCAAAAAATCACGATTAATTCAATGGCTTAGTTTGAGTTACTCAAGAGGACTTCAATAAAAAACAGCAGGTTCTCTCTGTGTTCTCGGTGGCTCTAGTGAGCGAAGCGAACGAGTGGTGAAAAGATTTTTGGTTTGCCACTATCCACCCCTGTTACGGGAATCAGGTACCTAATCAGATGGGGATTTAATGACCTGCGAAGGGTCTGTCAAACGGTCCACCAACCGGCTGTCGCTCCGCCGCTTCGGACCGCCGCGCCCGACAGGTTCATTGCCGGGGAGCGCTCCATGTACTGGTTGATGGCGTCGCAAAAAACTCAGCGGATCATGGTCAGGTTACGGCCTGGCAACTGTTGTGCCCGGCTCGATGTTGCCTTGCGGCGCTTTTTGTCCCGATACATCCTGGCGTCGGCGGTTGCCAGGGCGGTTCGCAGGGAGCTGCTGTTGGCGGCGGCGAAAGTGCCGATCGACAGGGAGAGTTTCGCCCCCTTGCCGGAGCGGTTATGCCGCGCCTCAAGCCCGCGGATGCGGCGCACGGCTCCGGCGACCGCCGCCTCATCCGAGCCGGGCATCAGCACCGCGAATTCATCGCCGCCGATCCGGGCCACGACATCATCGGCCCGAAAGGCTTTCAGCAGCAGCGTGGCGGCCTGACGGATCAGCCGGTCGCCTGCCGCATGGCCCATTTCGTCGTTGATCGGCTTGAGTCCGTCCAGATCGGCGACCAGCATGCCCACGGGAAAGTCCTGAAGGCGGCCGAGCCGCTCCAGTTCGCTATCGAAGTGGCCTCGGTTATAGAGTCCGGTCTGGCTGTCCCGGCTGCTCAGCCGGCGCAGCTGCTCTTCGATCCGCTTGCGTTCGGTAATGTCGGTGTTGCAGCCGCGCTGGCCCAGATATTGGCCGTTATCAGCGTAGACCGGTTGACAGCTGTGGCTGATCCAGCGGATCTCGCCGCTTTTGGTGATGATGCGAAAATCAAGCTGGGACGGCTCTTTATCCCGGTCCGCCCCGCCCTGATGCTGTTGCCAGTGCTCGCGGTCGTCGGGATGGATCATCTTTTCCGGATGCTCACTGTAGAGCATGAGCTGTGCGGTCGTGTAGCCGGTGATTTTGGTGCCGCCCGGTGAGATGTAGAGCATTTTCCCTTGCGCCGATTTCCAGAAAATCCAGGCGCTGGACCAGTCGGCGAGCGTCTGATAGAGCTCCTGGCTCTTGGCCAGTTCGGCCTCCCGGTTCTCCAGTTCGTTCATCAGGCCATTGAAGCTCCCGGCCAGCTCCGCGATTTCGTCCCGGGTGTTCACCTGGACTCTTTTCCGGTGATTTTGGCCCGCGGAAATCTCCTTGATCTGCCCGATCAGGGACAGCAGCGGCGCTATCAGCTGCCGCATGAGCAGCGCCATGATGACGGCGACCGCCAGCCCCCCGCCGGCGACGATCATCCAGGTCGTGCGCTCGGCGGCGCGGACCGGGGCCAACGCTTCGGCGACCGGGTAGTTGGCCGCCAGAATCCAGTCGACGCTGCGCAAGCGCTTGAAGGCCGCCAGGGTATGGAGCCCGCGGGAGTTGACCGTTTCACCGCTCCCCTCGAAACCCTGCAGGGCGCGATCATACAGTTTGTTGGCACCCACCGGGACATCCTGCTGCATGATGCGCGAGCGGTCCGGGTGCATGACCATGGTCCGCTCGGCGGTATAGAGATAAAAATAGCCGGACTGTCCCACCCTGGCAGCGGTCAGGACTCCGAGGCTGTTGTCGCCGGTCAGGTCGATGCTGCCGGCGAGGATGCCCAGCAGTGTCCCGTCGGCGTTGACCAGCGGAGCGGTCATGACCACCACCGGATGCCGGTGGTCCTTGGAGGACGCAAAGGGGTCGGAGATATAGGGCGCCAGGGTTTGCCCGGTTTTTTGGATGTAGGGGCGATAGGACAGGTCGAATCCGGTCCGGCTCGGCTGTTGACCAGTTTCGGCAACGATTTTGCCATCGGCGCTGAAGAGCAGCAGGCCGTTGTCAAACAGGTCGATGAGTCCGAGTCGCTGATCGAGAAAGTCCCGGGCCTGTTGCGGATCGGCCAGCAGCTCCGGGCCGATGCCCGCCGCCACGCTGATCACCATGTTGTGCAGTGCAAGGATTTTTCGGTCCAGTTCTTCGGCGAGCAATGAAACCGTGCTGAACAGCTGGTCCTCGATGGAGGCGCTGAACTGCCGCTGGAAATGATCGAGGGCGATACTGGTCACGACCGGCACCAGGATGAAAAAGATCAGCGCCGAGCAGAGCGCCATCTTGCATCTCAATTTTATTTTTGTCATACGCCATCTCCAGCCCCTCCTGTCTGCCGGTGAACGATCTTTACGACAGCCTCCTAGGGGCTGATGGCGAGGGCTTCTCCGTGGCCGACCGGCGCCGAAAACGCGGCTGAAAACCAGTGCAGCTGTTCTTCCGAAACATCGTAGTCGGCGATGACCGCTTCGATGCTCCCGGAAAACCACTGCCCCGCTTCCGTGACGGTCAACGATCCGGCGATGGTTCTGATATTGCTAGAACTCTGGCCGTTGAAGATGGTCAAAGCGCATGCGGAAGCAGGTTCGCCGAGATCGTAGCTGCCGGGCGACACGCCCTCGGGGCAATCGATGCGAAAAATAGTGGTGTCGAACCACATCTCCTGGGAAGAGGAGATCTCTTCCGCCCGCAGGACCAGTCCGATCGCGTCAGCGGAGGCCTCGATCCAGGTCGGATTTTTGATGCCGTAGGTGTCGGTGGCAAGGGCGTAATAGGCCTGCTGGGTGCCCTGCGGACCGGCGTCTGCCGCGCCGCCACTGCCGCCGCTGCCGCAACCGACCAGGGAAAAGCTCAACAACAGCGGTACGATAAATATAAATTGGAATTTTCTCATTTCAGCGCCTCCTGGCCCTTTTATATACGCGAGAAAGGTGCCAACCCGAAAAGGCTGCTTAAGTATTCGTATTTATTGGAGTATTGGTTTTTTAGGTGGTGAACGGGAGGTCAACGTTTGAACAGGAATGGCGTCGGCTCAGGGGTAAGGGGTTGTTTTTATGTGTTTTTTTGCAATCCTCCTGCTGTTCACCAGTTGAACAGCGAATCCGGTCAGGGTGAACCATCGAACGAGACAGGGAGATTTCCGGTTGAAGCGGGGGGCAGGGGTGACAGGTTCGCGCGGTGGCGCAAGCGATTGTTGCCTGGTCGTATGGAGGTTAACCCGCTTGAGGCCGGCCGGGGTTGCGGCCGGCCTCAAGCGGGTTGCTCTTTATTTTAGTGTTGATGCTCTCGCAAGAGGATGGCTAAGCCATCAGTGTTGCTCAGCCAGAATGCGCAGCATCCGGCGCAGCGGTTCGGCGGCGCCCCACAGCAGCTGGTCGCCGACCGTGAAGGCGGAGAGGTATTGCGGTCCCATCTTCATCTTGCGCAGGCGGCCGACGGGGGTCTTGAGCGTGCCGGAGACGGCCGCCGGGGTCAGGCGCGACAGGGTCTCTTCCTTGCGGTTGGGCACCACGTCGACCCAGTCGTTGGCGCTCTGCAGTATCTCTTCGATCTCGTCGATCGGCACGTCCTGCTTCAGCTTGATGGTCAATGCCTGGCTGTGGCTGCGCATGGCGCCGATCCGGACGCAGATGCCGTCGATGGGGATCGGCTGGCTGGTGCCGAGGATCTTGTTGGTTTCCGCCAGACCTTTCCATTCTTCGCGGGACTGGCCGTCTTCGACTTCACGGTCGATCCAGGGCAGCAAACTGCCCGCCAGCGGATAGCCGAAGTTGGCGGTGGCCAGCTCGGGGCTGGCCAGTTTTGCCGTGACCAGACTGTCGATCTCCAGGATCGCCGAGGAGGGGGACTGCAGCTGTGCGGATACGGTCTGGTTGAGCTGGCCCATCTGGGTCAGCAGCTCGCGCATGTTCTGGGCTCCGGCGCCGGAGGCGGCCTGGTAGGTCATGGAGGTCGCCCATTCGATCAAGTCGCGCTCGAACAGCCCGCCCAGCGCCATCAGCATCAAACTGACGGTGCAGTTGCCGCCGATGAAATCCTTGATGCCGGAGTGCAGGCCCCGGTCGATGACGGCACGGTTGACCGGATCGAGAATGATGATGGCATCCTCCTCCATCCGCAGACTGGAAGCGGCGTCGATCCAGTAACCCTGCCAGCCGGCCTTGCGCAGCTCGGGATGGACGGCCTTGGTGTAGTCGCCGCCCTGGCAGGTGACGATCGCGTCCAGCTGTTTCAGCTCATCGATGGCGTCGGCTTTTTTGAGAACTCCGCCGCCAAGCGGAGCCGGCTGGCCTGCCTGCGAGGTGGTGAAAAATACCGGTTCGATACCGGCAAAATCATTCTCTTGCTGCATCCGCTGCATGAGGACCGAACCGACCATGCCCCGCCAACCGACAAATCCGACTTTCATACTCATTTCTCCTGCCTGGTGTCGTTTACTGTGAGTAGTGCAGTATACACCGATAGGTCTTTCCGCTACCAGTGGTTTGCTGTAAGGTCGCAAATCATATCAGTTTCGCCCCGATCGTGGCTAATGCTTTTTTCCTGTCCGGCCGCGACCCGCGGCGAAAACGGATTATACCATTTCGTCACGTTGTCGCCGGCCCCGGCAGCGGGTAGACTGAACTGAGGAATCTGTCGAACTATCCATGAGCCGGCTGCAAATTCGGCTGCTTGGCCCATATTTCAGCTCCTTTTCGGCCCATAGCTATGGCTATGAGCTCTCAAACGAGCCAAAATCTGGTCTCAAGCTTCCAAGTTTTCGCTTCGGCCCGTATAGTTCGACAGATTCCGGGGAGGTTTTATGTCGTCGAAAACGGATCAACGGCCGATTCTGGTCGCCGGTGCCAGCGGTTACATCGGCGCGCGGCTGATCCCCCGGCTGCTGCAGGCCGGTTATCGGGTGCGGGCAGTGGCGCGAACGCCGGCCAAACTCAGAAGCCGTTCCTGGGCGGCGCATCCGCAGCTTGAAATCGCCCGGGCCGATCTGCTCGACCGGGACGCGCTGGCAGCGGCCTGCAAGGGCTGCCGGGCGGCCTATTATCTGGTCCATTCCATGGATCCGACCAGCAGTGACTTTGCCCGCACAGATCGGATCGCGGCCCGCAACATGGTGGTCTGCGCCGAACAGGCCGGCCTTGAGCGGATTGTTTACCTGAGCGGACTCGGCGAGGAACAGGCCGGACTGAGCGAACACCTGCGCTCCCGGGCCGAGGTGGCCGCGATCCTTGGCGACGGCCGGGTGCCGGTGACGGTGTTTCGCGCGGCGATGATTATCGGCTCGGGCAGCGCTTCTTTTGAGATCCTCCGTTACCTGGTCGAGCGGTTGCCGATCATGATCACGCCCCGCTGGGTTGACACCCCCTGCCAGCCGATCGGGGTGAAAAATGTCCTGCACTATCTGGTTGCCTGTCTTGAATGCGCCGAGACCGTCGGCCAGCGCTTTGATATCGGCCAGCCCGAGGTGCTGACCTACAGGCAGCTGATGGAGCTCTTCGCCGAGGAAGCCGGACTGAAAAAACGCCTGATCGTGCCGGTGCCGGTACTGACGCCGCGGCTCAGTTCCTACTGGATTCATCTGGTGACGCCGGTGCCGGCGACGCTGGCGCGACCGCTGGCCGAGGGGCTGAGCAATCCGGTGGTCTGCAACGAGCAGCGCATTCGCGAGTTGCTGCCGCAGCAGCTGCTCGATTGCCGCCAGGCGATCAGGGCGGCACTGCAGCGGACCCGGGAGCAGCAGCTGGAAAGTTCATGGACCGATGCCGGGGCCATCCCGCCCGCGGCATGGGCGGTGCAAGGCGATCCCGCCTGGGCGGGAGGAACCCGGTACAGCGAAACGCGTCAGATTGTGCTTGCGGCCGGTGCCGAGCAGGTCTGGAAGGCGGTCATCTGCATCGGCGGCGGCACCGGTTGGTACTATGCCGACTGGCTCTGGTGGTTGCGGGGGCTGATCGATCGTCTCGGCGGCGGGGTCGGTTTGCAGCGCGGCAGACGCTGTCCGGTCGAAGTTGTTCCCGGCGATGCCCTCGACTTCTGGCGGGTCAGTCAGGTCGAACCCCGGCAGCTTCTGCAGTTGGCCGCGGAGATGAAAATGCCCGGTCGGGCGACCCTGGAATTTCACATTGCCGAAATCGGCGAGAAGCGCACCCGGCTCAGCTTGACGGCGTGTTTCCTGCCGCGGGGCATGGCCGGCATGCTCTACTGGTATGCCGTGCTGCCGTTGCACGCCCTGGTTTTCAACGGCATGTTGCGGGGGATCGGCAAGCGGCTGGAAGCAGGTATTCTGCAAGGGCCGGAGAAGGTCGTCGATCCGCCGTGAAAACGGTCTGCTCAGGCGCAGACCCGAAGAATCTGTTGCAGATCGGTTTGCCCCTGCAGAATTTTTTCGATGCCGTCCATTTTCAGGGTGCGCATCCCCTCCTCGATGGCGAGATCCCGCAGGTCCTCCAGCGACATGTTTTTTTTGATGCCCCGGCGGACCGGTTCGGAGGTGACCAGCAGCTCATGGATGGAGAGTCGGCCGCGATAGCCGCTGTCGCCGCAGTTCTCGCAGCCGCGGCGGCGGTAGAGGGTGGTTTCCTGCGGGGTGCGGGGCAGGCCGTGCTTGTCGTAGAGTTCCTTGCCGTAGGCGTGGATCAGTTCCTCCAGCTCGCTTACCGTCGGCCGGTAGGGTTCCCGGCAGTCCGGGCAGAGACGGCGGGCCAGTCGCTGGGCGAGGATGCCGATCATGGCGTTGGCGAAATTGAACGGATCCAGGCCCATCTCGATGAGACGCACCACGGTTTCCGCCGCGCTGTTGGTGTGCAGCGTGCTGAACACCTGGTGGCCGGTCAGCGAGGCTTCGATGGCGATTCGGGCGGTTTCCCCATCGCGCATCTCGCCGATCATGATGACGTCGGGGTCGGCGCGCAGAAACGAGCGCAGCGCTTCGGGGAAGTTGAAGCCGATTTTCGCATGGATCTGGACCTGACGCAGGCCGGCCTGGGTGATTTCCACCGGGTCTTCGGCGGTCCAGATCTTGCGGTCGGGGGTGTTGATCTGGCCGAGTGCCGAGTGGAGGGTGGTGGTTTTTCCCGAGCCGGTCGGGCCGACGCAGAGGATGATGCCGTGCGGTCTGGTCAGCATGGTTTTGAAGTTTTTCAGGTTCTGCTCGGAAAAGCCCATTTCGTCAAGTTTCAGGGGTTTGGAGGAGGAGAGGATGCGCAGCACGGCGTCCTCCTGGCCGCCGGCGGTCGGGGTGATTTCGACCCGGAACTCGATTTTCTTCTTTCCCGACCGCATCAGGATTTTTCCGCTCTGCGGCCGGCGCCGCTCGGCAATATCGAGCTGAGCGACGATCTTGATCCGCGAGATGATCGCTTTTTTATAGTTGCGGGAGACCTGGTGGGCCACCTGGCAGATGCCGTCGGTCCGATAGCGGATCTGCATCGGCAGCTGGCCCAGGCCCGGCTCAAAGTGGACGTCCGATGCCCCTTTATTGTAGGCGTCGAGCAGCACCCGGTTGACCAGGGTGATGATATGCGAATCCCGTTCAGTGACCTTCGAATCGACCATATCTTCCGGATCATCGGCGATGTCGATCTGCTCATCGTCCATATCGCCGAGCAGGTCGTCAATCGATGCGTGCTGCTGCGACTCGCTGCCGCTGCCGTAATATTTGTCGATCGCCGCCTGGATTTTGGCGGCCGGGGCGGTCACGAATTCAACGGTATAGCTGGTTGAAAAACGCAGCGTGTCGCCGATGGTCGGGTTGGTCGGATCCGAGGTGGCGACGGTCAGAAGATTTTTGTCCAGAGCGACGGGAAGCGCCTGCAGCTGGTTGACCATGGCCGGGTTCAGGGCCTCCAGCGCGCGCGGCGCGGGCTCGACGCTGTCCAGGTCGATCTGGCGCAAGCGAAATTTTGCCGACAGGGCCGCAAGCAGTTGCTCTTCGGTGATCAAACCGTTTTCAACCAGCAGCTCGCCAACCCGTTTTTTCTTGCCCTGGCTCTGGGTTTCCAGTGCGGCTTCCACCTGCTTGCGGGTGACCAGGCCGGCTTCGGTCAGAATGTCGCCGACCCGAAGTTTTTGATGCGCCGGGGTGCCTTGTACCGCCTGGCGGATGACCGCTTCCAGTTGCTCCGGTCTCATGCCCTGCTCCTCGGCAATGATTTCGCCCACCTTGCGGGAACGCAGTTTCTCCTGCTCGGCCAGAACCTTCTGCACCGCATCCGCTTGCAGTGCGCCCCCTTCGCTCAGGATGTCGGTCAGGGGCCGGTCCGCACTGCGCTGCCGGATCCCTTTCCAGGGAAAGAAGATAGAGCGGTAGCCGCTGTCCTTGCTGATCGGCAGGGCAAGCAGACCCGACGGATACTCCTGCTTCGGAGAAACGCTCATTGTGAAGGTTTCGCCGGTCACGGTTTCGATCTGTTCCGTCAGGTTCCCGCTTGCCGGGGGGAGTTGCCATTCCCCCTGGGCCATGATCATGACATAGCAGAGGTCGGTCAGAGGAATGCCGCTACTTTGGCCGGAAGCGTTCAGTTCGACCTGGATGTTGTCCTGGCGCGGGTTGAAGGCACTCAGCAGGGCGGCTGGTTCCCGGCGGCCGTCAAGAAATTTCAGGATCAGGGGATGTTTCATGGTGAAATCACTCCGCTTCGCGAAAACTTTCCGATTTACGCTCTCGGACCCGATAACCACGATAGTGTTCAGGGGTTTGTCCTGTTTACCTTGCCGGAAAAAAAATGTCAAATAAAACCCTTGAAAAATCAAATGGATAGGATTGCCCGACCGGCTTGTCCGTGGCGCATGCAAACGTGGTCCGTCATTTGGCGAGGCGCGGATAAAAATGTTGCAATATAAGCATATTTTAATTTATATTGGCGTTCAGATTGACAGGAAGGGGGCCGGTCCGAAAGGGCCGGCCCTTTATTGATGGCGACGCCATCCTCTTAAGTTTTTGCGAGAGCATCTTGATGAGTCGTCTCGAAATTATCTCTATTGTCCTGGTGGCGATCGGCGCCGTGGTCATGCTGTTTCCGATTGCCGTCAGCATGCGGATCAGGGCCAGGGTTCCCGCTCCGCTGCGCGGCAAGTGGCTGCTGCTGATCTGGCTGATGGGGTTTTTCTTTGTCGGTTACCTGGTTTACATCGCCAGCCAGTTCAGCTTCGGCACGTTCCCCCACCAGCTGGTGACCGGGACGATATTCATGGGCGGCGCGTTCTTCGTCTATCGGGTCATCAGTATTTCCAGCGTGACCATCAATGACATCCGCTATAAAAACAAAGCCCTCGAAAACGAGATTCAGGAACGCAGCCAGCGGGAAAGCGACCAGCGACGTTACGAGGTCGGGCTGGAGGTTCTCGATGCCAGCAATCGAAAACTGATTCTCACCGCGGGTGACGCCGAGAGCTTCAACAAAACCCTCTGCGCATCGGTCAAGGATATTGTCAAGGCCGATATCGCCCTGGTGCTGACGCTGAATGACGGGGAGGAGACCTTTTCCTACCATGAAGCGCTCGGGGAAAGGTCGGAGCTGATTGCAGGGCAGACGGTCAGCCACGACGAGGGGGGGATTTGCGGATTGATGTTCAGGAAAGGCGAGACGGTCTACATTCCGGATCTGAACGACAGCCCCCATACCAATCGACAGCTTGCCGCGCAACTCGGGGTGTCCACCGGGCTGGTGGCGCCGCTCTGGCAGTCGGATCGGATCGTCGGTGGCCTGACCGCCTTCCGGAGAGAGGCTTCCTTTGATGAGATCGACAGCCAGTTGCTGACCCTGTTCAGCCAGCGGGCATCCATCGCCCTGCAGAACATGAAAATCCTGACCGATCTGGAAAACCGGGTACAGGCGCGGACCACCGAACTGAACGCCCAGAACAAACTTCTGGAAAAGATCATCTCCCATATCCCCAGTCATGTTTTCTGGCAGGATCGGCATTCCAATTACCTGGGATGCAATCCGGGATTTGCCAGGCTGGTCGGTCTCGACGGACCCGCTGACGTTTCGGGCAAGTCGGACTTCGATTTTCCCTGGTCGCGGCCGGCAGCGGAAAAAAACCGGCGGGAATCGGAGGCCGTGATCGCGTCGGGACGCAGTGTTCTGCACCGGGAGGTCAGCGAATTCGGCGAGAACACCGAGCCGAGACATTACCTGAACAGCAGGATCGCTTTGAAAAATGCCGCGGGGCAGGTGACCGGCGTGCTCGGAATTATTGACGATGTGACGGAGCGCAAGAAGGTGGAACGGGTCGTCGCCGCTGAACGGAGTTTTCTGCAGGCGGTCATCGACGGTGTGGTCGATCCGACCTTTGTCATCGGTCTCGATTATAAAATCCGTTTGATGAACAGGGCCGCCAAGGGCAATCTGCCCGATTCCGCGCTGCAGAACTCCGGGCTGTGCTGCTATCAGGTCTCTCACCATCAGGATACGCCCTGCGACGGGCGCGACCATCCCTGTCCGCTGGCGATGGTGCGCGACAGCGGCCAGGCGGCGACGGTTGTTCATCAGCACTGGCTGCCGGACGGAGAGATGCGCAGTTTCGAACTGCTTGCCTCGCCGTTGTGGGATGAGGCGGGCCAGCTGACCGGCATTATCGAGTCGGCGCGCGACATTACCGATCGGCTCAAGGTGGAGGAGGATCTGCGTGAAAATCAGAAACATCTCGATTTTCTGGCCCATCACGATTCCCTGACCGAGTTGCCGAACCGGCTGCTGCTGAACGATCGACTGCAGCATGCCATGGGCAACGCCACCCGGACCGGACAGTCATTGGCGCTGCTCTT
Organism: Geopsychrobacteraceae bacterium; assembly: GCA_036396915.1. Lineage (GTDB taxonomy): Bacteria > Desulfobacterota > Desulfuromonadia > Desulfuromonadales > Geopsychrobacteraceae > BM509. Next base: position 1,377 of record DASWJX010000193.1, on the reverse strand, counting down.
TATCGACCTGGATCGGTTCAAGACGATCAATGATTCGCTGGGTCATGAGCTGGGGGATGAACTGTTGCTTGAGGTCGCCAAACGGCTACACGGTTGTTTGCGGGAGCCGGATACCCTGGCCCGGATGGGCGGCGACGAATTCGTGGTGATTCTGGAGCGGGTTGAAGGTCCGCAGCAGGCGTCGGTGGTCGCCCGCAAGCTCCTCGATTGTTTCGCCCGTTCCTTCCTGCTTTCCGGTCACGAGGTTTTTACCACGTCAAGCATCGGCATCAGCCTCTATCCGGAGGATGGTCTGGATGTCAAGGAATTGATGAAGAGTGCCGATGTGGCGATGTACCGGGCCAAGGCCAGCGGACGCAACAACTTTCAGTTCTACAAGCCGGAGATGAATGCTCGGACCCACGATCGGCTGCTGATGGAAAACAGCTTGCGCAAGGCCTTGGAAGAGAACCATTTTCTGCTCTATTATCAGCCGCAGATCAATATGGTGACCGGGCAGTTGACCGGCATGGAAGCGCTGATCCGCTGGCAGCCGCCGGGACAAAGGATGGTGTCGCCCGGGGAGTTCATCCCGCTGGCGGAAGAGACGGGTCTGATCCTGCCGATCGGGGAATGGGTGCTGCGCACCGCCTGCCGGCAGATTTGTCACTGGCAGCAGGCCGGACTCGACCCGGTTCGCCTGTCGGTGAATATCTCCGCCCTGCAGTTCAATCAGATCGATTTTCTCGATGTCGTCGACCGCATCCTGGCGGAAACCGGGATCGATCCGCAATGGCTGGAGCTTGAACTGACCGAGAGCGCGATGATGGAGAATGTTGAAGCGACCATCAGCAGCCTGGACCAGCTGAAGCGGAGGGGTTTTCATCTGTCGATCGACGATTTCGGCACCGGCTATTCATCGCTGAGTTACCTGAAACGGCTGGCGATCACCAAACTGAAGATCGACCGTTCCTTTGTCCGGGACATCACCATCGATCAGGACAATGCGGCGATTACCTCGGCGATTATCGCGCTGGGGCAGAGTCTGCAACTGGAAGTTCTCGCCGAGGGGGTCGAGACGGAGGAACAGACCGAATTTCTGCTGCTGCGCGGCTGTCGGTTGGGGCAGGGCTTTCTGTACAGCCGACCGGTTCCGGCCGCGCAGATGGAAGCGCTTCTCCAAAGGCGCAAAACCGTCGTCTGACGGCCCGCCGGTCGGCGGTCCGAAAAGCCCCCGGTCGTTGTCTCAAGGGGGTTACTTAATCTGTTGATAGCCAAAGAATCCCTCCGGGTCAGCCTGTCCTGAGGGATTTACTTTTTCAGGCGCTGAGCTTGTAACATCCGCTCTTGTTTAGGTCCACCTGAATTTATTTTGACCGCCAATTCTAATGTTTAGCA
>DASWJX010000192.1:0-10905 GCA_036396915.1 Geopsychrobacteraceae bacterium | reverse complement strand
CAAACAGACTTTCAACGACAATTACTGGAACTCCCCGGACCAGCACCTCGCCCTCGTCGACGGTGTCTTGACGGTAGTGGACGGAGCCGCCGACCCGGCCGATACCGACCAGTTCACGCAGATGGAAGCCAACTTCTCGCTCTTCTTCGGTTTGGCGGTGCAGCTCTATGAGGCGACCCTGGTCTCCGACGATTCCAAGTTCGACCGGGTGATGGAAGGTTTGGCGGAATTTACCGATGCGGAGGAGGACGGGTTCAGCATCTTCTTCGGCGGCGGCCATTGCAGCAAATGCCACACGGGGTCTTTGTTTACCAACCACACGATCGACGAGATCCGCCGCGGCGTCGTGCCCCAGGCCCCCGGCTTCCTGCCGGCCAATGCCATAGACATTGACAGCCTGGACGGCGGAAACGCCTTTGTCGACATCGGCTTCAACAACATCGCCGTCAGGCCGACCGCGGACGATCTCGGCTGGGGCGGGGACAGCCCGTTCATCAACCCCTTGACCGGCGAGCCTTTCCCCCTCGCTTTCGCCAAACTGGCATTGCTAAAACGGGACGGTCTGCTGCCTGACGACGTGGCGCGGTTCGTTCCCGACCTGCCGGGCGCGGTGGCCGGCGACCGGGTCGCCGTGGACGGCACCTTCAAGGTGTCGGGCTTGCGCAACGTCGAGTTGAACGGTCCCTATTTCCACAACGGCAGCGCAGCCACCTTGATGCAGGTGGTGGAATTCTACACCCGGATGGGCAACTTCCCGCAGGAGAACATTGCCAACGTCCATTCGGATTTCCAGGATATCGGCAAGCTGAGGGGGGCGGCCGACAGACGGGCCAACCTCGTCGCCTTTTTGCGGACCCTCACCGACGAGCGGGTGAAGTTCGAGCGGGCGCCCTTCGATCATCCCCAGTTCTTCCTTCCGGCCGGCGACGGCCTGCAGGATGCTGTGCCGGCGCCGCCGCTCGGCTTCGCGGCCGAAGAGGGTATCATCGAGCTGCCCGCCGTCGGCGCGGCCGGCATGGTCGAGCCACTGCAGCCGTTCCTGAACCTGGATCCGGTCAGCGGCCAGACGCTGACGCTTCCGTAGTCGCCCAACCCATGCGGACATCCGGGAGCCCCAGCGGCCCGGATGTCCGCATGGACTCTCTCCCGGCCGTTCTTCCGCGGAAGAAATGGCGGGACCGGAAAAGGAGGAGCCTATGAAGAAAAACTGAATCACCTCGCCACCCCTGACGGCAACATCAACCCTATGAAAAAGGAGAAACGTTCATGTCCAAGAAATTGCTGTCCGCACTGTTCGCAGGCTTGCTGGTCCTGGCCGGGGCCTCGGCGGTTTTTGCCGGAGAAAAGGAAGATCTGGGCAAAATTCTCTATTTCGACCGCCATCTGTCCCTTAATCAGAACCAGTCCTGCGCCAGCTGCCATGATCCCGACACCGCCGGATTCGCCGACCCGCTCAACCAGAGGTTGCCGGTCGCCTTCCCGGTTTCCGTGGGCTCCGACACATCCCTCGTTGGCGGCCGCAACGCCCCTCCGGCCTCCTACGCCATGTTCAGTCCGCCCTTCGGTTTTGACGAAGTGGAAGGCCTGTATATCGGCGGCCAGTTCTGGGACGGACGCGCCGCCACTCTGGAAGATCAGGCCAAGGGGCCTTTCCTGAATCCGGTCGAGATGGCGATGCCGGACAAGGCGAGCGTCATCGCCGCCCTTCGGGATGAGGCCAACCCGAACGCCGCAGCCTACCAGACCCTGTTCTCGAGTGTGTATGATATCGACCTGGCCGGGGCCGATGTCGAGCTCACTTATGACAAATTGGCGGAGGCGATCGCCGCCTTTGAACGGACCTCAGCCTTTACGGCCTTCACTTCGAAATTCGATGCAGTCATGGCCGAAGCGGAAGAGTTCACGGCCGATGAAGCGGCGGGCTTCGAACTGTTCTTCAACGAGGAGATTGGAAGCGCCGGGGCCGCCGGATGCTCCCTGTGCCATCCGGCGCCTCTTTTTACTGACTTCTCCTACGACAACCTCGGGATTCCGAAAAGCAAAAACGATCTGCTCAAGCAAAATCCCCCGGACCTCGGTTTGGGCGCCCTAGTGGACGGCGAGGACGGCAAATTCAAGGTCTCCAGCCTGCGCAACCTCTCCCTGACCGCCCCTTACGGCCACAACGGCTATTTTGCCACCCTCGAGACCATCGTCCATTTCTACAACACCCGTGACGTAGAAAAGTGGGCGAAACCGGAGGTGGCCGCCAACGTCAACTTCGACGAGCTCGGCAACCTCGGCCTGACGGCTGACGAGGAGCGGCAACTGGTGGCCTTCCTCAAAACCCTCAGCGATCGGGCGGGCGCGCCGAGTTATCCGCCGTCGGATCTGCCATAGGTTGAAATTCCGGTACCATGGGAGCTGCTGAAAAAAACGGCTTGAAATCGAGCAGGGTGGGGTGAGCCGCGCAGGCTCGCCTCGCCCTTCTATTTAAATAAATCCTTTTACTGGAAGCGCATGATGATGATGAAGAGCAAATTATCAGTCTTCTCTATCCCGAGGTGACGGTCGCCAAACCGGCGGGCACGGCGTCCTGGTCTGCAACCCTTTATTACCAGACGGTCGGGAAGGAGCTGATCGAGTTTCTGCGGGACGAGATAAACGGGACGGGTACACCCACCCTCACCAGTCCGACGCCGTCGGGCGAACCGCAGGCCTACATCATCCAGACCGATCCGTTCTTTGCGAACCTCAAGGGCTGGGGCTACGCGATGTGGGATCTCTGGCTGCACAACGGCGGTTCGGCTCCCGTGGCCATGGCGTCGGCCGGAATGGAGCCTCTCGCTGCCTGCGATACGCCGGGGACGCCGCAGGACCTCATGGCCACGGGCGGCCGGAGAAAGGTGACCCTGAGCTGGATGGCGGGCACGCCCGCCCCCGTCACGGGCGGCTACAACATCTACTACGACCAGGCAGGGAAGGTTCAGTACCGGGCGAGCGTTCCCTACGGCACGACCACCTACACGGACAGCGGGCTCAGCCGCGCGACGGAGTACTGCTACCGCGTGACGGCGTGGGACGACTGCAACGGAAACGGCGTCTATGACGCCGGAATCGACAAGGAGAGCGGTGTCAGCAACATCGCCTGTGCTACGACGAATTAATATTTGACGAATTGATATTTCGTGATGGGGCGGAGGGAAGCCTTGGAGACCTCCCTAAATCCGGAGCCTTTCGAGGAAGAGGATGACGACTAGCTGAAACGCGCCCGCATCCACCAGGGATGCGGGCGCGTCACTCAACCGGCCGTCAGCCGAGCCGGGCGGACAGCCGGATGCGTTTGCACGTTAAACATAAACACTCAAGCCGACCAGAGCCCGGCAGCAAGCTGCGCACGTTTTGGACTCACTGCTTGCTGCGCAAGGGCCAAGACCACTCCTGCCCGGGCTGTCACCAGACTAGCCGATCCGGGTCGGCTGGCAGACGAGATCCGGGTTTTCCGCCGGGCGGCCGCAGCTGGCACATTCATACTCCAGGCTGCCGCTCATCGTTTCGCACATCTGGCTCACCTTCTCCGCGCCCGATCCGCAATAGTCGTGTTTCCCTTCCAGGATCCGGGGTTTGCAGAGATGCTCCGTTCCTTCGCTGATCACGCCGCAGGTTGCGCATTCATATGTGTCTGCCATGATTTTTCTCCTTACCTTAAGGTTCCGAGTTCCCTTTAGCTTATTTTACCACGGTCGGGCGGACGGGAACGGGGTGGGGAAGGAAATAAACGACCGGAACGGTCAGCTTTCGCTCAGTGCCCCGGCAAACGCCGCCGCAGCCCGTTTGCGCAGCGCGGCAACCTCCTGCTCCGTGTAGGGCACCGCCGCTCCGACGCCCCAGACCGGCTTCGGCCAGGCTGGATCGCTGCGGTAGCGGGCGATGTGGTGCAGGTGCAGCTGGCTGACGACATTGCCCAGCGCGGCGATATTCAGCTTGTCGGCGGCGAAGACCTCTGCCAGCCAGGTGGAAAGGGAGGCCGACTCGTTCCAGAGCTGCTCGCGGTCGCCAGGATCGAGCTGATGCAGTTCGGTGAGTCCCTGCCGTTGCGGCACCAGGATAAACCAGGGGTAGGTTTTGTTGTTGCAAAGCAGCAGCCGACAGAGCGGGAAACTGCCGAGTTCATGACAATCGTTCTGCAGGGTCGGATCGAGTGTGAACATAAGCATACTTTCCGAAAAAATTGGCGGGGTGGAAAGATTCAATCCCGCCGGACAATCCGCCAGCAGTTATGAATCCGCGGATTCCGTTCGAAATCGGGCGAGAGCGTCCGGCGGGTGATCTCTTCGATCTCCAGCCCCGGCAGGGCCTCGCGGTCGAGCTTGAAGGTTCTGGCGTTGTTGGAAAAGATCAGCGTGCCGCCGGGATCGAGCAGGGCCGCGACCTTTTGCAGCAGCGGGACATGGTCGCGCTGCACGTCGAAGGTGCCTGCCATCCCCTTGGAATTGGAGAAGGTCGGCGGATCGAGGAAGATCAGATCGTAACCCGCTTCGGCCTCTTCCAGCCAGGCCAGGCAATCGGCCTGGATCAGGCGATGCTCGGGACCGTCGAAGCCGTTGAGGGCCAGGTTTTTTCGCGCCCAGTCCAGGTAGGTTCGCGACATATCGACCGTGACGGTCGCGCTGGCGCCGCCCATGGCCGCATGCACGCTGGCCGCTCCGGTGTAGCCGAACAGGTTGAGGAAGCGTTTCCCCTGCGCCAGTTGCTGCAGCAGCTGGCGGGTGGCGCGATGATCGAGGAACAGCCCGGTATCGAGGTAGTCGCTCAGATTGACCAGGAACCGGCAGTTACCTTCGTTGACCTCCAGCAGTTCGCCCCGCTTGTCGAGCTTTTCGTACTGGCTGGTCCCTTTCTGCCGGCGCCGGACCTTGACGTGAATCTGCTCTTCGTCAACCTCCAGCACCTGCTGCAGGGCCGCCACCACCTCCAGCAGACGCGCCTCGGCCTTCTCCGGCGGGATTTCCTTCGGCGGCTGATATTCCTGCAGGTGCACCTGATCGGCATAGATATCGACCGCCACGGCATATTCCGGCAGATCGGAATCGTACAAACGATAACAGTCGATCGCTTCCCGGCGCGCCCATTTTTCGATCTTCTTGCGGTTTTTCCGCAAGCGGTTGGCGAACATCTCGGCGCCGGGGGAAAGCTGGCGGATCGCCGATTTGCGCCCGGCGCCCTCGGCCAGCGACTGCCAGCGGTTCTCGGCGCACAGTTCGAACTGCAGCAGCTGGCACTTCAGCGCCCCGTTGTAGAGGGTATGAATCTTGCCGGCGCGCAGGCCGATACAGCGGCCGAGCTGGGTGTTGGAGGTGATGACCGCCGCCTTCCAGCCGGCGAAGTGACTGGCCATCCGTTCCCCGAGCCGGTTATAGACGCTGCGCAGCTCCTGCTCCTCCCCCAGCCGCTCGCCGTAGGGCGGGTTGGCGACGATCAGGCCGGTGCGGCTGCCGGGCGGCGGGACCATGCCGTTTACGGCCCGCTTTTCGAAATGGATCCGCTTGTCCATGCCGGCCTGCTCGGCATGCTGCCAGGCGGTGCGGATGGCCCGGGAATCGGTATCATAGCCGGCGATCGATGGAAGTTTGCGCTGCAGTCCCGCGGCTTTGCGCCGGGTCGCCTCGTCGAGCAGCGGCTGCCAGTCCTGCGGCTGGAACTGTTGCCAGCCGAAAAAACCGTAGTAGTCGCGCAGCAGGCCGGGGGCCGTGTCGGTGGCCATCAGCGCCGCTTCCACCGGCAGGGTTCCCGAGCCGCACATCGGATCGATCAGCGCCCCGCCCTGCGCGACGATCTCCGGCCAGCCGGCCCGGATCAGGATCGCGGCGGCCAGATTCTGCTTGAGGGGGGCGTGGATGCCGTCGAGCCGATAACCGCGGCGGTGCAGGCTGGAGCCGGACAGGTCGAGGGCCAGGGTGGCCTGGTCGCGATGCAGGTACAGATTGAGCCGGATATCGGGTCGTTCCAGGTCGATGGACGGCCGCGTCCCCGAGCGCTCGCGGAACTGATCGACAATCGCGTCCTTGACCTTGAGGGCGGCATAATGGGAATGGCTGATCTGCGACTGGCTGACGCTGCAGTCGATGGCCAAACTGCCGTCGGCAGCCAGATGTTCCGACCAGTCAATCTGGCGCACTCCGGCGTAGAGCTGCTCCGGGTTCGGCGCCGCGAACTCGTCAAGCGGAAAAAGGATACGACTGGCCAGACGCGACCAGAGGCAGGCCCGGTAGGCCATCGGCAGCGGACCGGCAAAGAAGACCCCGGCCCGCGCTTCGCGGACATCCGTCGCCCCGAGTTCGACAAGCTCACTGACCAGCAGGGCCTCGAAGCCTTTGGCGGCGGTGGCAAAAAATTGATGTTGCTGCATGATTGTTTCTGAACTTTCCTGAAAACCGCTGTGCGGTTGCTGAATTACGCTCAAATCCGCTGCACTGCCAGCGCGGCGGCGCCGAGTTCGGCGTTGGCCCGTTCCAGCGCCGCTTCACCCGCCAGCACCGAGACCGCGCAGTCGGCGGCTTCCTGCCGCAGATAGGTTTCGGCGGCCCCGATCAACGCCCGACGATCCACCGCCAGCAGCAGACCGCGCAATTGGTTGCGCATCTCCAGGGTCAATCCCTGGCGCAGATTGGCAAATTCCTGGGCCGCCTGCCCGGCAGGGGACAGCGGCCGGTCCAGATCGCTGAAGACGGCCAGAATCGCTTCCTTGACCGACTCATCGGAAAAATCCCCGGAGATCACCCAGTCGACAGCCGCGTCATAGACCTTGAGAGTCCGCAAGATATGCGGATCACGATAGGACAGCAAGGAGAAAAGACCGGACTCGGCATTATAGCTGGCCATGCCGCCGTATGCGCCGCCCTTTTCGCGAATCTCCCGGTGCAGATACTCGGCCCGCAGCAGTTTGGCCAGCACCATCAGCGCGGCGGAGTGCGGATGCCGATACGGAACGGCGCGAAACACCTTGGTGACATAACTGACCGGAAGCGACCAGATCCGGCCCTGCCGTCTGGCGGAAGTCAGTTCTTTGACCAGCTCCTGATCGGCCGCTTGCGCAGCGTTCGGCAGAAGCCCCAGAAAAGCCGCCAGCGGGGCGCGGGCAGCGGTAAAATGCTCCCGCTCGACGGCAACGGCCGCCCGCAGCTGATCCCGGCAGAAGAGCGCGCGGGCAATCGCCTGCATGTTGTCCGCGAGCCCCTGCAACTGCGCGAGCGGCTGCTCCGCCTGTTTGACCACCATCGACACCTGTTCCAGACCGGACCACATCTCGCGCAGCCTGGCCACCGGCGTCAGACAGGCCGCGGCGCTGCGGGCCGCGTAGGTATGCCCCGAAGCGGGGACCGAGTTCTCCAGCGAAATCTTGATCTGGTTGAGAACGGTCTGCAGCCGTTTGAGATCGGAAAAATCGGGAGCGAGGCAGACGTCGGCCAGCAACTCGAACAGGGCGGGAAGATTGCGCAGCAGCGCCTTCCCTTTCACCTGGATACCGGCCTCGAACGTCTCCAGATCGTCCGGGGTCTCCAGCAGCGAGGTGCGGGCCTGGATGCCGCCGGTGACCGCTTCCAGACGTTCGGCCATCTGCAGATAATCCCGCTCTCCGGCACCGACCTGGGTCAGCAGGCTGCAGAAGATCGGCAGGTAGGGCAGCAGCTCGGGAGACAGGTTCCTCAGCGGGAAATTCAGGGTCACGAAGCCGATGCCGTTGGTCGGCTGATCGAACCAGCAGACCGGTGCCGACTGCAGCGTCTCCTCGACCACGGGCACCGCCTGCTCCTGGCGATCGATATCGCTCAGCTCCAGGGTCGGCAGGCAGGACAGATCCTCTTCCGCCTCCTGGGACTGCTGGAGCTGGGCGGCGCGGGCCAGGATTTCGGCCCTGTCGGCGGCGCTCAGTCGGGCCCGCAACGCTTCCAGCTCACGCCTGGTTTCAGCTTCCTGCAACGGGCCGAGTTCGGTATCCGGTTTCAGCAGCAGGCTGACCCGATGCGGATTGTCCAGCAGGGTGCGGCGCAGCAGGTTTTCAAAAAACGGCCCGGCCTTCAGTTCCTTCCGCAGCCGTTCGACATGCGCTTCGAAATTGAGCGCGGTCACCGGATCACCGCCGTGCATCCAGGACCCGATCAGCCGCATCAGCAGAATCAGCGCATAGGGATAGCTGTCTCCGGTCACTTCGCGGTTGGCGATTTCCAGCCGATGCAGCACCCCTTCGACCCGTTCCGCAGAGAAGCCCTTGGCGGCGGTCGCTTCCAGGGTTTCGAGAACCAGTTTTTCGATGGCGGGCAGCTGCTGCGGATCGGTGCCCTGCAGACCGGCGGCGAAATAGGTGGTGCGATTATCGTCCTGGTAGCCGGTCCCCGGCGCCAGGTTGTCGCCGAGGCCGGAATCGAGCAGGGCCTGGTACAGCGGCGCCGCCGGATTGCCGAGCAGCAGGGTGGACAGCACGGTCAGCGCCAGGCGCTCGAAGCTGTCCTCGATATCGCAGGCCAGCCAGGCGATCTGCACCAGCGACTTCTTCTCCAGCGACTCCCCCGCATCCAGCGGATAGCTCTCGGTCACCTGCCGCGGCTCGGTCAGGCGCACCTCGCTGGGGACGCTGCTGTCCGGCTCGATCCGCTCGAAGCGGCTGAGCACCCGGTCTTCGATAACACGCAGATGTTCCCCGAGGTCGAGACTGCCGTAGCTGAAAAACCAGGCGTTGCTCGGATGATAAAAACGGGCGTGAAAATCACGCAGCTGCTGCCAGCTCAGTTTGGGGATGTCGGCCGGTTCCCCGCCGGAATTGTGGCGGTAGGTCGTGGTCGGGTAGAGGGCCCGGCCCAGACGCCGCGACAGCAGCGAAGAGGGGTCGGACATCGCCCCCTTCATCTCGTTGTAGACCACGCCCTTGTAGACCAGCGGCGACTCGCTGTCCTGCGGGTTTTCGAACTCGACCCGATGCCCCTCCTGACTGAAATCGCGCTCGTTGAGCAGCGGGAAAAATGCCGCGTCCAGGTAGATGTCCAGCAGATTCCGAAAATCCTTGCGATTGCGGCTGGAGAACGGGTAGATGGTCCAGTCGCTGGCCGTCATGGCATTCATGAAGGTGTTGAGGCTGCGCTTGAGCATGGAGAAGAACGGATCGCGCACCGGGAAGCGCTGCGAGCCGCACAGCACGGTATGCTCAAGGATATGGGCAACCCCGCTCGAATCCTCGGGCGGGGTGCGAAAGCCGACGGAAAACAGACAATTCGTGTCGGCCCGATCGAGATGCATGAAGCGGGCGCCGGTGCGCTCGTGGCGCAGACGAATCATGCTGGCATTGATCGCGGGGAGCGCGTCGACCTGTTCAATCAAAAAACCGAACAACTGCTGTCCGGGCCGGTAGGTGCAATCCTGCATAGTTAGATCCTTTATGTCTGGTCAGGGTTTCTGTTTATAGTAGCGGACAACCCGGCTATTGACCAGCAACTCCGCCAGAAAATATCCGTTGCACTTTTCCGGCGGCCATGCTAGAGATATCGGCCTTCGGAGCGTAGCGCAGCCTGGTAGCGCGCTTGGTTTGGGACCAAGATGTCGGAGGTTCGAATCCTCTCGCTCCGACCATAAAAAATGAAAAGGGCCTCTTCAGCTGAAGAGGCCCTTTTTCTTTACCGGAACAGCTCCCCTTAAAAAAACCGAGGCCAGCCGCTCGAACGATTTTCGCAAACGGGTCGACAGGGCCAGAAACATCCCTTCAACCCTGCCCTCCCCCGTCAAACCGTACATGCGGTTTTCCCGAACACGGTGTTTCGATATTCTTCACTGCAAGGCATGCGCTTTCTTCCAACCCGCTGTTGCCGGCTTTTATACAGGCTATATCTCTCATACAGCAACCTGCCGGGAAACCTGATGTGCCCTGTTTTCCTATCTCTCACCTTGTTCCGGCAGCGCTGATGAGTCCGCCCCTGCCCTTCCCCCTGCCCTTTTATCCTTCAAGCAAATCTAAATCTAAAGTTATATAAAGCTTTATCCTCGGATTAATTTGCTTTTCGTCAGAAGGTTTTAGACTTTGGAATACATAGGATGGAGAGATGAAAATGTTTGAGACAAAAAGAACTGCGAAGCGGATTCGGATAGAAGTGCCGGTGCACCTGGATCCGGGATCCGGCGTTACTCGGGATGTCAGCCCGTCCGGAGTCTATTTCTTCTCCGATCGGATCTTTACTCCGGGGATGTCCCTTTGCTTCTCTCTGGAGCTGGATTATGCCTTTCCCGGCGAACCGATGCACCTCTGCTGCCGGGGTAAAGTGTTGCGCGTGGAAGAGGTCGGCGGGAAAACGGGCGTGGCGGCCAGCATCTGCGATTTCCGGAGCGCCGCCTGAGGATGGAGGAAGAGGCAGATCGCCGGTGAAAGGAGGGAGGCGGGAGGATGGACTGGAAGAGAGAATGACATTTTTCCGGCGGGTGTAAAAAGCCTGGGCAATGTAAAAAAATCAAAGGAGGAGAAAATGATCCGTAAAAAACTCAGATTGGCATCTTTGTGTGCATCTCTTGTAAGTATCATAACTTTAACGGGAGTGCCCTTCTCTTGGGCAGCTGAAAGCGTGCTGCTCCCTACCGACGATATTTATGTTATGGAACAAAATGCCGACAAGGTCAAAAATGAAACCGAGCTGAAGGTGACATCCCACAGCGGTGGGAAAAATAAGCGGTCTTTCTTGAAGTTCAACTTAAGCACGGTTCCGGCAGGATGCACCATTGATGGAGCAAGGCTCGAGCTCTATCTGCTTACCCCCCCGGTACCAACCGCGTCCAGGAACTGCATTTTGTTGGTGACGACACCTGGACTGAAACTTCTTTGACATGGAACAATCAGCCGGTTCCCTCAGGTCTTTTGGATTCATCCAATACCGGCACCACAGGTAGTAC
>DASWJX010000191.1:0-10068 GCA_036396915.1 Geopsychrobacteraceae bacterium | reverse complement strand
AATGTGCTCGCGGGTCTGGGGCATCGGACCGTCGGCGGCGGAGACGACCAGGATCGCGCCGTCCATCTGCGCGGCACCGGTAATCATGTTCTTGACGTAGTCGGCGTGGCCGGGGCAGTCAACGTGGGCATAGTGACGGTTATCGGTCTCGTACTCGACATGGGCGGTGGCGATGGTGATGCCGCGCTCACGTTCTTCCGGAGCGTTGTCGATCTGATCGAAGGCCTTGAACGTGCCCTTGCCGGATTGCTCACACAGCACCTTGGTGATGGCAGCAGTCAGAGTCGTCTTGCCGTGGTCAACGTGACCGATGGTCCCGATATTGACGTGCGGCTTTGTCCTCTCAAACTTTTCTTTAGCCATGAATTGGATCCTCCCTGTTTCTGTTGATTTCTTTTTAAATGTACCAGTGCGTTATTCGACCTGATGACTTCTGGAGACAAACGCAAAAATCCCGCAAGGCCTTATGATGGTGGAGCTCACAATCGGATTTGAACCGATGACCTCATCCTTACCAAGGATGTGCTCTACCGTCTGAGCTATGTGAGCCTATACCATCAACCTGCCGGAAAGAGATGTAAATGGAGCGGGAAACGGGATTCGAACCCGCGACCCTCAGCTTGGAAGGCTGATGCTCTAGCCAGCTGAGCTACTCCCGCCCAAACATCCCTGCCTGGCCCTGCTATGTAATTTTTCGCTATGCGTGTGTCGAGAACCTGGACTCCGCACGACCCTGCCCCAGTACCTGCGGCCTTTCGGCCTCCTGGCGCACAGCAGCCGAACCTATATCCGGCGAGTATTCATTGGTGGAGGGGGGAGGATTCGAACCTCCGAAGGCTACGCCGTCAGATTTACAGTCTGATCCCTTTGGCCACTCGGGAACCCCTCCAGGGGAACCACATAGTTACATTGCTTTCGAGCTTGAAAAACCGCTGTTGTCAACTGGAGCTGGCGACAGGAATTGAACCCGCAACCTGCTGATTACAAGTCAGCTGCTCTACCAGTTGAGCTACGCCAGCACAAGTCGGGAGTTATAACCCAGTAGATTGTCGATTGCAAGCAAAAAAATCAACGCCTCAGCCGGACCGATCTCCTCGTACAGCAGGGAAGAACTTATAGTGCATCGGCTGAGGCTTGTCAAGCAGTTATCGGCAGTTATCGGCAGTTATCGGCGAAATCCGGGCCGCTCCGCCGGCTTTTCCCTGCAGTCCGCCGAAAGCGGCCGTGCCGCTTGGGCACGAACCCACGGCCGGCCCCCGCGACCCGCCGATCAGTCCCGCGACTCGCGACCGAACCCGCCGCCGCCGGGCGTCTCGATCCTCAGCCTGGTTCCGGATTTGAGCTGAGCGGAAAACGTGCCGGGCTGCAGCGCCCGGCCGCCCTTGCCGATCAGCAGGTTTTTACCGGGCCGGCCGGCCGCCCCGCCGGCAAGCCCGTACGGCCCGGTACTTCGCCGTTCCGAAAGAACCGTCACCTCGGCATCGGCCAGCAGTTCGATTTCCCGCACCAGTCCGTCGCCGCCACGCTGCAAACCGCTCCCCCCGGAACCGCGGCGCACGGCATACTGCGTCACCCGCAACGGATAGGCATACTCCAGCGCCTCGACCGGCGTGTTCAGCGTGTTGGTCATGTGTGAGTGCACCGCGCTGGCGCCATCCATGGAACTGCCGGCCCCGCAGCCCCCGGCCAGCGTTTCGTAATAGCTGTACGGCTGGCCGGTACGCGGATCGATCCCGCCGATGGTGGTGTTGTTCATCGTCCCCTGGCTGGCCGCCGGAATCCGGTCCGGGAGCGCCTGCGCCAGGGCGCCGAGCACCAGATCGACGATCCGCTGACTGGTCTCCACGTTCCCCCCGGCAACCGCCGCCGGAAACCGGGCATCGACCACGGTGCCGGGCCGGGTGACGATTTCCAGCGGGCGGGCGATCCCGGCATTGGTCGGCACGTCTTCGCGGATCAGGCAGCGAAAACAGTAGAGCACCGCCGAAAGGGTGATGGCATAAACGGCATTGACACTGCCGGCCACCTGGGGTGCGCTGGAGCTGAAGTCGAGGCAGGCCCGCTCGCCGTCGATCCGCAGCTCCAGCCGCAGCGGAACCGGCTGCTCGGAAAACGCGTCGGAATCGAGCCAGTCCTCGAAACCATAGCGGCCATCGGGGATCGCAGCGATCGTCTGGCGCATCATCCGCTCGGCATAATCGTTGAGATGGCCGGCATAGCGATCGACCTCGGCAAAGCCGTACTTTTCGACCAGTTGCACGGAGCGCTCGACGCCGATCAGATTGGCCATCACCTGGGCGGCGAAATCCCCCTCCCGCTCCTGCGGGGTCCGCACGTTGCGCAGCAGCAAGCCGAGCAGGTTGCGGTCAAGCTCCCCGCCCGCCACCAGCCGGGTCGGCGGAATGATCAGCCCTTCCTGAAAAATACTGGTGGCAACCGGCATCGACCCGGGGCTGATGCCGCCGACATCGGCGTGGTGGGCGCGGTTGGCGACGTAGAAGGCCGGCTTTTCCCCGGAGTCGATAAAAACCGGGGCCACCAGGGTGATATCGGGCAGATGGGTGCCGCCCCGAAACGGGTCGTTGAGCATCACCATATCGCCCCGTCGCATCGGCACCTCGCTGATGGCCGCCTTGACCGAGAGCGGCATCGAGCCGAGATGGACCGGGATATGCGCGGCCTGGGCGACCATATCGCCCCGCACGTCAAAGACCGCGCAGGAGTAATCGCGGCGTTCCTTGATATTCGGGGAGAAGGCGGTCCGGCCCAGGGTGACGCCCATCTCCTCGGCGATGGCGACGAAACGGTTGCGAAAAACCTGCAGCAGGATCGGATTGACGTTCATGACCGGTCTCCCGGCGCGTCCATCAGCAGATGACCGCAGGGATCGACCTGCAACGACCAGTCCGGCGGCAGTACGAGGGTTGAACTGTACTCGACCAGAATCGCCGGACCCGCGATGCGGTTGCCGTGCTCCAGCTTGGCGCGTTCGAAGAGCGGCGTTTCATGACTGAGCCCGGCAAAGACCACCGGCGCCATGCCGAGCCGGGATGCGGCCGGCGGGGCGGCGCCGCCCCGCGCCACCGCCGGCAGCTGCCGGTGGCGCGGGCGACCGAAGGCCCGCAGGCGCAGCGTGACGATCTCCACCCGGTTTTGCTCGTTGCAGTAGCCGTAGACCTGGCGGTGGCGACGATGAAAGCCGGCGACAAAAGCTTCCTCCAGCGCGACCAGCAGCTCAAAAGACTGACCGACATAGCGCATATCGAGCAGCGGTTGCAGCTCGATCCGCTCCGCCGCCACCCCTTCCGCCAGCAGATCGCGGCGCGCCTGTTCCTCCAGCGGCGCGAGCGAAGCGCGCAGCCGGCGAAAATCGGTCTCCGCTTCGGCCAGCATCACCGTCTGCGAATAATCCTTGATCACGTCGGCCTGCAGCATGCCGTAGGCCGACAGAATGCCGGGCGCGGTCGGAATCATCACCCGCGGGATCTGCAGCAGCCGCGCCAGTTCCGCCGCATGCATGCCGGCCGCGCCGCCGAAGGCGAAGAGACAGAATTCGCGCGGATCATGGCCCCGCTCGACGGAGATGGTCCTGATCGCGCGCTCCATGGTGGCGTTGGCCACCGCCAGAATCCCCTCCGCGGCCGCCTCCGGAGCGAGCTGCAGTTCGCCGGCAAAGCTCTCCATCCGGCGCCTGACCCTGGCGACGTCCAGCTGCATGCCGCCGCCGAGAAAATGATCCGGGATCAGCCGTCCCAGATAAAGGTTGGCATCGGTGACCGTCAGCTGTTCCCCCTTGCCGTAACAGATCGGTCCCGGATCGGCCCCGGCGCTCTCCGGGCCGACCTGCAGCGAACCGCCCCGATCCAGCCGGGCGATGGAGCCGCCGCCGGCGCCGACGGTGTAGATATCGATCATCGGCACCTTCACCGGGTAACCGGCAATGGTCGATTCGGTGGTCAACGGCAGCTTGCCGTCGATCAGGCAGACATCGGTGGAGGTGCCGCCCATATCGAAACCGATCAGTTTCGCCTGGCCGCACTGGCGGCCGATCGCCGCGGCCCCCACCGCGCCGCCGGCGGGACCGGAAAGGATGGTCCGCACCGATTCGCGCCGTGCGGTCGCGGCAGAGATCGAGCCGCCGTTCGACTGCATGATGCGAAAGCGCTGTGCCCCGGACCGTTGCTCCAGTTCCCCGAGATAGGTATCCATCTTCGGCGCGACATAGGCATTGATCAGGGTGGTGGAGGTGCGTTCGTATTCGCGGAATTCGGCCAAAGTCTGGTGGGAGAGGGAGATCGGCAGCCGGAGCGGAGCCAGCACCTTGGCCAGCAGCAGTTCGTGCGCGGGGTTGGCAAAGGAGAACAGCAACGAAACGGCAATCGATTCGAACCGCTCCTTTTTGAGTTTCATCAGCAGCGGCGCCAACTCCTTTGCGCTGACGTCTTCACTGATAGCGCCCGCGTGATCGACCCGTCCCGGGATGCCGAAGCGATCCCGCGGCGGGACCAGCGGCGGAATCTTCTTGACCTGCAAAGCGTAAAGCTCGGGCCGGTTCTGGCGGGCGATCTCGATAATATCCTCGAAGCCGCGGTTGGTGATCAGCGCGGTGCGGGCGCCCTTTTTCTCCAGCAGGGCATTGGTGGCCACCGTCGAACCGTGCACCAGCTGGAACGGTTTGTTCCCGGCGATCTCGCGCAGCCCGGCCAGCACCGCTTCGGCCGGGTTGTGCGGCGTGGACAACCGCTTGTGCACCCCCTGCCGGTTGCCGTCCTGCCAGATAAAATCGGTAAACGTGCCGCCGGTATCGGCACCGATGATCAGCATCGCTCATCCTTCTCCACAAATGCCTGCCGCCGGTTCGCAGCGTTGCATTGCGGCGCAAACTCCTCAGGGCAACGGCCTGGCCTCTCCCTGCCGCACCACCTCGAACAGCGCCACCGCCGCCGCCACCGAAGCATTCAGCGAGCCGAGCTTGCCGTGCATCGGAATCGAGAGCAGTCCGTCGCAGTGCTTGCGGACGTTGGGCCGCAGCCCTTTCCCTTCAGCGCCGACCACCAGGGCCAGATTGCCGCTCAGATCGCTGCGGAAGAGGGGTTGCGCCCCCTCATCCCCGGCCAGTCCGTAACACCAGATATGCTCCTTCTGCAGCAGTTCCAGGGTGCGCGCCAGGTTGGTCACCTGACAGAGCGGCAGATGGGCCAGGGCGCCGGCGGCGGTCTTCTCCACCACCGGGGTCACCGGGCAGGCGCGGTCCTTGGCGAGGATGACGCCGTGACAACCGGCGACTTCGGCGCTGCGCAGGATGGCGCCGAGGTTGTGGGGGTCGGTGATGCCGTCGAGCAGCAGGAAGAAGGCCGGGCGCGCCGATTGCCGCCAGCGCTCGAGCAGCGCGCCGAGTTCGGCATAGACGAACGGTTCGAGGCGCAGCAGCACCCCCTGATGGTGGTCGTGTCCGGCCAGACGGTCAAGGTCGTGCCGTTCGCGGGTGCTGAGCGGAATCTTCAGGGCGCGCGCCTGATCGAGCAGCGCCGCCAGGCGCGGGGACTGCTTGCCGCGGGCGACGATCAGTTCCAGCGGCTTGCGCCCCCGGCCGCTCAATGCTTCGCTGACCGGATTGATCCCGTAGAGAAAATCAGCCATCAGCGTCGCAGTGCATCCGCCATCTCTTCAAGGATCAGAGCGGCGGCCTGGCGGGGGTCGGCGGCGGCGGAGATCGGCCGGCCGATGACCAGGTGGCTGGCTCCGGCGGCGATGGCGGCGGCCGGGGTGGTGACCCGCTTCTGATCGTCCAGCGCGGCGAAGGCCGGACGCACGCCGGGGGTGACGATATGGAAATCAGCGCCGCAGACGGCCCGGATCAGCTCCACCTCCTGCGGCGAGGCGACCACGCCGTCACAGCCCGCCTGCTGGGCCAGCGCGGCCAGCCGCGGCACCATTTCGGTCACCGGGCGATCGATGCCGACCTGCCTCAGGGTCTCCTCGGTGGAGGAGGTGAGGATCGTCACCGCCAGCATGATCGGCCGTTCGAGGTTGTTGGCCGTACAGTAGGCGTTGACCTCCTGCACGGTGGTCCGCATCATCTCCAGGCCGCCGAGGGCATGCACGTTGAACATCCGCACGCCGAGCTTGCAGGCCTCGACCGCCGCCTTGGCGACGGTGTTGGGGATATCGTGATACTTCAGATCGAGAAACACCTCGCCGCCCCGCTCGCGGACCATGCGCACCACATCGGGACCGCACCTGGTGAAGAGTTGCTTGCCGATCTTGAACAGTCCGACCTGGTCGTGAAGCTGTTCCACCCAGGACCGCGCCTGGGCGAAATCGTCGACATCCAGGGCAAAAATCAGCCTCTTTTGCGCTTCGCTTCTTCCACTCATGAATCTACTCGTGCCTCCCTATCAAACTCTTGACCCGACTGGTGATTTCCTGGACCCGCGCTATCAGCGGCTGGGCCTGTGGAGTATCCAGTTCACGGCGGACCACCATCGACTCCATAAAGACCAGCTCGCTCAAGGCATCCGCCAGCAATTTCTTCTTATCCCCCTCTTCCAGACCTTCAAGATTGGCCACCATCCGCTGCCCGTCAAGACTGCCGTCCTCCAGCAGACCGACATCGCGCAAGACAAAGGAGAACGGCTGCGGCAGATCATGCAGAAACGACCTGACCTCCTCGGCAAAGCCGGGGACCTTCACCGAGACCCGGGCATGGATCGCCCTGAGGACGCTGTTGTAGATCTTCAATATCTGCCCGAGATCACCACCGACTTCCGTCGCCGGCCGCTCCTCCATCTGCAGCCCGCCTTTGTCCAGCAGGTTATAGAGGGTGCGCATGCCGTCGAATTCATGCAGGCCGACCCGCCGGAACAGATCACGGGCGTTGAGCCGCCCGGAGCGGGCGCAGGCAAGGAACTTTTCCTCGGCCGGCGACAGAGCGGCGAGCTGCCGGCCGGTGCCGGCGGGGTAGTAATCGAGAGAGATGATCTTGCGCAGGAACAGGGCGTGCTCGTCCTGCCGACGCAGTCCCTCCATGATCAGGTTCTGGGTGCTCATCGACAGCCGGACGATTTTCTCCTGGTCGAGGGTTTTCGGCTGAAAGGAGAAGCTGCCCCGCTCGAAGGCGAACAGATCGTAGACGATGCCCTCCACCTGAGTCCGGGCCGCCTGCCAGAGGTCCTGGGCGGATACCGCGCCGCGCTCGACCAGAACCTTGCCGAGGGGCGCCCGTCCGGCGGCTATCTGCCGGGCGTGCTGCAAGGCATCGCGCTCGACCTTGCCGAGGGAAAAAAGGATCTCTCCCAGCTCTTCGTGGGCGAAGGTGCTGGAGGCGAAGACCACTTCGCCCTTCAGGAAATAGAGGGCTTTCTCGCCCCCCTCCAGCGTAAAACCGAGAATCCCGGTCTTGCGGAACATGTTGAAAAAGGAGAGCAGATCGGGCAGCACGATATCGCCGAGCAGCCCGGTCAAGGCGACCGGGTTCTGCTCATCGGCCCGTCCGAGCAGCAGATGGCGGGCCGAAGCGGACAGCACGGTCAGCGCATCCCCTCCCAGCTGCCTGGCCAACTCCGCGGGCAGCTTGAGCTGCCCCTGAGAATCAATCTTGAGTGGCTCCATCCTCGACCTTTGGTCCTCGACCGGAAAAGTGACATGCGCCCAAGCGGGGCACGCTAAGCGGCCGCCAGGGCAGCGGCAACCCGCTTGCGCAATTCCTCCGCGATCCGCTCGACGGCAATCAGCGCCTTTTCGCCGCCGGCCCGCTGCTTGAGCTCCAGCTGCCCCTCCTTGAGACCGCGCGCCCCGACCGTGACCTGCAACGGGATGCCGATCAGGTCGGCATCCTTGAATTTGGCCCCCGGCCGTTCGTCGCGATCGTCGAGCAAAACCTCGATACCGGCCTCCTGCAGCTGCTGGTAGAGCCGTTCCGCTGCGTCGCGGACCGCCTCGTCCTTGGGATTGAGCATGGTGACCAGCACCTGGAACGGCGCGATCGGCATCGGCCAGATCATGCCGTCGGCATCATGGTTCTGTTCGATCGACGAGGCCACCGTCCGGCCGATGCCGATGCCGTAACAGCCCATGATGATATCGTTGGCCTTGCCGTCGGCATCGAGGAAGGTGGCCTTCATCGCTTCGGAATACTTGGTGCCGAGCTTGAAGATATGGCCGACTTCGATGCCGCGGGTATGCGAATAACGGCCGCCGCAGTGGGGGCATGCGTCCCCTTCGGCGGCATCGCGCAGGTCGGCGAACTGCGTGACCTGGAAGTCCCGGTCCAGATTCGCGCCTTCCAGATGAATATCCTTCTCGTTGCCGCCGACGCCGAAATTGCGCAGGTACTTGACCGCGTTGTCGGCATAGATCGGCACCTTCAGACCGATCGGACCGGAGAAACCGACCGGTCCGCCGGTGGCGGCGGCGATCTGCTCCGGCGTCGCCAGCTCCACCACCGAGGCCCCGAGCAGGTTCTTGATTTTCGCAACATTCAGCTCATGATCGCCGCGGATCAGTACCGCCACCGGCTCGGCGTCGGCCATCACCAGCATGGTCTTGACGATCTGGCTCGGCTTGAGGTTGAGCATCTGCGAGACATCGGCCACCGTGTGGGCCCCCCTGGTCACCACCCGCTCCAGCTCGCTGAGCGGTTCCTGCGGCATCTCGCCGCGATCGACGACCACGGCCTTTTCGATGTTGGCCGAGTAGGCGCAGGATTCGCAACTGATCACCACGTCCTCGCCGGTAGCGGCCAGCACCATGAATTCATGGCTGAAGGAGCCGCCGATGGCCCCGGAGTCGGCCTCGACCATGCGGTATTTCAAGCCGCAACGCTCGAAGATCCGGCAGTAGGCCTCGCGCATCTTCTGGTAGCTGCGGTTGGCGCCTTCCTCGCTGGTATCGAAGGAGTAGGCGTCCTTCATGATGAATTCCCGACCGCGCATCAGGCCGAAGCGGGGACGGACCTCGTCGCGAAACTTGGTCTGAATCTGATAAAGGTTGACCGGCAGCTGCCGGTAAGATTTGACGTGGCCGCGCACGATATCGGTCACCACCTCTTCGTGGGTCGGGCCCATGCAGAAATCGCGCTGATGGCGGTCCTTGAAGCGCAACAGTTCATTGCCGTAATAATCCCAGCGCCCCGACTCCTGCCAGAGCTCGGCGGGGTTGGCCATCGGCATCAGCAGCTCGATGGCCCCGGCGCGGTTCATCTCCTCGCGCACGATCTGTTCGACCTTGCGGATCGCCCGCAGGCCGAAGGGCAGGTAGCTGTAGATCCCGGCGGCCACCTTGCGGATCATCCCGGCGCGCATCATCAACTGATGGCTGACGACTTCGGCGTCGGCCGGATTTTCCTTGAGAGTCGGCAAAAAATATTGGCTGTAGCGCATGAGCTTGCATTCCTGTATCGATCGAAAAAAAGACCGGTGCCGGTCGGAAACCCGCCACCACGGATAAACTCGCAGATTATACGCATTTTCCAGCTAAAAGCAAGCAACGCGGGGAGGGTCGACGGCCGCCCAGGGTGGGCCTCGGTCTATTCCGGGGGACAGTCTACCTATCCTCTCCTGTTCCTTTTCGGCCCCGGCTTTTGCGGCCTCAGAACACGGCCCAGTCTACGTTCCAGATCATCGACAAAAGATTCCAGCCCCAAAGGCCTTCCGGTCTTCTCATGGCGCTTAAACAGCCTGCTCTCCTCCTCATCGGAAAGAGTCAGAGTGCTTTTCCAATCGTCAACCCGCCCAAGCAGAGGGTGCGCTTTCACCAGATCGTCGTCCTGGCCGGTCAGGTGCGCACGGGCGCTGCTCCAGGGATAATCTTCTGCGTATTCAACGATACCCGCCGCGACCGGGTTCATCTCGATGTAACGAGCCGCGGCAACGAGATGCGATTCGTCCATGACAAAGGAAGCGAAGCGTTCCTGCCAGAGGTGGCCACGCCAGCCTTCACGAAAATTGATGCGGCGGGTGTAGCGACGGTGAGTTTCGCCGATGGCGCGAGCCAGGCCCTCTTCGGTTTCGGGGACTGCAATCAGGTGAACATGCTATGGTTCGGCATCAGGCACCAGGCCCAGATATC
>DASWJX010000190.1:0-2828 GCA_036396915.1 Geopsychrobacteraceae bacterium | reverse complement strand
TTCTCCACCAGTGCGATCATGCGCAGAATCAGTTGATGTTCATCGACCATGACCCGGGTCACATCGGTCTTGATGTCCGTCTTCATCTCAGTTTTCCTTTCACCGTTGCTGCCGATAGCGGCAATCCCAAGTTGCATATACGTTGTTTGTTGGGGTCAGCATAAACGAGTAAGGGCAGGCGAAACATGACCTGGATCAATATCTGACCGAAAATGTCAGCTATTGCCAGACAAACGGAATGCTCCGGTGCGGCGGTTGCTCAGTCGTGTTTCTGTTGGTCCGGTGCGGTCCTGGGTTCCGACATGAACCAGCCGGCGGCGATGACCTGCAGTACCACCAGCAGGCCGAAGGCGGCCCGGTAGCCTGCCGGATCATAGCCGCCGGCAGGCGTCTCGGGCCAGATGCCGATGATCGCGCCGATGCCCCACTGCGCGACGAAGGCCGCGACGAAGACCAGCAGGTTGAGGGCGGTGGTGGCCCGGCCGGAAAGCCGGGCGGGAAAATGCTGGGCAAGGACCGCATAGGGGAGAATCCCGGCGGTCCCGAAGCCGCTGAACAGCAGCCACAGGGGGATCGTCAGCGGCGGGCGCGCGACGAGCAGCAACCCCTGGACGAGGATGAATGCGGACATGCCGCGGACGGCCACCGTCAGCGGCTTGATGCCGCGCCGGCTGAGCCGTTCCGCCAGTGCGCCGAAGCTGAAGTAGCCGACGATCATCGCCAGGGCGATCAGAAACAGGCTGTTCGCCACGGCATCCCGATCGTAGCCGGCGACATCGCGCAGCCAGGGACCGGACCAGAGGCCGAGCACCGCCAGGTAGGTAGCCTGGGCAATAATCGCCCAGGGCGCCAGGCGCCAGAAAAAACGGCTGGCAAAGATGTCGGCGATGCCGCGCAGCTGCTGCCTCGGGCTTTCCCCGCTGGGCGCCGCCGGCTGTTCCGGAACGATAAAGAAGACGGCCGCCGCCGCCAGCAGGGTCAACAGACCGAGACCGATGAATACCATCCGCCAGTCGGTGACCTGCAGGGCGGCTTCGACCGGCACCGTCGCCATCAGGGCGCCGAGCCCGCCGGAGACCATCTGCACACCGTTGGCCATCGGCAGCCGTTCGGCGGGAACCCAGATGACGAAGGCCTTGAAGGCGGCCATCAGGCAGGCGGAAACCCCCAGGCCGATCAGCGCCCGGCCGAGCAGCAGGCCGCCAAGGGTTTCGGCCCGACCGAAAAGAACCGCCCCCAGGGCGGCGAACAGCAGCAGACCGGCCTCGACCCGGCGCGGACCGAAACGGTCGAGCAGCAGCCCCAGGGGCAACTGGAATGCGGCAAAGCTGAGAAAATAGGCCGAGGTCAGCAGGCCGAGATCGACCGGCGCCAGCCCCAGATCGTTGACCAGATCGGGGGCGATAACCGCATTGACCGTGCGGTAGAGATAGGACAGAAAGTAACCGAGCGCAAAGGGCAGGAACACGCGCAGCAGTTTGGCCGGTGACCAGTGCATGGAAATCCTTTGATGGCGTCGCAAAAAGTCCGGGCTACGGCAGGGTCTGAATCTCGATCCCGGTCAAAGCCGAGACCCGGCGCCGGGTCTCGACCACCGAACGATGGTGAATGCCCAGCCAGCCGCAGGCGACGGCGCCATCGACATTCCCCTTCATATCGTCGATGAATACCGTCTGCCCCGGCACCAGGCCGAAACGCTCGCGGGCCGCGGAAAAGATCTTCGGATCGGGCTTCATCGCCCCCACCTGGTACGAGGCCAGGTAGCCGTGACAGATATCGGCCAGACGATAGGTGTGCAGCAGGTGCCGCCAGTGCAGATTGCTGGTATTGGAGATCAGGTAAACACCGCAGCTTGATTTCAACCCGGCAGCCAGTTCGAGCATCGCATCGATCGGCGTGAACAGATCGTTCCAGGCGGCAATCAGTTCCGCTTCAGGCAGGGGTTCGCTCAGCAGGGCATTGAGATTGGCGAGAAACTGGCGATCGGAGATGCGGCCCTGTTCGTAGGGGATCAGGTCGACCGCTGCGGTGAATTGGTCAACCGTGGCGACCGCGGCGCCCTGACGGCGGAGCACTGTGACCAGCCGCTCGTAGCTGAAATCGATCAGCACCCGTCCGACATCGAATACAACATCCGTCACCTGCGGCATTGCGCTCTCCTTGCGGTCAGCATCGTCCCCCGATTTTTTATACATAACTATTCACTTGTCACTTGAGCCTCTTGCAAAAGTACATTCAATATTTTGAATATACTCAACATGGCAGTAAAAAAAGAAGAGCTTCAAGGGCAACTAACTGATATTATTAGGTTGCGACGCCAAATAATAGTCAGGAGGCTGCCAATGAAGCTCAAGTCCAAAATATCATGGTTAATGGAAACAGTACAGCAAAGCCTGTTCCCTCATCTTGACGAGTGCCTCCCGCTTCCACTGACGGAACCGGAGAAGCGCCTGGTCAAGATCCTTGAGCTGGTTAAGATTGAAAAGCACGTCCCAGTCAGCGCCAGCCGTCAATGGCTGGGACGCCCGATCAAGGAGCGTGAAGCGGTCGCCCGGGCGTTTATTGCCAAGGCGGTTTTAAAATATCAGCACACCAGGTCGTTACGAAACGAGTTACTGAGTACGCCGAACCTACGGATGATCTGCGGGTTCTCGAAACGGCAAGATGTTCCCTCCGAGTCAACATTCTCTCGGGCCTTTGCTGAGTTCGCCGCCGCAGGCATGGGAACCTTGGTTCACGATGCGCTGATCGAAGAGCACTTGCGTTCCGAGTTGATCGGTCACGTCAGTCGTGATTCTACAGCAATCATCGGTCGGGAGAAACCGGCA
>DASWJX010000189.1:0-1800 GCA_036396915.1 Geopsychrobacteraceae bacterium | reverse complement strand
CTCCGTCGCCTCGGCAGAGTCCTTGGTACGGAAGGAGCTCCCACAGCCGCAGGCAGACACCGCGTTCGGGTTCTCGATCTTGAAACCGCTGCCCATCAGCTCGTCGACGTAGTCGATCGTGGCCCCATTCAGGTAGTTGATGGAGACCTCATCGATAATTACTTTGATGCCGCGGTTTTCAAAAACGGCGTCTTCCTCGCGGAAATTGTTATCCAGCGCCATCCCATACTGGAAGCCGGAGCAGCCACCGCCCTGGACGAAGACACGCAGGGC
The DNA here is from genome assembly GCA_036396915.1 of Geopsychrobacteraceae bacterium. GTDB lineage: Bacteria > Desulfobacterota > Desulfuromonadia > Desulfuromonadales > Geopsychrobacteraceae > BM509. The sequence continues at coordinate 1,527 of DASWJX010000189.1, read as the reverse complement.
GTAGTCTTCCAGGTTGCGCTTCGCAAGCAAATCCCGCACCGCTTCCGCTGCCGCCTGTGTCAGGTTGATCTGGTTTGTCTGGGTCTGTTCAAGAAGCATCGAATTTTCCTCGTTAACATCCTGTAATGGATAAGGTTTTCTTTTAGACTAACTCGGTCTACATTATTCTATCAAAAGACCGGTGAGCCGTCAATGGTTGCCCGCACTGCTCCGATAAACTGCTCGCTCCATACCAGGCTGTGCACCGCCTCGATCTCCGGCCCCCACCAGGTATCTCCGGCCCGGTAGGGAACGGCAGCCCGCACCTGGTCATGGGCGGCGGCCACGCCTGCCCCGGGCCTGGCTTCCGGGCGCTGCCGCAAGCGCAGGTCGAGCGCCCGGGCGGCGCAATACACTTCGATAGCCAGCACGTGGCCGGCGTTCGTAACGATCTGCCGGGCGTGGCGGGCGGCGGTCATCGAGTTGGCGTTGTGGTCTTCCTGCTCGGCTGAGGCGGGCAGCGAGCGCACCGAATCCGGGCCGGCCAGAGTCTGGTTCTCCAGCACCAGGGAGGCGGCCGCGTATTGCGCCATCATCAGGCCGGAATTCAGCCCGGCTGCCTCGGGATGGTCCACCAGCATCGGCGGCAGGCCGCCGCTCAGCCGCCCGTCCGTCAGCCGGAAGATGCGCCGCTCGGCGATGGCCGCGATCTCGGATAGGGCAATGCTGAGGAAATCCATCGCCATGCCGACCGGTTCGCCGTGGAAGTTGCCCCCAGAGAGTGCAATCCCTGGCCCAAACAGCAAGGGGTTATCGGTGGCGGCGTTGATCTCCCGCGAGACTACCTCCCGGACGTGCGCCAGGGTGTCGCGGGCGGCGCCCTGAACCTGCGGCGCGCAGCGCAGCGAGTAGGCGTCTTGCACTCGACCCTGCGAGTCGAGCAGCGTGCTGCCGGCGGTCAGCTGCCGCACCCGTTCCGCCACCGCAATCTGGCCGGGATGGCGGCGGGCGGCGTGCAGGCGCTCGTCGAACGCGGCAGAGACGCCCGCCAGCGCTTCCAGGCTCATCGCCAACGAGACCTCGGCTACCTCGCAAAGATGCTCGGAGTCCGCCACCGCCAGCGCGGCGATCGCCGCCGAGAAGGTGGCCCCGTTGTTCAGCGCCAGTCCTTCCTTCGGGCCGAGAATCAGGCGGGGGATGCCGGCCGCAGCCATCGCCGCTTTCCCGCTCAGTACGCTGCCTGCCTCTCCGTATTCCGCCCAGCCAGACTCACCCTCCAGGTCGGCAGCGTCGGTAGTAAAAACCAGCGCCAGGTGGGCCAGCGGCGTAAGATCCCCGGACGAACCGAGCGACCCCTGCGAGGGCACGACCGGCGTCACCCCGCGGTTGAGCATTGCCAGCAACGTCTCCACCACCTCAGGTCGTGCCCCGGAATAACCGCTCGCCAGGGTATTGGCCCGAATCAGCATGGCGGCCCGCACCACCTCGCCGGGAAGCGCCGGTCCGGTCCCGACCGCGTGGCTCAGGATCAGGTTCCGGTTCAAGGAA
>DASWJX010000188.1:0-2621 GCA_036396915.1 Geopsychrobacteraceae bacterium | reverse complement strand
CGACAGGAAACGGTTGAATTCCGAGTTGTTGCTGGTGGCGATGATCAGGGTATCGATCGGCCACTTGTAGCCGTCGATCTCGATCAGCCGGTTCTGGATCACCCCCAGGTAGACCTGCACCAGATCCTTCTTGTTCTTGTAAATCTCGTCGGAGAAGTGGATGCCGCCGCCGGCCACCCGCGCCAGGGCGCCGCGGCGCAGGTCGAAACGGTAGGGGTTGTTGGTGTCGGTGAGGTGCAGCAGGCGCTGGATCGACTCCTCGCCGAGCAGGTCGACGGCCGACGAGGTGATCTTGTCCTTGGCCGCGTACTTGCCGGTCACCGTGCCCAGGCTTTCGGTCAGCGGCACCGGGATGATCTCGATCTGCTTGAGCAGCTGGTCGCGCTTGCCGCCGGTATGCCGACGCAGATCATCGAGAATATAGCCGCTGCAGGCGCCCATGGGCCGATAATTTTCCCAGAAGGTCTCGATCTGCCGGTCGCTGAAGCCGAACTCCTTGGCCAGCAGCTTCCGGCTTTCGTCTGCCGTCTCGCCCAGATTCATCGCCAGAATCATCGGATCTTCGTAGGTCTGCGACTCGATGCTGGTGATCCGTCCGTAGCTGCCCAGCTGATCCATGCCGGTAAAGCGGAAGGTGTACTTGCGATTGCCTTCCTGCTGCAGGAACTCCCGGTACTTGGCGCAGAGGTACTCGACAAAGAAGGTCTTGCCGTTGCCCGGTTCGCCGACCAGCACATAGGCCATCTCCTTGGAACTGCCCCCCTCGGCGGCATCCTTGACGAAGGAAACGAAACTGTTCAGTTCGTCATACATGCCGATGGTGTGCTTGCCGCCGGTGCGGAAAATCTGGAAATCGTAGGTCGGTCGGCCGTTGACCACCACCTTTTCGATCGGCTGGGAAAGGATCATGCGCGCCACACTTTGAAAGGCGTTCTCAAAGCGGCGTTTTCCCTGCTTAATCGCCTGAAGGTGGAACAGCAGCGAACCGTCGTCCTTGGTTTTTTTCGTCTGAGCCATAACTAATCTCCCGGGCCGGTGTGAGTCCTTGGGTCTGATTTAAAGTATAGCGAGGATTTCCCGGATTTCCGGCTTCGGAAGCGGAGCATCCGGTCCGCGGATCGCGCCCGCCGCGGCCGATGGATGGGGCCTGGCGGGCGCCGGCGGGAGGGTTTCGGGGTGCGGATTTTTTTTTAGCGCCGCGCCGCTGGCGGCAGGGGCTGCCGTTGCGAAGGGGCAGGCCCCGCACCATGAGGGTCGGGTAGGGCGGACTTATTGCGACGCCATCACCCTTTGCCGCTCGGCATATAGCTTTTGCCGCCAGGTAAATCCCGGATGATTTTCTTGAAGCCCTTCCAGTCTTTGGCGGACCAGATTTCGGTATTTGCATGACCGTAGGTGCGGATGATGGTGGACACCTTCATGGCCGTTTCCAGGTCGGGGGCCTCGAAGATATCGAGATAATCGCAGCCGCCCAGGACCGCGTAATTGTGGACCCATTTCACCTGAGGGCATTCGGAATGGATCTGCTTCATGATCTGCTGCTCAAGTTCTTCCAGGGATTTTGGCGAGTGCAGGGCATCAGAGGAAAGGCGGGTCAGCATGATAAACGTCAGCATGGCAGGGTCTCCTTTGCATTGAAGGGTGATTGATCTGTCCGGTCCTCAAGCCGGTCGCTGCTTCGCTCCGGTGCGCTGCGCCGGTCGGCTCTCAGCCTTATTATATAGCCGGAATCACGAATGGGAACGTTACCGGCGGGATTCCGGAAAATATGTTATGCGACGGGTGTGCGGAGAAGAGTGTCGCGGCGGACTGGTGACGCCGGGGCACAACGTATTATACTGGACAAAAGGGTCCGGTTTCCGGCGCCGCCGGAAGGCGGTGACGGGTCACCGGGACCTGCGCCGGCGACGGCCAATGACCAAGCGGGGGGGAGAGAGGCGAGGCGGACATGATGAGGATGCGCAAGCTGCGGAGCAACGGGTTGCTCGGCATCGTCGGTCTTTTCCTGCTGCTTTTGTCCGGCTGCGGCGGAGACGATCATGTGATCATCACCGGGCCCGGCCTGGTGGGGATTGATGACCACCCGACGGTGGCGATCACCGCGCCCGAGTTGAGCGTTGCCTACCGCATCCCCGCCGATGCCCGAATCTTCACGGCGCTGATCTTCAGCGACCAGCCGAGCGACGGCGATATCGAGTTCGACCGGTTCAGCGGCTCCTTTATCATCACCCAGGGGCCCTCCACGCTGCTTTTCGGCATCGACAGCGCCGCCGGCAACCGACCTGAATTCAGGGCCTTTCTCGATTTTCCCCTCGACGGCTCGACCGGCGAGGATGCGATCCCTCTCGACGCCGTCATCGTGTCCGCGACCCTGACGATCTTTGTCGATTTCGTCGATTTTGCCGCCAGGGTACCGGTGCTGCTCGACCTTGTCGAATATTCGGTGGTGCTCGGCCTGGCCCCCGCGGATTTTGATTCGTTTCCCCTGGGGGGGCTCGCCTTCGATCTCTTTGCTGTCGACGCCGGCAACGACGTGCAGATCGATGTCACCGGTCTGATGCGGCAAGCACAGCAGCTGGCTCTGAACGACTTTCAGGTGCGCTTCTTGCTGGGGCCGTAGC